>JAKFEI010000307.1:0-12371 GCA_036675765.1 Nocardioides sp. | reverse complement strand
TGGGCACGCACCGCATCGATCGCGTCGTCGTTGGCGGCGATCAGCACGATGCCCTCGACGTCCTGGTCGCGCAGGTGGTTCATCGCGTCGGTGAACTCCTCGCGGCTCAGCACCGGGACGTTGACCGAGCTGACGAAGTAGCCGGCTTCCCGGCCGGCGGCCTGGATGGCGCGATGCACCGTGCTCGGTCCCCAGAAGCCGCTGCGGGAACCGATCACGCCGATGGTTCCGGAACGACGGGTGACCAGGCTCCGGGCGGCCGTGTTCGGCCGGTACCCGAGTTGTTCGATGGCGCGCTGCACCCGGTCGCGCGTCTCCGGGCGGAGGTTGGTCTGCCCGTTCACCACACGGGACACGGTCTGGTGGGAGACGCCGGCGAGACGCGCGACGTCCGCCATCACCGGGGTACGACGGACCTCGCTCATTTCTGTCGCCGCGTCATCAGCCGCTGGACGACGACGAACACGAGGAGCAGCACGCCGATCGCGATCCGGGTCCACCAGGAGCTGAGGGTTCCGTCGAAGGAGATGAAGGTCTGGATCGTGCCGAGCACGAGGACCCCGATCAGCGAACCGACCACGTAGCCGCGCCCACCGGTGAGCAGGGTGCCGCCGATGACGACGGCCGCGATCGCGTCGAGCTCCATGCCGACCGCGTGGAGGCTGTAGCCCGAGAGCGTGTAGAGCGCGAAGAGCAGCCCACCGAGGCCGGCGCAGAAACCGCTGATGGCGTAGACCCCGACCTTGACGCCCGCAACACGCAGTCCCATCAGGAGCGCCGAGGCCTCGTTGCCGCCCACCGCGTAGACGGTGCGACCGAAGCGGGTGCGGGCCAGGACGTAGGCGGCCACCGCGACGACCGCGAGAGCGATCACGACCGCCCAGGTCGTGTAGTAGCCGCCCGGCAGCTCGATCGTCTTGAACGCCAGGTCACTGAACGTCGGGTCGGTGATCGGGATCGACTCGACGCTGATCAGGTACGTCAACCCGCGCGCCAGGAACAGCCCCGCGAGCGTGGCGATGAACGGCTGGATCTCGAAGTAGTGGATCAGCAACCCCATCAGGGTTCCGAGCAACGTCGCCACCGCCAGCACTGCGACGATCGAGAGGTACGGCGACCAGCCCATCTGGAGCGTCTTGGCCGCGATCATCGTGGAGAGCGCGACGACCGAGCCGACGGAGAGGTCAATCCCCCCGGCCAGGATCACGAACGTCATCCCGACGGCGAGCACTATGAGGAACGAGTTGTCGAGCAGCAGGCTCAGGAACACCTGCGGATCGGCGAACCCGTCGTAGCGGATGCCTCCGGCGCCGAACATCCCCACGAACAGGGCGAAGGTGACGATCACCGGGAGGAAGCGGGAGGGCGGCGAGTAGCCGCGCACCCGGTCCCAGAGCGAGGCCTGGGCGGGGACGGTGACTGCGCTCATGAATGCGCTCCCTTCGAGACGGCACGCGCCGGGCGTCGTACACGGAAGGCGGAACGGGCCCGCGGAGACTGGATCAGGCACACGGCCACGACCACGATCGCCTTGAACAGGTAGTTGGCCTCGGACGGGATCCCGATGTTGGGGATGGTGCGGGCCAGGGTGGTGATGAACAGGGCGCCGACCACGGTGCCCAGGAGGGAGAAGCGTCCCCCCGTGAGCGCGGTGCCGCCGATCACGACCGCGAGGATCGCGTCGAGCTCGATCCACAGGCCCAGGCTGTTGGCGTTCACCGAGTTGGTGTTCGCGGCGATGATCAGGCCCGCGAGACCAGCGCACACGGCGCCGAAGACGTAGACCGTCCAGATGATCGTGCGGGACCGGACCCCGGCGAGACGGCTCGCCTCCGGGTTGATCCCGACCGCTTCGATCAGCATGCCCAGCGCGGTGCGCCGGGTGAGCACGGCCGTCAGTCCGACCATGGCCAGCGCGATCAGGAACGCCACCGGGAGCCCGAGCACGTAGCCGGAGGCCAGGTCGCTGAAGGTCTCGTTGTGGACCGTGGTGATCTGGCCGTCGGTCACCAGCATCGCGAGGCCGCGGCCGGCCACCATCAGGACGAGCGTCGCGATGATCGGCTGGATGCCGATGACGGAGACCAGGAAGCCGTTCCAGAGGCCGAGCAGGACGCACATCGCGAGGGCGATGGTGCACGCCATGATCGCCGTGGTGGCGGCGCCCTCGTCACCTGCTCCGACGATCCGGGTGCATGCGACCGCACCGGCGATGGCGGCGATGGCCCCGACGGAGAGGTCGATGCCGCGGGTGGCGATGACCAGCGTCATGCCCAGCGCGACCAGGAGGACCGGCGCGCTGTTGCGGGCGATGTCGATGACATTGCCGTACAGGTGGCCGTCCTGGATCCGGACGTCGAGGAACGACGGTGTCGCGACGACGTTCACGACGAGAAGCGCAACGAGCGCCAGGAGCGGCCAGAGCAACGGGTTCGCGAGCGCGCGGGCAACGACCCCCGGTCGCGACGACGGTACGGCGGCCGGTCGGCCCGCCTCCGGCGGAGTCAGCGTGTCAGTCATCGGAGTCCTCCTCGGCACGGTGCCCGCCGGCGATGATCTCGAGGACGTCGCTGATGCTGACGTCGTCGTTGCGGCGCTCGGCGATCTTGCGGCGGTCGCGCATCACCACGACGCGGTCACTGAGACGGAGCACTTCTTCCAGCTCGGCGGAGATGAACACGACGGACATGCCCCGCTCGGCGAGCTCGGCGACCTTCGCCTGGATCTGCGCCTTCGCGCCGATGTCGATGCCGCGCGTCGGCTCGTCGAGGATCAGCACGTCCGGCTCGGTGATCAGCCACCGGGCGAGCAACACCTTCTGCTGGTTGCCGCCGGACAGGTTGCGCATCAGGGCCTGCGGATCGGCCGGCCGGATGTCCAGGGCCTCGATGTACTCGTCCACGAGGCGGGTGCGGGTGGCCTGGGGGATGGGGCGCAGCCAGCCGCGCGAGGCCTGGAGCGCGAGCAGCATGTTGTCGGCGACGCTCAGGTCGCCGATGACGCCTTCGGCCTTCCGGTCCTCGCTGGAGAAGGCGATCTTGCGGTCGATGGCGTGGCGCGGGCTGCGCAGGCGACGCCGGTTCGACCGGATCTCCAGCGAGCCGTGGTCAGCAGTGTCGGCACCGAACAGCAGCCGGGCGAGCTCGGTCCGCCCGGACCCGAGCAGGCCGGCGACGCCGACCACCTCGCCGTCGTACAGGCTCAGGTCGGTGGCCTCGAGGGAACCCTTGCGGCTGAGGCCGATCGCCTGCAGGACCGGGGTCGCATCGGCGTGGGTGCGGGTGCGTGCACTGTCGAGCCGGTCCAGCACCTCGAGGTCGCGGCCGATCATCAGCTTCACCAGCTCGAGCTGGGTGGTGTCGGCGACCATCCGCTCCTCGACGAGGCGACCGTTGCGCAGGATCGTCATCCGGTCGCTGATCTCGTAGATCTGGTCGAGGAAGTGCGAGACGAACACGACGGCCACACCGTTGTCACGCAGGCGACGCATCACCTCGAACAGCTTCGCCACCTCGTCGGTGTCGAGGCTCGAGGTCGGCTCGTCCAGGATGACCACCCGCGCGTCGACGTCGACGGCTCGCGCGATGGCGACCAGCTGCTGGACGGCAATCGGATGATCGCCCAGCGTCGAGCGCGGGTCGATGTCGAGGCCGAGGCGCTGGAGGGTGTCCTCGGCGCGACGGTTCATGGCCCGGACGTTGATGCCACCGAAGCGTCGCGGCTCACGCCCCAGCAGCATGTTCTCCGCGACCGTGAGGTTCGGGACCAGGTTCACTTCCTGGTAGACGGTGCTGATGCCGGCGGCCTGTGCAGCGGCGGGTGTGGCGAAGGAGTGCTCCTCGCCGCCGACCAGGATCGTGCCGGAGTCGATCGAGTAGACACCCGTGAGCGCCTTGATGAGGGTGGACTTGCCGGCGCCGTTCTCGCCCATGAGGGCGTGGATCTCGCCGGGCAGGAGCCGTAGCGAGACGTCGTCGAGGGCACACACGTTGCCGAACGTGATCGAGATGTCGCGCATCTCGATCACGGGCGCGGCGCCCGGCTCACCCGCTGCGGGAGGCGTCGTGCTCACCGGGGGCTCCTCGTACATCGTCTTCATCGTTGCTCTCCGAGTTGGGACCGGCGGGTCGCGCCACTGGGGGGATTGGCGCGACCCGCCGGGCAGATGGGCTACCTCAGTACTTACGGTCCGCGAGTACTGCGGTGGCCTGCTCCTGGGTGAAGGTGCCTTCCTCCGTCACGACGCGCTCGGGCACCTCTTCGCCGGCGAGAACCTTCTCGGCGAGATCCATGAGCTGGTCACCGAGGAGCGGGTTGCACTCCACGATGAAGTTGATCTTGCCCTCGGACAGGGCGGTCATCCCGTCCTTCACGGCGTCGACCGTGATGATCTTGATGTCCTTGCCCGGGGTCAGGCCGGCGGCCTCGATCGCCTCGATCGCACCGAGGCCCATGTCGTCGTTGTGGGCGAAGACGACATCGATGCCCTTCTCCGAGTTGAGGAAGGACTCCATGACCTGCTTGCCGCCGTCGCGGGTGAAGTCACCGGTCTGCGACTTGGTGACCTCGATCTTCGAGTCGGTCTTGATCGCCGAGGCGAAGCCCTCCGCGCGGTCGATCGCCGGCGCGGCGCCCGTGGTGCCCTCGAGCTGGACGACGTTGATGTCGCCGTCTCCGTCGACATCGGCGTCAGCGGCGTTCTCCACCAGCCACTCGCCGGCCTTCTCTCCCTCGAGCACGAAGTCCGAGCCGAGGAAGGTCTTGTAGAGCGAGGTGTCCTCGGTGTCGACCGCCCGGTCGGTGAGGATGACGGGGATGTTGGCCCGCTTGGCCTCCTGCAGGACCGTGTCCCAGCCGGTCTCGACCACCGGGCTGAAGGCGATCACGTCGACCTTCTGCTGGATGTAGGACCGGATCGCCTTGATCTGGTTCTCCTGCTTCTGCTGGGCGTCGGAGAACTTGAGCTCGATGCCGGCAGCCTTGGCCGATGCCTTGATCGAGTCGGTGTTCGCCGAACGCCAGCCGCTCTCGGCACCGACCTGGGCAAAGCCCATGACGATCGTGTCGTCGCTGTCGCTGCCCGAACCGGAGTCGCTGCCACAGGCGGACAACGCGGTGGCACAAATGAGGACCGCGCTCGCGGCGGTCACGGTCTTCTTCAGCACTGGTTTCCTCCAACATCCCGGGGCCGTATCGCCCTGTGACCGGTGTCACTGGGATTGAGTGTGAGCGCTAACATTCTGCTTCGTCAAGGGGTTCGGGACCACCAATCCCAAGAAATGTGAACGCTCACCCTGCTGCAGCCGAAACCCGGCCGCTGCCAGGGGCGGGCCCGGCACGAAAGGCACCAGCCGTGACCACGCTGCTGCGATCCGAGCGCGACCGCCGAGGCCTGCGGGCCGCCGATCTGGCCCGCGAGATCGGGGTCCATCCGATGTCGATCCTGCGTTGGGAGCGACGAGAACGACTCCCCGGACCGGTGCACATCCACGCGCTGGCACGGGTCCTCGAGATCGAGCCGGCCCGGATCGCCGGCTTCTTCGACGACCACCGGGCGGCCGAGCGACCCGAGCACGTCCCGCCCTCGCACCGCGGCGCCGGGCTGCGCGCCCTGCGCCTGCGGGCGGGCGTGTCCGTCACCACCATCGCCGGTGCCGTCGGCATCCCCGCGTCGACGGTCTACAACTGGGAAGCCGGACGGGTCCGGATCCCGGACCGCCACCTCTCCTCCCTCGCTGCGGCGCTCGACCTCACCCCCACCGGCCTGGCCGCTCGCCTGGCAGCGCCTGCGGGACCCGTCCCCACCCTCGGCGCCCCGATGAGTCCGCTGCGCCGCCTGCGTCACCGCTGTCGCCTCAGCCAGTCCCGTACCGCCGCCGCGGCGGGAATCGACCGGCACGCGCTGGGCGCCTGGGAACGCGGCGAGAGCACGCCACCCCTCGCGGCGCTGCGCCTGCTCGGTCGCGTGTACGGCGTCCCGGTGGACACCGTTGCCCGGGCGGCCGGCGTGCAGCCACCCCACCTGCTCGACCGACGCCAGTGGCAGCCGGGGGACCTGCCGGCCGTCCTGCGCACACTGCGGCAGTGGACGGGCCTCACCCAGAGCCAGCTCGCCGCACGGTGCGGCTGCAGCTCGGCAGCGGTGCGCACGTGGGAGACCGGCCGCACCTCACCCAGTGCCCGGCTGCTCGCCCGGCTCGAACACGCCTTCGGCCTGCCGGCCGGCGCGCTCGCCATCGCCCGCTGACCTCGCTGACCTGCGCGTCAGCAGGCGGAGAAGATCCACGCCATCCGGGACCGATAGGTCTCGCCGGGTCGCAGGACGGCTGATGGCCAGTCCGGGCCGGCCTGTCGGTTCGGGCTGTCCGGGTGCCGTTGCGGCTCGAGCGCGATCCCGTCGCCCTGACGAAGCATCCGCCCCTCCCGGTCCAGTGCCGAGCCGTCGAGGAAGTTGCCGGTGTAGACCTGCAGCCCGGGCTGGTCGGACCACAGCTCCATCCGGGTCCGGGTGGCGGGTCCTTCGAGCACCGCCACCGGACGCCAGCCCACTCCGTCGACCACGAAGTTGTGGTCGATCCCGCCCGCCGAGCGCACCTGCGGATGGTCGGACCGTACGGCGGCGCCGAGTGCCGTGGGCCGGCGCAGGTCGAACGGCGTACCGCCCACCGGCTCGTGCGCACCGATGGGGATCGAGGTGTCATCGACCGGCGTGTACGCGCGAGCGGGGACCGCGAGCCGGTGCTCGTCGATGGTGCCGGCGCCGTGCAGGTTGAGGTAGGCATGGCTGGTCAGGTTGACGATGGTGGTCGCGGTCGTCGTTGCCGTGAGCTCGAGCTCGACAGCGTCGCCGGACACGGCGTACCGCGCCCTGGCCGTGAGTTCCCCGGGGTAGCCCGCGTCGCCGTCCGGGCTGATCAGCTCGAACACGACGGCGTCCTCCGACTGCTCGACGACGCGCCAGGTGCGCGTGTGGAACCCGTCGGGCCCGCCGTGCAGGTGGTGGCCGCGGTCGTTGGCCGGGGCACTGAAGCAGGTCCCGTCGAGAATCCATCGGCCGGCCGCGATCCGGTTGGCGTAGCGCCCCACGATGCTGCCGATGTAGTCGGGCGAGGAACGGACGGCGTCGCCGTCGGCGAGACCGAGCGCGACGTCGCGGCGCACACCGTCGCCGCCGGTCACGACGAGCCGCTGGATGGTGGCGCCGACGTCGAGCAGGTGGAGCTCGGGTCCGGGCGCGCGGCCGATGACGACAGGGGGACGGAGCTCGGCGTTCACGATGTGAACGCTAACATCCACGGGGCTTCAGCGAGGTCGGACGGGGCCCGAGGACGCACGAACGACGAGTTCCGGTGCCGCGAGCTCGACCATCGGGCGGTCCTCGCCGCCGAGCGCCCGCACGGTCAGCTCGACCGCTCGGCGACCCAGCTCCGGAAAGGCCTGCGCCACGGTCGTGAGCGCAGGCCAGTAGAAGGCCGATTCAGGGACGTCGTCGAAACCGACGACACTGACGTCGTCCGGCACCGACCGGCCCGCCTCGTGGAGGGCCTTGAGCACGCCGAGCGCCATGGCGTCGTTCCCGACGAAGATCGCCGAGACGTCCGGGCTCCGCGCGATCCTCAGCCCGTTGTCGTACCCGCTCCCCGCGGTCCAGTCACCCGCGAGCTCGGGCCCGGGCAGGAGACCACGCGCCTCGTGGGCCTGCCGCCAGCCCTCGCGCCGCTGGGCCGCCTCGGTCCAGTCGGTCGGCCCGCTCACGTGGGCCACGCTGCGGTGGCCAAGATCCAGCAGGTGCTCGGTGGCGATCCGGGCGCCAGCAACCTGGTCGATGCCCGCAGCCATGACGTCGCCGCGACAGACGCCCTGCACCAGCACGATCGGGATCGGGAGCGACAGGCTCCGCACGAGGTTCAGGGCATCCCGGTGGGCGACGGCGACGACGATCGCCTCGACGGCCTGGTCCAGCAACCGGTCGACCGCGTCGCGCAGGGCTTCTTCGGAGAGTTCCAGGACGCCGACCACGGCGACGTCGTAGCCCGCCTCACGACCGGCCTGCTGCACCGCCGAAGCGATCATGCTGGGGCCGTAGAGGGCCAGGTGCGCCGAGACCATGCCGATCCGGCCGGACTGGTTGGTGGCCAGGAGCCGGGCTGCCGCGTTGCGGCGGTACCCCAGCTCCACGATCGCGGCATGCACGCGTTCGCGGGTGTCCTCGCGCACCAGCGGCGAGTCGTTGAGGACCCGCGACACGGTCTGGTGCGAGACGCCGGCGAGCGCGGCCACATCCGCCATGCTCGGCGAGCGCCGGCGACCGGCCTCGCGTTGACTGCTCTCCGCCACCATGGCGGCCACCCTAGAACAAGCGGCGGCCGCCGCCGGGCATGTTGGCGAGCGCTCACAATCCGTGCCCTCCGCGATCAGCGCATGCGCAGCCTCTGCACCGCCGTCGATCCGTCGAGCACCGCGGTGCGGACAACGGTCGCCTGCACTGCCCAGCGCCCCGACCGCAGTCGCGGCAACCGCCAGGCGGCCCGCCCCGAGCTGTCCAGGGCCACCGTGACCCGCCGGACGATCCGGCCCTCGCGCCGCAGCACCAACCGCACCCCCGGGACGTCGACGCCGGCAGGGTCGGTGACGACCCGCACCCGCGCGACGGCGTGGCGACCGGCGCGATCAGGTGCGATCACCCGGAGAGACGTGGCCGACCGTGCTGCCGACAACCGGAGCGTCACGACGTCCTCGGCAGCGCGATGGGTCGCGTCGCCGTCGTACCGGATGACGACGTCCTTCGGACCGACCCCCGCGATCCGTTCGGTGTCGACGACGATCCGCGCCCGGCCGTTGGCCAGGTTGGCCGATGCCAGCACCTTGCCGCCGGCGATGGCCCGGACCGATCCCGTCGGCACGCCGTCCGGGGCGGTGACACGGACCGAGATCGGGACGTGGGTTCCGCGTCGGACCGACGTGTCACCCGCAACGGCGGTGACCGCTGTCGGGACCAGGGCGTCGCCCACAGCCGGCACGACCAGGGTGTTCGTGTCCTCGACCGTGCCGGCCCGGTCGACCGCGCGGTACTCCACGTCGACCGCGGCGTCGCCCACCCCCACCGGTCCGTCGTACGACGTCCAGTCGGCGCCGTCCAGGCGGTACTCCACCCGCTCCACACCGGAGCCGGCGTCGGCCGCCCTGACGCTCACCGTGCGGTCCGCACCCACCGTGGCCCGACTGACCGGAGCCTCGGTGTCGATCCGCACCTGCCCGGTCACCAGCGTCGAGACGTTCCCGGTGACGTCGTGGGCCCGGGCCCGCACCTCGTGCGCGCCTTCGCCTTCCACGTCGAGCGTGGCGGTGTCGCCGGGAGTCGCCACCCAGGCGCCGCCGTCGACGGACGTCTCGACCCGGTCCACGCCGGTGTCGTCGGTGGCCGAGACCGTGGCCCTCGCCGGTGACGTCACCCACCAGTCCTGCGCGCCGTCGGCAGCGGAGGCGATGGTGACGACGGGGTCCTCGGCGTCGGTCACCGTGACGGTGGCCACCGGCCGGTCGGACGAGCCGCGGCTGACCGTGCCCGTGACGGTGAACGTCCCCGCCCCGTCGTACGACGCCGGGTCGATGTCGTCCCAGGTGACGGCGACCTGGCCGCTCGACCCGTCACCGAAGCTCGCGGAGACCGTGCCCGGCAGGGCCGGCGCCGTGCCGGCGCGGGTGGTCGCTGCGACGTCGGAGACGTCCTCGATCAGGAGCTCGGGCTGGAAGCCGCCGCGGAGAGCGTCGAGCTCGGCCTGGGTCACCGGGATCACCGTGCCGTGGCGCGGGCTGCTCGGCAGGTCGGCCGTGGGCACCGAGGTCCAGTTGCCCGAGCCGATGTCCTCGGTGGTGAAGGCGAGGTAGCCCTGGCCGCCGTGGTAGCTCGGCTGGTCGATGAAGAGGTACCACCGGTCGGGGTCCTCGTTGTCGCGGAAGACCGTCGGACCCTCGCCGTTGGTGAACGTGCCTCCCCACGGGTTCGGCTGGCCGACACCGACACGTTCCTTCACCAGCTGCCAGCCGGGGGTGGAGGTCGTGGTCGGGAGGGATCCGCTGACCGTGGCCCGCAGGTCGGTCGACCGCTCCTGGCGCGGTGTCATCGACGCCTCGTCCTTCACCACGCGGTAGAACGTGTCGCCGTCCTTGACCACGGTCGCGTCGATCATGCCGCGGCCGGTGCCGCGCTTGACGTCGATCCACGGCTGCGGGTCGGAGAAGGTGACGAAGTCGCGCGTGGTGGCGTACATCATCCGCTGGTACTGGGTGTTGATGTCGCGGCCGGCCACGTCGGTGGTGGGGTAGAGCGCGGACGCCCAGTAGACGACGTACTCCCCCGCCTCCTCGTCGTAGAACGACTCCGGCGCCCAGGTGTTTCCGGCGAAGTCGGAGGACACCTTGATGTGCCGCTGGTCGGACCAGTGGACGAGGTCGGTGGACTCCCAGACCTCGATGTACTTGCTGCCGCTCTCCTGCGCCTGGCCGAAGTCGACGGCCGGGTAGGCCTTGAGGTCGGTGGCGAGCAGGAAGAAGCGGTCGCCCTCGTGACTGCGGATGATGAACGGGTCGCGCAGGCCCTGCTCACCGAACGCCGACGACAGGACGGGGGCACCGTCGTTGAGTGCGTCGTAGGCCAGCGGGTCGTTGCCCTGGCTGGCGCCGAAGTGGATCTTCTCGCCGTCATCGGTGCTCTCACCGGCGAAGTAGGCGAAGGCATAGCCCTCGTAGTCCGGTGCCGCGGGCGCGGGTTGCACGCGCACGACGATGTCGCGGGAAGCCGTCGCCGTCCCCCTGGTGCCCGTGACGGTCAGGGTGACGTCGATGGCGGAAGCGCCGTGGGCCGGCCGGGTGACCTCGCCCGTCGCAGTGACGACCTCGGGCGATCCCGACGACCAGGTGAGGGCGGTGCCGTCCGGGCCCGACGACGGCAGGGCGAGATTGCCGCGCACGTCGTCGGGGTGCACCAGCTGCACGGCAGCAACGGCCGCCTGTGCCCTGCCCTCGTCGTCGAGTTCCTCCGGCAACACGGTCACGTCGAAGGTCCGGACCCGGGTCCCCGTCCCCCGCGTGAGGGTGGCCGTCAGTGTCGCCGTCGCCGGGGCGGACCCGTGCGCCGGTCGCGCCACCGCGCCGGTGTTGCTCACCGTCGCCGGATCGCTGCTGCTCCAGGTGATCGACGTCGTTCCCGTGGCACCGGTTGCGGGCAGCGCCAGGCTCGTGACGACGGCGCTCGTGTCGCCGAGGGTGAGCGCAGCGGCGTCGGCGTCGAGGGCGGGAGCCACGGCGTCGGCGGCCAGTTCGGCCGACTCGTCCGCCGTCAGGACCCGTGAGTAGAGCCGGAAGTCACGCAGCTTTCCCTTGAAGGAGAGGTCGCCGGAGTACGCCGACCGGCCGAGCTGGTTCAGCGTCGTCGTCCCGTCCGGGGTACCGAGCAGGCCGGGGCTGGTCGTGACGTTGGCGTTGGTGGCCACGAGGACGCCGTCCTCGTAGAGACGGGCGGTCCCGGGCGCACCGACGGCGCCGCCGTCGATCGTGTAGGTGACGTGCTTCCACGCGCCTGCCTGCAGCTTCGTGGACCGCGACGTGCTCTGTTCCGACGCGAACCCGGCCTCGGCGATGGTGGAGCGGTAGCGGCCGCTCGAGTCGTTCGTGGTGAACAGGTAGCCGGTGCCGTTGGGGTAGGTCGCGCTGTTCCCGAGGTTGTACATGAACCAGTTGCCGGACAAGGTCGGGTCGACCCAGACGTCGAAGTCGACGGTGAGGTCGTCGGCGCCGGCCAGCAGGTTGTCGGGCAGCTTGATCGCGTTGCCCGAGCTGTTGGAGCCGCCGGTGAAGGTGAAGCCGTCACCGGAGTTCCAGCTCGCCGTTCCGGTGACGGTTCCGTCCCGTCCGTTGCCCGAGGAGTCGGCAGCGACGGTGCCGCTGGTCTCGTCCAGCTTCCACCGCCCGATGAGTCCGGTGTCGGTGTCGACGGGCTCCTCGGCCCTGGCGGGCAACGGGCCGGCCAGGGTGGAGGTGGCCGCCACCGCTGCGACGAGACCCACGAGGGCGCCGCGCCAGTGGCGCCGGGGCATGGTTCGAGCAGTCACTGTCATTCTCCTGGTCTTCATCGGATCCGCACGGCGGTGCGGGTCGAGGACGTGTCGACGGTGGCCGAGCCGAGGTAGCTGGCGACGACCACGTGGCGGCCGCGGGCCAGGCGCGGCAGCCGGACGACGCCGCGTCCGCCCGACAGGACGACGGTGCGGGTGGCGACGGTGCGCCCGTTGCGCTGGACGACGACCCGGACCGCGCCGGACACCGGCATCGCCGCACTGACCCGGACCGCGACCTGCGGCTTGCGGGTGGCG
>JAKFEI010000402.1:0-12380 GCA_036675765.1 Nocardioides sp. | reverse complement strand
TTGATGCCGCGCGACACGGTGCCGTTGTCCGGGGCGGCGGACTCCCCGATCCTCCATCTGGCCGAGCCGATGCTGATGGTGATCGCGGCCCGGCGCCGCGGCCCGGCGGTGGCGATCGTGCTCATCGCTGCCCTGTTCGTGGGCCTGCGCTGGGTGACCGGCGCCGAGGACGGGCTCCGCTACGGCCTCCAGGAAGCAACCCTGATCGGCGGCACGGCGTTCGGCGCGCTCTTCCTCGTCACCCAGATGCGGCGCGCCTCGGTGCGCGCCGAGCGGACCCTCGCCACCCGACGGGTCGTCGAGGCCGAGCGCATGTCGTCGGCCGAGGTGGAGGCCACCTCGTTCCTGCACGACGACCTGATCCCGACCCTGCTGGCGGTCGCCGGCCTGCCCGGGGACCCGGACACCTGGTCGGCAGCGGCCATCGCCCTGGAGGAGATCGAGGTCCCGGCCGCCGAGCAGGGACTCGGCGACCTGGTCACCGACATCCGCACGGTGGCCGTTCGGGAGCACCTCGAGGCCCGGTTCGTGGTGCGCGGTCGGCGCCGACGCCTGCCCGACGTCGTCCAGGACGCACTGGTGGGCGCGGCGACCGAGGCACTGCGCAACGTCGCCCGCCACAGTGGACAGCGCCGCGTGCACGTCACCGTCGTACGACGACTGGGCTCGATCCGCGTCGTGATCGCCGACCCGGGCGAGGGGTTCGTTGCCGAGCACGGCGTGGGCCTGCGTGTCGCCGTGGCTGGTCGCGTGTCCGCGGTGGGCGGTACGACCCACGTGGACAGCGTTCCTGGTTCGGGGACCACGGTGACCCTGCTGTGGCGCTATCGCCGTCTCGCGCGCCTGTTCGGGATGTCGCCCGACCACGACCCGGTGATCCGGGCCGTGGTCCGGGACCCGGGCCGGGTGGCGCTCCAGGCCGCGGCCGTCCTCGCCGCCGGGTACATCACAACGGCCGCGCTCCTGGCGCTCGACAACCCGATCCAGCCGGAGTCGTACCTGGGTGCCACCGCCATCGCTGCGCTGCTGGTCCTCCTCACCGCAGCGATGACCCGAGGGCCACTGACGCCGGCCCATCTCGTGCTGGTGGCCGTGATCCCGCCGCTGGTGCTGGCCACGGCCCTGCCGTCGGTGCCCGCGGCCGGTCTCGGCGGCGCCCCGTCGTGGCTGATCGAGGTCAGCGCCCTGCCGGCGCTCACGGTGGCCTGGGTCGTGTCGTGCCGCATGACCCTGCTGCTCCTGGTGCCGAATGCGGTCGTCATCACCGTGGTCGCCCTCCGGATGGACCTTCCCGCCAGCGACCTCCCGCACCTGCTGGTCGTGCAGCCGCTCAACGCCCTGTTCGTCGGGGTCATCGTGTCGGTGTGCCGCCGCGCCGGAAGCATGGTCACCCACCGGAACGTCCCTCAGGCCTCCGACCGCCGGGTCGCCCTCGAAGGCCTGCTCGGCAACTTCCTCAAGCCCGTGCAGGAGATCCTGCTCCGCGGCGCGCTCGGCCAGCTGACCAGCGCCGAGTCGTCACGCGCCGCCCTGCTCGCCCACGCGGCGCGGGACTGCCTCTACCTGCCCGGCACCGAGCACGCGGACCTGCGCGCCGAGCTCACCGCGCTGCGCGCCACCGGCGCCCAGGTGGAGAGCCGGATGACCGAGTACCCCGCTGCCACGCGCACCCTGGCCTCGGCACTCCGGGCGCTCACCGGCACCAGCCCCGTCCAGGTGACGATCTCCGGCACCGTCGACGAGTCCTCTGTCGTCGTGGTGCCCGGCCTCGGGGTCGACGCCGCTGCCCGGGTGACCCGCACGTTGCCCATTTCGTGGCAGGCGCGAGCCGAACCGGAGGCCCTGGTGCTGACGGGACCGCCGGACCTCGCATCGGTCATTCGTCGAGGTGGCCGTCGGCTCGTGCGCGACTGATCAGGCCGTGGACGTTGCCCGGGTCGACGCCGCCCGATCGGTAGGCCCGGGCTGCGCGGAACAGGTGCTCACGCACGGTGACCTCGCTGATCCCGAGGTCGCGGGCAACCAGCCGGTACGGCAGACCGGTGCTCACGGCCCGGAGGATCTCGATCTGCCGCTGCGACAGGTGCGCACCGAGGCCGTCGTCGGTCAGCAGCATCGCGGCGAGCTGACCGGAGCACGCGAGCTCGCCGGCCACGGCGTCGCGGATGGCCTGGGCGATCGTCTGGATCGGGTCCACCTTGAGCACGAGCCCCGCGGCGCCGGCCTGGATGGCCCGGCGGACCGGCATCGGCCGCTCCTCCGCCGTGAACAGCAGGACCACGATGTCCCGCGCGACGAGCGCGGCGACCGATTCCTCGGCGACCGGCTGGCCCGGGATGTGCAGGTCCAGGAGGACGACGTCGAGCCCTTCGGGGGTGTCCGCGAGGAGTTCGTCGACCGAGCCGGCGATCGAGACCAGCGCCATGTCCGGGGCGTGCTTCGCCAACGCGGCACCCACACCTGCGAGCACCACAGGATGGTTGTCGATCGCTCCGACACGGATCACTGCGGACACCCAGCCAGTATGGCGAGCACCCCCGACGCTCCGGGGCAAAACGTCAGACCCCGACAGGTTCCTTGTCCGAAGCGGCGGTGCCGCCGCCGGGGTGCGGGAGGTCGTCGTACTCCTCACGGAAGCCGTAGCGCTGCCACCAGCGGGCCAGCGGCGCGGGCGCCCACCAGTTCCAGCGACCGAGCAGCTTCATCGTCGCCGGCACCAGCAGCGCCCGTACGACGGTGGCATCGACCAGGATCGCGACCAGCATCCCGATGCCCATCATCTTCATGAAGACCACGCCGCTGAGGCTGAAGGCGCCGATGACGACGGCGAGCAGCAGGGCCGCGCTGGTGATGATCCGGCCGGTCTTCTGCACGCCGGTCTGGACGGCGAGGTCGTTGTCGCCCGTCGCGTCCCACTGCTCGCGGACCCGCGACAGCAGGAAGACCTCGTAGTCCATCGAGAGGCCGAACAGCACCGCGAGCATCACGATCGGGTTGGTCAGGTCGAGGAAGCCCTGCGGCGTGAAGCCGAGCAGGCCCGACAGGTGTCCGTCGCTGAAGATCCAGGTCACCACCCCGAACGAGGCGGTGATCGAGAACGCGTTCATCAGCACTGCCTTGAGCGGCAGGACCAGCGAGCCGAACGCCAGGAAGAGGAGCAGCAACATCACGCCGATGACGATCCCGCCCATGAGCGGCAGGTGGTTGCCGACGGATTCGGCCAGGTCGACCGTGTCGGCGGTCAGGCCGCCCACGAGCGCCTCCGAGCCGTCCGGGCTGTCGACGTCCCGGAGGTCGCGGATGATCTGCTGCGACTCCTCGGTCTGGCTGTTGCCCTCCCAGGTGACGCGCAGCAGGGTCGTGTCGCCCTCGGAGATCACCGGCCGGACATCGGTCACGCCCGTGACGTCCCGCTTGATCGCGCTTTCGTACGACGCCACGCCGGCCTCGTCCGTACCGCGCAGCAGCACGTTGGCGGTCGACCGCTCCTCGCCGAACTCGGTGTTGAGTCGCTCGGCAGCCTCGTGGGACGGGGTGTCCGCGGGGAGCACGCGGTAGTCGACGCTGCCCCACTTCACACCGAGGAACGGCGAGGCGACGGCCAGCAGCACCACGGTGACGGCGGTCGCGACGATGATCGGGCGACGCATCACGGCCCGCGCCAGGCGGGCCCAGGCGCCGGTGTCGGACTCGTTCGGCGTGGAGCGCTGCAGGAACGGGATCCGCACGGAGTCGATCCGGGTGCCGAGCACGGCCAGTGCGGCCGGCAGGACGGTCAGCGCGGCGACCATCGCGATCAGCACGGCTGCAATGCCGCCGTACCCGATCGACTTGAGGAAGGTCTGCGGGAACACCAGCAACGAGCTCATGGCCGCTGCAACGGTGAGGGCGGAGAAGGCGACGGTGCGGCCCGCGGTCGCCATCGTGCGGATCAGGGCGCGCCGCGTGTCGTCAGGCGTCTTCGCGATCTCCTCCCGGAACCGGGAGACCACGAAGAGGGCGTAGTCGATGGCCAGGCCCATGCCGAGGAGGGTGATGATGTTGGGCGCGAAGATCGAGACCTCGACGAGCTCGTTGAGCCCAGCGATCGTGGCACGGGCACCGACCACCGCGATGACGCCGACCAGCACGGGCATCAGGGCCGCGATCACGCTGCGGAAGATGATGAGCGACAAGATCAGCACGATCGGCAGCGAGACGATCTCGGCCCGGAGCAGGTCGTTCTTCGTCTCGTGGTTGACGTCGTTGTAGACGGCGTACGGGCCGGCGATCCCGGTCTCGAGCGAGCTCTCCTTGATGATCGGCTTCAGCGCCTTGGACGCGTCCAGGAAGTCGTTCTGGGACTCGCCTGCGAACGAGAGGTAGACCGCGGTTGCGTGTCCGTCCTCGCTCAGCATCGCGGGGTCCTGGACGTCGTAGTACGTGATGTCGGAGACGGCGACGTCGTCCGGGACTGCGGCGAGCGTCCGCTCGACCTCGGCCTGGAAGCCGGGGTCGGTGGCCAGCTCGTCGTCGCTCGAGAAGATCACGATCGCGTCGATCGACTGGTTGCCGAAGGTCTCGCGTTCGAGCGCGAGCTCGCGTGATGACTGTGAAGCCGGGTCGTCGAAGCCGCCGGAGGCCAGCTTGTCCTCCAGGCCGATGCCGGCGACCGCGGCACCAGCCGTGATGCCGAGCCCGACGAGCAGGATCACCACCGCGCGCCGCACGATCAGGGCGCCCCATCGCTCGATCATTTCGACTCCTTCGCATCACCTCGAGGAAACCTTCTGTGACAGCCAGTCAGTTTCGTTAACACTGTTTACGGTAAACGGTGTAAACTGATTCCGTCAAGTGTTCGACACCCCCATCTCGAGGAGCCCCGTGCCGCACATCCGCGTCCCCGTCACTCGCCGTGAACGCCAACGCGAGGCGACGTACGACGAGATCGTGGCCGCCGCCGAGGAGCTCCTCGACGAGGGCGCCGACCTGTCCCTGCGCGCCGTGGCAGCGAAGATGGGACTGACCGCACCGGCCCTCTATCGCTACGTCGCGAACTACCAGGAACTCGTCGACCTGGTGGCGTTCGAGCTCGACAAGTCCGCGACCGCCCAGTGGGCCGCAGCAGCCGACCGCTACCCGGCCGACGACCCGGCAGCGCGACTCGTGGTCGCCGCCGCGTGCTTCCGGAACTGGGCGCTGAGCAAGCCGCGCCAGTTCGCGCTCATCTTCGCGAACCCGATCGCGGCCGGGGACACCGACCGCCGCGACCTGCTCACTGTCTCCACGTCCGGCCACTTCTTCACCGACCTGATCTGGCAGGTCTGGGAGCTCTACCAGTTCCCGTTCCCGGCACTGGACGAGCTCGACCCGGTCGTTCGCGAAGCGGTGCTCGAACCGCTGATCCCGGCGAAGTCCGAGCACATCCCGATCGAGGACCGCGGCCTCATGTGGATCTACATGCGGGCGTGGTCAGCGCTGTACGGCGTGGTCACCCTCGAGTCGACCGGTCACTGCGACCCCCGGGTCATCGCGTCCGGTCAGCTGTTCCGCGCGACGGTGGTCGACTGGCTCGAGCCCCTCGGCCTCGCGGCCGAAGGCGACCGGCTCACGAAGGTCCTCGACGAGGAACTCGCCACGGCCCGGTAGGCGCCTAGGACCAGAGCATCTCGCGCACCCACACCGGGACGAGGTCGCCGGCGCGGCCCTGGCGCGATTCGTGGAAGAAGTGGCTGCCCTCGCTCGGGTCGAGGTTGAGCTCGAGCGTGTGGGCCCCGTGGCGCCGGGCGTGCTGGACGAACCCGGCAGCGGGATAGACCGCACCGGAGGTGCCGATCGACACGAAGTGCGTCGCCTCGGCGAGCGCATCGGTGATCCGGTCCATCTCGTAGGGCATCTCGCCGAACCAGACGACGTCCGGCCGCAGGTCGTGCGCACCGCAGCCCGGGCACGCCGGCTCGTCGAGCAGCGTGCCGTCCCAGGGCGAGACGACCTGGCACGCGCGGCACAGCGCCTTGAGCAGCTCGCCGTGCATGTGGATCACGTTGCGGGAACCGGCCCGCTCGTGGAGGTCGTCGATGTTCTGCGTGACGACGAGAAGCGCATCGCCCACCGATGCCTCGAGCTCGGCCAGCGCGACGTGTGCCGGGTTGGGCTCGACCGTCTTGAGCGAGGCCCGCCGGTCGTCGTAGAAACGCTGGACGGTCGCACGGTCGGCCTCGAAGCCCTCCGGCGTCGCGACGTCCTCGACGCGGTGGCCCTCCCAGAGGCCGTCGGCGTCACGGAACGTCGGCACGCCGCTCTCCGCGGAGATACCGGCACCGGTGAGGACGACGATCTGGGGCACGGACGGGAGGCTACCCGGCCTCGGGGTGACCGTCGTCACCCGTCCGCCGCCTACGCAGGCTGGAGAACGGGGCGACGCTCAGCGGTGAAGGACCAGGGGCGCAGGTGCTCGACTGCCTTGCCCACGCGGAAGACCGTCGCGTCGTCGTAGGTGTGGCCCACGATCTGGACGCCGGTGGGCACGCCCCAGCTGGAACTGCCGCTGGGGACGTTCAGGACGGGGCAGCGATTGCTGATGTTGAACGGGATCGTCATCGTCGACCACAAGGGCTCGCCGTGGTCCTGACCGTTCACCAGCACGCGGCCCAGCAGGTCGTCGCCGGCGGGCAGGCCGGGGACGGCCGTCGTCGGGCAGACCAGCGCGTCGAAGGGCGCCATCGCCTCGGCGAGCTCGCGCTGCATCCGGGTCTCCATCCGCAGGCCGTCGAGGTAGGTGACCTGCTCGCGGGCGAACGCCATCGTGTCCGCGAAGGCAGTCGCGTAGGCCGACATCTGATCACGGTGGCTCGCGGCGACTTCTGAGACGGCGGCACCGAAGATGGTGGCGAAGTGCGCCGCCATGCAGATGAGGATGTCGTCCCTGCTCCAGGGCAGCTCGATCTCCTCGACCACCGCGCCTGCATCGGCCAACGCAACGGCAACAGCGCGGGTGTTCGCCTCGACCTCAGGATGCACGTCGTAGGCACCCAGCCGGACACACAGTGCGATACGCATGCCCGCGACCGCGTCGTACTCGCGCGGCAGGACGAGCTTCGGACGCAGGGAGACATGGTCGCGCGGGTCGGGCCCGGCCAGCACGTTGGCGAAGGTGACGCAGTCGTCCACGGTCCGCGCCATCGGGCCGTCGCCGCGGTAGTGGTCTGCCGAGAGCGGTGCGACACCAGGAACACGGCCATACGGCGCCTTGAAGCCGACCGTGCCGGTGAAGGCCGCCGGGATACGGGTGGAGCCGCCGATGTCGGAGGCAGAGGCGAGCAGCGCCGTACCCGCCGCGAGACAGGCGCCCGCTCCGCCGGACGAGCCCCCCGGCGTGAACTCGGGGTTCCACGGATTGCGGGTGACACCCCACAGACGACTGTGGGTGAAGGTGGCGATGGAGAACTCAGGAGTGGCGGTCCGGGCATGGATGATGCCGCCGGCGTCAAGGATCCGGTCGATCACCGGAGCGTTCTCGGTCGCCACGTTGCCGACGTTGACGAGCGAGCCCTCGGTGAGGGAACGCCCGGCCATGGCGTGCTTCTCCTTGGTGGCAACCGGGATGCCCTCCAGCGGACGGGGGCTCAGCCCACCCTTTCCGAGAAAGCGGTCCTCGGCATGGCCGGCCTGTTCGAGCGCCTCGTCGAAGAGACGCTCGGTGAAGGCATTGATGACCGGCTCGGTCTGCTCGGCGCGGTCGATGACCGCACGCATCAGCTCCACCGGCGACAGCTCGCGGGCCTCGAAGAGGCGCCGGGCATCGGTGGCGCTGAGGTACGCGAGGTCGGTGCTCACGTCGTGCGAGTCCATGCGGAGGCCTCCCGGATGACAGGTGTGGTGGCAGCCGCGTCACGGTGGCCGGCGTTGCGCCTACCATCCCTGTCATGAGCGATGACCCCGCGAAAACGCAGGAAAGCGTCGCCGCTCCCGGTCCCCTGCCGGATTCCCGCGCACCCGGCCAGCACCTGCACTTCTCCGAGACGGACCTGGCCCTCGTGGACGCGCTGCAGGCCGCCCCACGTGCGCCGTGGTCGCAGATCGGCCGAGCGTTGGCGATCGACCCGACCACGGCCGCGCGCCGCTGGGAGCGGCTCCGCCGGGACGGCCTGGCATGGATCACGGCCTACGACGCAGCGAAGTCGGCAACCGTCGCCTACGTCGAGGTCAGGTGCCGTCCCCGGGACCTTGAGGCGATCAGCATCCGCCTGGCCGACATGCCGTGGGTCTTCAGCGTCGACGAGACCGCAGGCGACTTCGATCTCCTCGCATCGGTCGTTGGTGCCGACCTGCCGTCCCTGGGGCGCTCGGTCCACGGCCTGATCGGCAGTCTGGACGGCGTCCTGCGCCTCCAGATCCGGCTCGGCATCACCCTGTACGGCGAGGGCGGCGACTGGCGGGTCCAGGCCATGGAGCCGGCCGGGCGCGCAGGGCTCGCCGCTCCGCGCACCTCACGTCCGACCGCGTACAGCGCCCGGATGCAACCACAGCGTTCACCAGAGGACCAGGCCCTGCTCACGGCACTCAGCGCCGACGGACGGCTCGGCTACACCGACCTGGGGGCGACGACCGGCATGAGCGAGCACGCAGCCCGGCGCCGGCTGCAGCGGATGACCCGCGACGGAGACGTCACGTTTCGCTGCGACATGGCCCACCCACTGGCCGGGCTCTCCACGGTGGTCCTCTTCCGCACGGCCGTGCCACATGCGCAACTGACGACAACAGGCACCGCACTGGCCCGCATGGAGGAGGTGCGCCTCGCCACGTCCGTCAGCGGCACCGCCAACCTGCTGGTGATGGTCTGGCTGCACGGCCTGCACGCCATCGACGCCTTCGAGTCACAGCTCGCGGAGCGCTTTCCGGATCTGAGGATCAGCGACCGCTCCGTGTTCCTCCACTCCCGCAAGCGGATGGGCCGCCTTCTCGACATGGCCGGGCGCGCCACCGGGCATGTCCCGTTCGCGCTACCGCAGATGTGACCCCGCCGCGACCTCAGGGTTGCGCAGCGAGGTTCCGCACGGCCTGGCGGATCACGTCGGCGTAGATTCCCCCACCCCGCGGACCCGGGTGAATGCCGTCGGCGAAGTCGGAGACCCGGCGGGACGCGGATCGCCAGTCGGCCAGGGCACAACCAGGATGCGTGGCCACGAAGGCGCGCACGCTCTGGTTGTAGGGCCGCACCCACGGGCGCGGCGCATGGGCAGTCACGAAGACGAAGCGGTGCCCGGGGCCAGCGGCATTGACGATGTCGGGGAAGGTGCCGCGCGGCGCGGCACCGTTGGCGCCGAGCGCGATGACGACGTACTTCCTCAGCCGGCCCGCCTCGCGCAGGCGCTTGACCTGGTCCACGACGTCCCAGACCTGGGCACCCACCTTGGCCCGGATCGAGATCCCGGCCAGGTCCTTGAGCAGGGCGGGCGCGCTGGCGACCGCGACCGAGTCCCCGAACAGCGTGATCTGCTGGCCCAGCGGGACGTCCTGGACCGGCGCGGGCACGGACACGCCGGGCACGGGTTCGGCAGGCTTGGCGACGTCGGGCGTGGGGGCGCCGGGCTCGTTGCTGGAGAGGTCCGTCTGCTGGCTGCGGAGGATGGCGTCCTCACCGGCCGCGATGCTGTCCTCGGCGACGGTCTTCCCGGGCGAGTCGACCACCGCGTGGAATCCGATCGCCATCACGACCGTGACCATCATCGCCGGCACCAGCCACCGGTCAGGACGCTCCGGCCAGGCGATCCGGATGCCGCGCAGGACCGGCTTCTCGACGTACTTCCAGCTGAGGCTGGCGAGCAGCACCGATGTCGCCAGGACCATCAGGCCGCGCATCACCAGGGCCGAGTCGGAGGACGTCACCCAACGCTCGGAGAAGAACACGACGACCGGCCAGTGCCACAGGTAGAGCCCGTAGCTGCGTTCGCCGAGCCACACGAGCGGCCCCAGCGGAAGGGCGTTCGCCACCCGCTGGTGGTCCACCGTGACCAGCACGATGATCAGCAGGCCGGTCACCGCGGCAACCGTCGCGATGCCGCCGCGGTAGGCGAAGGCGCCCGTGTCGCCCATCGACGCGAAGGCGCCCACCAGGAACGCCAGTCCCAGCGGGACCGACACCCGCGCGGCCGCTGCGCGACGGTCCCCGAGCCGGATCGACGCGACTCGGGCGAGGTGGCCACCCGCGAGGGCGACCAGTGCGCCCAGCATCAGCGAGAAGCCGTGGGTGTCCGTCCCGAAGTAGAGCCGGCTCGGGTCGACCGTGCCGGAGTACCCCACGGCCATCGCGACGATGCTCGCCACGGCCAGGCCCGCCACCACCAGCAGGCGGTGAAGGTCTCGACGGACGAACCGCACCAACAGCAGCAGGAGCACGGGCCAGAGCAGGTAGAACTGCTCTTCGATGGCGAGGGACCACAGGTGCTGGAAGATGGGCGGGTTCAGGCTGGCGAAGTAGGACTCGCCGGCACTGATCTGGTGCCAGTTGGTCGTGAAGGTCAGGCCGCTGGCGACCTGCTCCCGCAGGCGCACCGCGCTCGGCCCGCCGAGGACGCCCGCAACCGCGCAGGAGACCGTCACCATCACGAGCAGCGCCGGCAGGATCCGGCGGGCCCGGCGGACCCAGAACCGCCGGAAGGTCCCGGCCCGTGATGCCCCGAGGTCGGCCGACAGCCCCACGGTGATCAGGTAGCCCGAGATCACGAAGAAGACGTCGACGCCGAGGAATCCGCCCGGCAGGGCACCCGGCCAGATGTGATAGCCGACGACCCCGCTGACTGCGATGCCCCGCAGGGCATCGAGGAGCAGGTTGCGCTCCCTGGCCACGGCGTCGGTCGTCGCAAGGGGGGCATTCATGACAGGCATCAGCCTACGTACCGAGGGGCCGGGATTCAGCACCGAGGCGGCGGTTTGCTCGGTCACACCAACTGGTCGTCGAGCGCCGGCGGTCAAGCAGGTGCGATGGGGTACTGGTCAGGCATGAGCCATCTCTCCCGGTATCTGCGCACCCATCTCGCCGGATCCACTGCGGGCGTGAACCTGTTCGAACGTGCGGCCGGCGAGCATCCCGAGCCCGCGTCCTCGGTCATTGCCCGGATCCAGGGCGAACTCGTTGAGGAGCGCGTCGCATTGCGCGCGATGATGGCTGCTCTCGGCATCGCCGAGAGCCCGGTCGCGAACCTGCTCGCCCGGGCGGGTGAGCGGGTCGGACGGCTCAAGCCCAACGGCAACCTCCTGCACCGCACGGCGATGACAGACCTCGTCGAACTCGAGACGATGAGCATCGCGCTGGCCGGCAAGCTGAACGGCTGGGAGTCCCTGCTGGCGATTGTCGACGACGAACCGCGCCTGGACCGCACCGAACTGGAGCGGCTGGCCCAGCAGGCGCGCGACCAGCGCGACGCCGTACGCGAACTGCACAGCGAGGCTGCCGCGCGGGCGCTGGGTTGATCTCGACGTGGTCAGGAACGACCGAAGAGGACCTGCCTGCCCGAAAAACGCCTTCACCTGCGCTCAGCCCGCACATGGTGCGTGCCGAGCGCAGGTAAGCGTCGGGAAGGAGCATCCGCTGGATCAGTGGAAGGTGTCCTCGGCGTTCTTGTTGGTGACCGCGGGGTCGAAGTTGTCGATGTCGACGTTGTCGCGGTTGGCCGCGGTGTGCTCGATGGCGTCCTTCACGGCGAACTTGTCCTTGCCCTGACCACCGACCAGGTGGTCGTAGGCCGGGGTGACCTCGTGCGACTCGATGGTGTCGTCGCCGAACTGGCCCTCGACCCAGTCGACGCCCTCGTAGCCGTTGAGGTAGTCGTTGCCGTCGCCGCCGTACAGCTCGTCGGAACCGTCGTTCACGTTGACGCCCGCCCAGCTGTAGAGGGTGTCGTTGCCCTCTTCGCCGCGAATGATGTCGTCGCCAGCGCCGCCGTTGATGGAATCGTTCTCGGTGCCACCCATGATGAAGTCGTTGCCCGCCTCACCCTCCACCCGGTCGAGGCCGCTGCCGGTGTAGATCTCGTCGTTGCCGGTGCCGCCGTACACGGTGTCCGCGCCGGTGCCGGAGAGAACCTCGTCGTCGCCACCGGAGGCGAAGATCGTGTCGTTGCCCGAGGTGCCGTAGATCTTGTCGTCGCAGGCGGTGCCGTAGGTGGTGACGCCGGCCTTCGCGACGATGATGTTGCCGTCGCTGCAGGGGGCGGCCTCGGCCGCGGTGCCGGTGGCGGTGAGGGAGACGACGGCGGTGGCGCCGACGAGGGCGAACTTGGCGGCGAAGCGGAAGGCGGTGCTGGTGGTCATGGCGTGTCCTTGGAGGTGAGTTGGTCGCTCCGGTCGTTTGCCGGGCTCGTATGGATAGGAGCGCCGGCTCTGCCTGACCTTGCAGGAAC
>JAKFEI010000446.1:0-1735 GCA_036675765.1 Nocardioides sp. | reverse complement strand
GCAAGGGCGAGAACGACGCCGTAGAACCAGACAGTCACGGCCGCCAGCGTAGGCCCGAAGGCCGCGCTCTAGACTCCCCGGGTGCCCGCTGGTCCTGCTGTCCTCGTCGATGGCCTGGTGATGAGGTACGGCGACCGCACAGCTGTCGACGGCCTCTCCTTCGAGGTCGAGGCACACACGATCACCGCTGTCCTCGGCCCCAACGGCGCCGGGAAGACGACGACGCTCGAGACCTGCGAGGGCTACCGCCGCGCGCAGTCCGGCACGGTCCGCGTGCTCGGCCTCGACCCGGTGCGCGAGCGACGCGCGTTGCTCCCCCGGATCGGCGTGATGCTGCAGTCCGGCGGCGCGTGGAGCGGCGCTCGCGCCGACGAGATGTTGCGGCACTTCGCCCGGTTGCACGCCCATCCGCTCGACACCGGTCTACTGATGGACCGGCTCGCGCTGCACGAGTGCGGCCGCACGCCGTACCGCCGGCTCTCGGGCGGCCAGCAGCAGCGGCTCGGTCTGGCCCTTGCGCTCGTCGGGCGCCCCGAGCTGGTCTTCGTCGACGAACCGACGGCAGGACTGGACCCGCAGATCCGCCGGGCCGTCTGGGACCTCCTCGAGGAACTCCGCAGCGACGGCGTGACGGTCGTGTTGACCACGCACTACCTCGAAGAGGCCGAGCGGCTGGCTGACAAGGTCCACATCCTCGACCACGGCAAGCTCGTCGCCAGTGGCTCGCCCCTCGAGCTCACGCGTGGCGGCACGGTGGCCACCATCCGCCTCGTCGTGACGCAGCCGTTCCCGCCCGGTTCGCCGGAAGCCCTGGCCAAGGCCCTCGGCGACGGCACCGAACTGACGGTGCTCGACCCGCTCAGCCTCCAGGTTTCCGGGCCGGCCGACGGTTCCACGCTGGGCAAGGTCGCCGCCTGGTGCACCGACCATGACGTTCTCCCCGAATCGCTGTCCCTCGGGCAACGCAACCTCGAGGACGTCTTCCTCGAACTCACCGGACGGGAAGACTTCGCATGAGCACCCCGCTGAGCACCTCGCTGAGCACCCCGAGCGGCACCTTCGCTCCTGCGCCGGGCGCCGCGCCCGTGCTGCGCCAGCTCGTGACGCAGGCGGGCATGGAAGCCCGGTTGATGCTGCGCAACGGCGAACAGCTGCTGCTGGCCATCGTGATTCCGGTGATCGTGCTGGTCGCGTCGGTCCGCGGCGCCGACCGGGTCGGCGTCAGCCTCGACGGCCGACCGATCGACGTGCTCACTCCCGGCGTGCTCGCGGTGGCCGTGATGTCCACGGCCTTCACGTCGCTCGCGATCGCGACCGGCTTCGAGCGGCGCTACGGCGTGCTCAAGCGGCTCGGCACCGCTCCCCTGTCCCGCGCCACACTGCTGGGCGGCAAGGTCGTCGCCCTGCTGCTCGTCGAGGTCCTGCAGTTCGTGGTCATCGGTGGCGTCGGCTTCGCCCTCGGCTGGTCCGGCCCGGAGGGCGTGGGCGGCTACCTCGCCCTGATCCTTGCTGCGGTGTTCGGTACGGCGGCGTTCGCGTCGCTCGGCATGCTGCTGGCCGGCTCGCTGCGCGCCGAGGCAACCCTGGCTGCCGCGAATCTCGTCTACCTGCTGCTGCTCGCCGGCGGCGCCGTCGTACTCCCTGCCGAGGCGTACGGCGGTCTCGGCGACGTCGTCCGCTGGTTGCCCTCGGGCGCGCTCGGTGAGGCCGCGCGCGCTGCGTGTGACGCCACCGT
>JAKFEI010000347.1:0-1738 GCA_036675765.1 Nocardioides sp. | reverse complement strand
GGCTTCCACTTGGTCACGCCGGGGCCGGTGCGGAGCACGACGCCGGACAGGTCGGAGCCGACGACGTGGTAGGGCAGGTCGTGGCGCTTGGTGAGCTCGGAGAGCTTGCCGTAGCGCTCGAGGAACCCGAAGGTGGAGACGGGCTCGAAGATCGAGGTCCACACGGTGTTGTAGTTGATCGCGGAGGCCATGACCCCGACGAACACCTCGCCCGGGCCCAGTTCGGGCAGCGGCACGTTCTCGACGTGCAGGGACTTGCGCGGGTCCTTCTCCTTCGAGGGCACGCCCTCGAACATGTTGACCTCGTCCTTGTGGACGGTCACGGCGCGGTAGGACTCCGGAAGTGCCAGGTTGGCGAAGTCCTCGGACGAGGCTTCGGCGACGATGGCGTCGAGGATGTGCTGCACGGTCGTTGTCTCCCTGTGTCTGATTCGTGGGTGGCAATCGTTGAATTGGCACGGCCGCCGCGTAGATTACCCATGAGTAACTGCCGGGTGGTGCGTTCGTGACCGTTGTCTCAGTCGCCGCCCGCGCACCGTACTCCTGCCAGCAGCACGTCGATGGGCCACGATAGGGCCTGTGACGTTGCCACCGGGTTGCCCGTCCACGATCGACCTCAATGCCGACGTGGGCGAATCCTTCGGTCGCTGGTCGCTTGGTGATGACCATGCGCTGATGCCGCACCTCACCAGTGCCAACGTGGCCTGTGGCTTCCATGCGGGCGACCCGCTCACGTTGCGGCGTACGTGTGCGCTCGCCGTCGAACAGGGCGTGGCGATCGGGGCGCAGGTGGGCTACCGCGACCTGGCCGGCTTCGGACGGCGGTTCATCGACGTCGCGCCCGACGATCTCGAGGCCGATGTCCTCTACCAATTGTCGGCGCTGGCCGGCCTGGCTCGGGTGGCGGGAGGGCGCATCGCGTACCTCAAGCCCCACGGTGCGCTCTACCACGCGGTGAGCGAGTACCCGGCGCAGGCGGAAGCGGTCATCGCTGCTGTCGTCGCGTTCGGCGGGCTGCCGGTGCTGGGACTCGCCGGCTCGCCGTTCCTGGCCCGGGTCGCGGACGCAGGGCTGCCCACGGTCGCGGAGGGCTTCGCGGACCGCGGCTACCTGCCCTCGGGTGGACTGGTCCCGCGGGCGGAGCCCGGTGCCGTGCTGACGGATCCGTCGGCCGTGGCCGCACAGGCCGTCCGACTGGCCGCGTCCGGCGACGTGCAGTCGCTGTGCCTCCACGGTGACTCGCCGGGTGCTGCTGCCTCAGCCGCTGCGGTGCGGGCTGCTCTGTCCGAGGCCGGGATCGCGGTGGAGGCATTCGCAGGCCCCTCGTCATGAACGTGGTCCCGTACGGCGACCGCGGGTTGCTGCTCGAGCTGGCCGACGCCGCAGCGGTGGTCGCCTGCGTCGACGCGTTGCGGGACCCCGCGCTGCTCGAGCGGGTCGGCGACCTGGTTGCGGACGTCGTACCCGGGGCCCGGACGGTGCTGCTCGTTGCCCGCCCAGGAGTGACTCTCGATGCGCTGCGGGCGGTAGTCCCGGGTCAAAAGCACCGGGACGCGCCGAATTCCGGTGCTTTTGACCCGGGAGTATCCCCGGAGGTCGTCATCCCGGTGCGGTACGACGGCCCGGACCTGGCCTTCGTCGCGAACCACACGGGGCTGACCGAGGACGAGGTCGTCGCCGCCCACACCGGGACTCCGTGGCGGGTGGCCTTCGGCGGCTTCGCGCCGGGCTTCGCCTA
>JAKFEI010000288.1:0-1745 GCA_036675765.1 Nocardioides sp. | reverse complement strand
CGGGCGCGACCACGGGTGGAGTGGATCTCCTCCTTCGTCGCCTGGTACGACGGGCACATCACGCCGCCCGAGCCGGAGTTGTCGGCGCGACACTTGCCGACGCCCGTGCAGCGGTGGACGGCCTGGCCGAAGTCGCCGCCGTCGCTGGCATAGGCCAGCGCGAGGCCCTTCGTGAGTCGCGTGGAGGCTGAGTAGCGGAGGTCCGCGGTGCTGGAGACCGGGTCGACGAGGATGCCCGGGTTGAGCAGGGACGTGGGGTCGAAGACGTGCTTCACGGCGGACATCAGGCCCAGCGCGGCGGGGGAGTACATCCGGTCCAGCCACTCGCTGCGGGCTCGCCCGTCGCCGTGCTCGCCGGACAGCGAGCCGCCCAGCGACGTGACCAGGTCGGCGGCCTCGCTGATGAACGCGCGATAGCGCTCGGGGCCGTCGGGGTCCCCGAACGGGAAGTCCATCCGGACGTGGATGCAGCCCTCGCCGAAGTGGCCGAACGGCATCGCGGTCAGGCCGTGGCGCTCGAGCAGCGTCTCGAAGCCGGTCAGGTAGGTGCCGAGGTGCTCCGGCGGGACGGCGGTGTCCTCCCAGCCAGCCCACGCCGGGAGTCCGGAGGGCGCGCGGCCGGCGAGGCCCGCACCATCGGCCCGGATCTGCCAGAGGCGCTCGATCTCGGCGGAGTCCTCCACCACGAGTGCGGAGAGCCCGAGGCCGGCCGCGGCCAGCAGGCCGGCCTGGCGTCGTACCTCGGAAGGGTCGGAACCGGAGATCTCGACGAACATCCACGCATCACCGGCGGGCAGCGCGGGTACGGCGTCCGGTCCGCGGCGCTCGATGATGACGTCGACGATCCGCCGGTCGAGCCCTTCACACGCGGAGGGCTTGAAGGAGAGCACGTCGGGCGTTGCGAAGCCGGCCGTCGGGAAGTCGACGAAGCCCAGCACCACGAGCGATCGGGCGGCGGGGGTGCGCACGAGGCGCACGGTGGCCTCGGTGATCACGGCCAGGGTGCCCTCTGATCCGACGAGCGCCCGGGTCACGTCGAAGCCGCGCTCGGGCACCAGGTGCTGGAGCGCGATGCCGGAGACATGGCGGCCGAACGTGCCGAACTCGGTACGGGCGGTGGCGAGGTCGCCGGCGATGACGGATCGCAGGTCCTCGAGCACCGATCCCGTGGATTCGGGAGACCCGGATGCGGAGTAGCCCGTGACCAGGTCCGAGCCGTCCGCGAGCAGCGCGGTCACGCCGACCACGTTGTGCGACGTACGGCCGTAGGCCAGCGACCGCGCACCGCACGCGTCGTTGCCGATCATCCCGCCGATGGTGCAGCGCGAGCTCGTCGACGGGTCGGGCCCGAACCGCAGCCCGTGCGGCGCTGCCGCCTTCTGCAGGTCGGCCTGGACGACGCCGGGCTGCACCCGGGCGGTCTCCGCTACGGGGTCGATCGAGATGACCTGGTTCATGTGGCGGCTGAAGTCGATGACGATGCCGCGGCCGATCGCGTTGCCCGCGACCGACGTACCAGCGCCCCGGCAAGTGACCGGCAGGCCCAGTTCCCGCCCAGCGGCCAGCGCAGCGCGCACGTCCTCGGCGTTGTGGGGGAACACCACCGCGGCCGGCAGCACGCGGTAGAGCGAGGCATCGGAGGAGTAGGCCGCGAGGACGGCCGCATCGTCGGTGACGTCGGAGGCCCCGTGCTGGATGATCTGCTGGGCGACTCCGGACACGACCTGAATCTATCGGGTCGGGTC
>JAKFEI010000454.1:0-1751 GCA_036675765.1 Nocardioides sp. | reverse complement strand
GGGTTTGTCACCGCCGAGTTGGGGTTTGTCGCGGCGCGGTACGTCGACAAGTCACAACTCGAAGGTGACAAACCCCAACTCGCGCGTGACAAACCCCAAGTCGCGCTTAAACGAGGTCGACGGCGCGGATCGAGGTGGCCTCGATGGCCGCCTCGATCTCGGCAAGGGTCTCGGCGGGGATGGCGGAGTCGACGGACAGGGCGACCAGCGCCTCGCCGCCCTTGGTCTCGCGGGAGACCTGCATGCCGGCGATGTTGACCTGCGCCTGGCCGAGGACCTGGCCGACGGTGCCGACCATGCCGGGGCGATCGACGTAGGTGAAGAAGGCGAGGTGGTCGGTGGGCTCGATGTCGATGTCGTAGCCGTTGACCTCCACGAGCCGCTCGCGCTGGTGGATGCCGATGAGCGTGCCGCTGACCGACACCTGCGAACCGTCGGCGAGGGTGCCGCGGAGCGTGATCAGGTTGCGGTGGTCGGGGCTCTCGCTCTCGGTGATCAGGCGTACGGCGACGCCGCGTTCGGCGGCGAGGAGCGGTGCGTTGACGTAGGACACCTGGTCCTCGACGACGCTGCTGAAGACACCCTTGAGGGCAGCGAGCTCGAGCACCTTGACGTCGTGCTCGGCGATCTCGCCGCGGACCTCGACGTCGAGCTGCTGGGCGACCTCGCCGGCGACACCGGTGAAGATCTGGCCGAGCTTCTCGGTGAGGGAGATGCCGGGACGCACGTCCTCGGCGATCACGCCGCCCTGGACGTTGACCGCGTCGGGGACGAGCTCACCGGACAGTGCGAGGCGTACGGACTTGGCGACGGCGATGCCGGCCTTCTCCTGCGCCTCGTCGGTGGAGGCACCGAGGTGCGGCGTCGCGACGACGTTCTCCAGCTCGAAGAGCGGGCTGTCGGTGCACGGCTCCTTGGCGAACACGTCGAGGCCGGCGGCAGCGATACGGCCGGTCTTGAGCGCGTCGTACAGCGCGGCCTCGTCGACGATGCCGCCGCGGGCGGCGTTGACCAGGACGAGCGAGGACTTGGCCTTGGCCAGCTGCTCGGCGCCGATCAGGCCGGCGGTCTCGGGGGTCTTGGGGAGGTGCACGGACATGAAGTCCGCCTCGGCCATCAGGGTGTCGAGGTCGACGAGGCGAACGCCCATCTGCGCGGCGCGACCGGCCTGCACGTACGGGTCGTAGGCGATCACGGACATGCCGAAGGCGGAGAGGCGCTGCGCGACGAGGACGCCGATGCGACCGAGGCCGACGATGCCGACGGTCTTCTCGAACAGCTCGATGCCGGTGTACTTGGAGCGCTTCCACTCGCCGTTGCGCAGCGCAGCGTGGGCCGGCGACACGTGGCGGGCCGCGGCGAGCATCAGCGCGACGGCGAGCTCGGCTGCGGAGACGATGTTGGAGGTCGGCGCGTTGACGACCATGACGCCCGACTGGGTGGCTGCCTTCACGTCGACGTTGTCGAGGCCGACACCGGCACGCGCAACGACCTTGAGCCGCTTCGCCGCAGCGAGCGCCTCGGCGTCCACCTTCGTCGCGGACCGCACCAGGATGGCGTCGACGTCGGCGATGGCGGGCAGCAGCTCGGCGCGGTCGGCACCGTTGCAGTGGCGGATCTCGAAGTCCGGGCCGAGCGCCTCGACAGTGGCGGGGCTCAGCTCTTCGGCGATGAGTACGACGGGACGAGAAGTCACAGCGAGGTCCTTCACAGGATCGTGCGGGTGAAAGGGTTTGCACGACGCTGTGCCA
>JAKFEI010000440.1:0-1752 GCA_036675765.1 Nocardioides sp. | reverse complement strand
GTCGTCACCCGTGGAGCGGTGGTCAACGAGCGGGTGGTCGGCGGATTCGCCGCCGTCTACAAGGTGCTCAGCGCCTTCGAGGAGGCCGGCCGCTGCCGTCGGGGGTACTTCGTCGAGGGCCTCGGTGCGGCCCAGTTCGGCACTGCGGGTGCGGTCGACCGCCTGCGCACCTTCGGCCCCGACGGGCAGGGCACCGACAAGCCGTCGGCCGTCATGGTCGCCGCCACCGATCCGGCCAACCCCTACGGAGCCGCCCTGCCCTGGCCGGCAGCGGGCACCGACGAGTCCGGCCACCGGCCGGGCCGCAAGGCCGGCGCCATCGTCGTCCTCGTCGACGGTGCCCTGGTCCTCTACGTCGAGCGCGGTGGCCGCACCCTCCTCACCTGGACCGACGACCCCGACCTGCTCGCGCCGGCCGCCGAGGCACTCTCCACCACCGTGCGCCGGGGCAGCCTCGGCCAGCTGACGGTCGAGAAGGCAGACGGCACCGCACTCCTCGGCAGCGGCAGTCCGCTGCGCGACGCGCTCGCAGCCGCGGGTTTCATCGCCACGCCCCGTGGCCTCCGGCTGCGCCATGTGTAACGGGCCCAGCGCGTCTCCGGCGAAGCCCGGCGAGCAAGCTCGCGGCGACGCCTCCCGCCTCGCTGCCGGCGGGGGTCCTGGCGATGCCTGAGGGCGACGCAGTCCGTCGTACCGCCGACCGCCTGGACCGGGCGCTCGCCGGCCAGACCGTCCAGCACTCCGACTTCCGGGTGCCGCAACTCGCCACCACCGACCTGGCCGGCGCGAGGGTCGGACGCACCGCCACCCACGGCAAGCACCTGCTCACGCGGCTCGCCACGACCAGCGGCGCGCGACTGACCCTGCACACCCATCTCAAGATGGAGGGCAGCTGGCAGGTCGGACGGATGGGGAGCCGCTGGCCCAAGCCGGCCATCGACGCGCGCGTGGTGCTCCGTACGGCGCACCAGGTGGAGGCCGTCGGCTTCCTGCTCGGCGTCGTCGAGCTGGTCGCGACCGCCGACGAGGCGCAGATCATCGGCCACCTCGGCCCCGACCTGCTCGGCGCCTGGACCCCGGAGCACCAGGCAACCGCAGTCAGCCGCCTCACCGCCGTACCGGAACGAACCCTCGGCGAGGCCCTGCTCGACCAGACCGTGGTCGCCGGACTCGGAACGATCTGGGTGTCCGAGTCCTGCTTCGTGCACGGCATCTCCCCGGTCGCCCCGACGGGCGATCTCCGCGACCCGGCGCGCTTCCTGGCCCGCGCCCGCCAGATGATGCAGGCCAGCCTGCAGCACGGGAAGCCGGTCACGACCGGCGATCGACGCGAGCCGCTGTGGGTCTACGGGCACACCCGCCAGCCGTGTCGCCGGTGCAGCACCCCGCTGGTGGCCGGCACTGTCGGCCCTCCCGGACGGGTGCGGACGACGTACTGGTGTCCGACCTGCCAGCCGTCACCGTCCACGTGACGGTGATCTCGGCACCGCCGGGAACGACCCCGCACCACCCGTCCGTTGAACGTGACATGCACAGCCATTTCAACGGGCTCAAGACCGCCGGACTCTTCGCAGGCATCTTCGCCCTGCTCCTCGTCATCGGCGGCCTGGTCGCCTCGGCCACCGGCAGTTCCCTGTTCATCTGGATCTTCGCGGCGATCGGCCTGGCCACCACGGCCTACGGCTACTGGAACTCCGACAAGCTCGCCATCCGCGCCATGCACGCCTACCCGGTCTCCGAGCAGCAGGCGCC
>JAKFEI010000382.1:0-12516 GCA_036675765.1 Nocardioides sp. | reverse complement strand
GGGGCCGACCTGGTCGTGGTGGTCGGGACGCCGCTGGACTTCCGGCTCGGGTACGGCGTCTTCGGTGGCAAGGACGGCGCGGAACCCGCGGCCGTCGTACACATTGCCGACTCGGCGGACCAGTTGTCGCGCCACGCGCCGCTGGCCGACTCGGTGGCCGGCGACCTCACGTCGGTCTTCGACGGGCTGCTGACGGCCCTCGCGGGCTCCTCGCGGGCAGACGTGTCGGCGTGGGTCTCCTCGCTCCAGGCCACCGCAGCCGCCGCCGCAGCCAGGGACGCCGAGCTCCTCGGCGCGGAGGCCGATCCCATTCATCCCGCACGGATCTACGGCGAACTGGTCCCGCGGCTGGCCGACGACGCCGTGGTGATCGGTGACGGGGGCGACTTCGTGTCGTTCGCCGGCAAATTCGTCGAGCCGAAGCGGCCCGGCTGCTGGCTCGACCCCGGTCCCTACGGCTGCCTCGGGGCCGGTCTCGGCGCGGCGATCGGCGCCCGCGTCGCCCGGCCCTCCGCCCAGGTGGTGCTGCTCCTGGGTGATGGCGCGGCCGGCTTCTCGCTGATGGACGTCGACACCCTGGTCCGCCACGACCTGCCCGTCGTGATGGTCATGGGCAACAACTCCGCGTGGGGCCTGGAGAAGGGCCCCATGCAGATGCTCTACGGGTACGACGTCGCGGCCGACCTCGCGCCACGGACGGCGTACGACCAGGTGGTCTCGGCCCTCGGCGGTGCGGGCGAGACGATCACCGACCCGCGCCTGATCGGACCGGCGATGGATCGGGCGTTCGCCGCGAACGCGCCGTACCTCATCAACGTGATCACCGACGTCAACGCGGCCTACCCGCGCACCACGTTCGGGATCTGAGGTGAGCGAGGCACGTCAGACGTTCGTCGTGACGGACGCCGACACGGCGGCAGCCGTCGGTTCCGGCAGCCTTCCCGTGCTCGGTACGCCACGACTGCTCGCGTGGTGCGAAGCGGTGACCTGCGGCGCCATCGAGGACCTCCTCGGCGACGGCGAGACCAGCGTCGGCACGCGCATCGAGCTCGAGCACCTCGCCGCGACGCCTGTCGGCGGATCGGTCGAGGTGACCGCGCGGGTCGTCCACAGCGACGGCCGGTTGCGGCGCTTCGCGGTCGCTGCCCGCAACCTCGGCGCGGACGGGCGCCCCGGCAAGCTGGCGGGCTCAGGCGAGGTGACCCGGGTGGTCGTCGACGCCGAACGCTTCCTGTCCCGCGTCACCGGCTGATCAACCGGAGCCGTCAGAGGATTCCCGCGCGGCCCTCACTCGGCTTCCAGCGGGCGTCGCCGGCGTACGTGCCGGTGATGCCCAGGCCGACGATGATCTGCGTCGACTGGAGCAGGGTCGGGTCACAGCTCGCCACACCGAACGCGTTGGTCACGCCCGTGCAGATCAGCACCGTGTTGCCCAGCAGGCCCTTCGTCGTGAACTTCACCGTCTGCCCCGACAGCGCCTGGGGCGGGAAGCCGCCGACGAGGACGGCGGACAGCTTGCCGAAGGCGACCCCACCGCTGAGCACGATCAGCGGCGCGACGGCCAGGCTCGTCGTGCCCTTGCCCACCTGGATGGTCAGTTCCTTCGTGGCGACACCGTTCGGGCTGTCGCTGTCGGTGACCTTCACGGTGAAGGTGGCAGACCCGGTCGAGCCGGTGGGCGTACCCGTGATCCGGCCGTCGGCCGTCAGGGTCAGACCAGCAGGGAGCGATCCCCCGCTGAGCTCGAAGGTGTACGGCGCCAGGCCACCCTGGGTCACCAGCACCACGTCGTAGGCCGCACCGACGGCGGCGTCCGGCAGGGTCGTGGTGACGATCGCGACGTGGTCGACGACGTCCAGCGAGACCTCGCTCGTGGCTGCCTGACCGATGCCGTTGACCGCGGTGACGGTGAAGGAGTAGGTCCCCACCGCGTCGAGGGCGGGCGTGCCGGACAAGGTCGCCGTGCCGTCACCGTTGTCCTCGAAGGTCACGCCGTCGGGCAGGTCCCCGTCGGCGGTCAGGGTCGGCTCGGGGAATCCGCCGCCGGCGTACGCGAACGTCGCGTGGCTGCCGGCGACCATGCGCACCTCGGCCGGTCCGGCGATGGAAGCGGCCTCCTCGACGGTGACCTCGACAGCGTCGGTGGCGTCGTCGCCCACGCCGTTGGTGGCGGTGAGGATGACGTCGTAGATGCCGCCGGTGCCGTTGGCCGGCGTGCCGGCCACGGCGTCGCCGTCGACCGCGAGGCCGTCAGGGAGGCCGGACGCAGTGACGACCGGGGCCGGGAAGCCGTCGACGTCGAAGCTGCTCGAGCCGGCGGTGCCGACCCGGAAGGTCGCCGTGGCGGGTGCGTCGAGCCCGGGGGCTTCGTTGACGGTCAGCGCGAACGGCCAGGTGGCGTCGGGGCCGACACCGTTCGAGCCGTCGATGGTGATGTCGTAGGTGCCGCCGGAGCTGTCGACCGGCGTACCCGCGAGCGTGCCCGTGCCATCAGCAGCGCCCTCGCCGTCGGTGAAGGTGACACCGCCGGGCAGGTCACTGCCCGTGGACAACGTCGCCCTGGGGTGGCCACCGACCTGCTCGAAGACATCGGGACCGCCGGGCTCGCCGACCGTGTACGTCGACGACGTCGGACCCGTCAGCGTGGGCGCCTGGGCGATCTCGATCTCGGTGACCTTGTCGATCGAGCCGGCCTCGTTGGTCGCGGTGACCGTGACCGGGAAGACGCCGCCGGGTCCGGTCGGCGTACCGCTGATCGTGCCGGTGCCGTCGCCGTTGTCGGTGAAGGCCAGGCCGGCCGGCAGGGCGCTGGCAGAAAGGCTCGGCACCGGCGAGCCGGTGGTCGTGTACGACGCCGCCGGGTTGGCCGGGCTGCCGACCGCGAGGTCGACGTGGTCGGGCCCGTCGACCTCGCCGACGACCTGGGCACGCTCGACGGCGCCGATGTCGCACCTGGCGCCCGACGGACGGACGGCACCGCGCTGGTCCACCGCGTCACCCGTGCACGTCGTGATCTTGTCGAGGAGCACGCTGGTGCGCGAAGGCAATTGGGTCGACGTCGGACCCCCGTTGTCGCCGAGGGCGCCGAGCTGCGGGTCGACGCCGGGGGTCGGACCACAACCCGCGTTGCCCGGGCCTGCGTGGTTGGCGCCGTCGTCGCTGATCGTCGTACCAGCGCACGCCGAAGGCGTGTTCCCGGCGAACACGGTGCCGCGAATGCCGGTGGGGCCGCTCGTGGCGAGCGCCCCGGCGCCACCGGATCCCGTGGCGACGTTGTCGGTGATCGTGCTGTTCGTGATCGTCAGCGGCTGGGCGACCTGTTCGATCGCACCGAAGACCGACGAGCTGAGGTTCCCGGAGATCGTGCTCCGGTCGATCGTGGTGCTGCTGGTCGCGCCGTTGGTCGAGTAGGCGACCAGCGCCGAACCGCCGTAGCCACGGTTGTGGGACAGGGTGCTGGCCTCGAGGTCCAGCGTGCTGACGGCGCTGGCGGTGTTGGAACCGTTGTAGATCGCCCCACCGACCCCGCTGACGCCGCCGACGTAGATCGCCTCGTTGCCGTCGAAGGTGGCGTTGCGGACCGTCGACCGGCCCGAGTTGAGCAGCCCGCCACCACCGGAACCGGTGGCCGTGTTGTTGTTGACCTGGGTGCCGTCGATGGTCGCCGTCGAGTCGTCGACGACCCAGATGCCGCCGCCCCCGGCGCCCGTGTTGCCGTCGATCCGGCCATCGGTGATCGTGATCGTGGCCTTGGCTGCGTTCGCCAGGCCACCGCCCGCCACGGCTGCCGTGTTGCCCTCGACCACGCTGTTGACCACGGTCGCCTGAGGCCTGTCCCCGGCGATCGTCGAGCCGTTGAAGACTCCGCCGCCCGCGAAGGACGCGTCGTTGCCGGTGATCTCCGAGTCGCGCACGGTCAGCGTCCCGGCGTTGTAGAGGCCACCACCCAGTTGCGAGGTGTTGTCGGCGACGACGCTGCCGTTGCGGACCGTGGTGGTGACGTTGGCGGTCGCGTAGACGGCACCGCCACCGGACGGCGCGGTGTTGCCCTCGAGGTCGACGCTGTCGAGGACGAGCGTGGACGGAACGGTCGGCGTACCCGAGGTGAAGATGCCACCGCCGAAGTTGGCCGTGGCCTGGTTGCCGGTCAGCGAACCACCGTTGAGCGTGACGGGGAACGTCGTGTAGATGGCGCCCGCGGCGGCCGCGACGTTGTTGGTGAAGTCCAGGTTCGACGCCGTGATGGGCTTGGCGTTCACGAGCGCGCCGCCGATCACTGCCTTGTTGGCGACGAAGTCCGTGCTGTCGAGCTGGAGCGCGGTGCCGTTGTTGTAGATCGCTCCGCCCCACCCGCTCAACGAGCCGGTGCCGCTGGCCTCGTTGTTGCGGAACGTGGTGTTGGTCGCGGTCACCGAGCCGAGGCTGACGATCGCCCCGGCCAGGCCGCTGAGCCCGAAGGCGCCGCCCACGGCCTTGTTGTTCTCGACGGTCGTGCCGTCCAGCTTGAGCGTCCCGCCGGGGGCGACGTACACGGCGCCACCCCAACCCTGGTTGGCCGCGGCTGCTGTTGCCGTGTTCCCGGTGATGTTGCCCCGGGTCATCTCCAGGGTCGTACCGGCGGACAGGCCGACGGCGCCGCCGGAGATCGACTTGCTGTTGGTGATCGAGACGTCCGCGGCCCGGACGGATCCCGACACGATCGGAAGGGCGCCACCGACGGCGGCGTGGTGGTTACCACCGTTCAGCGTGAGGTTGGTGAGCTCCAGCACCCCTGCGGCGGGCAGCTGGACCTTCATCGCCCACCCGACGGTGAGGCTGCCGGTGCCGTTGATGACCACGCCCGGTCCGGTGCCGACGATCTTCGCGGGCTTCGTGACGGTCGGCCGGTCCGCATAGGTCCCCGGCGCCACGTTGATGGTGTCGTTCGCAACGAACGCCGCCTTCAGCAGGACTCCCGTGATGCTCGCGCAGGGCGTGGCGGCCGAGGTGCAGTTCGCGGTGTTGACGCCCGTCGGCGCCACGTACCACGGACCTGCTGCGGACGCCGGGGGTGCGCTCGCGACAACACCGGCGAGCGACGCCACCAGGGCGAGGCCGGCGACGGCGAAGCGGCTGCGGCCGCGCTGGGGCAGTGAACGGTGCTGGGGAACCATGGGAGCCTCGTGAACTCGGGCCCGAGAAGATGGGAGGGAGCAGCCGGACCGTAACACCGGCCAGGCCGGTGCCACAGGCGAATGAGAACAAGTTCCCGACCCGGATTGCGGTCCGGGAGGGTCGACCTGAGACACTGGGTCGATCTCGACTCCAGGAGGAACCATGGGCAAGACCGGACGCAAGCGCCGCTCCCGCCGCAAGAAGGGCGCGAACCACGGCAAGCGCCCCAACTGCTGACGCGTCAGCAGGCGCCCGAACCCCCTCGACCTCCATGGTCCGGGGGGTTCGTCTTTTTTCACCGGTCCAGTTGCCACCAGCATCTGCGGTGTTAGTCCAACTGGACTAAGTCCGGTACCCTCGATGTCATGACGACCGTCAACATCCACGAGGCGAAGACGCACCTGTCGCGGCTGCTCGAACGGGTCGAGGCAGGCGAGCAGATCACCATCGCGCGCGCCGGGAAGCCGGTGGCCGATCTAGTGCCGCACGCACGGGTGGATCTGGTCTTCGGAGGCCTGGCTGGACGGATCGACTACGACTCCGACCACTTCGACGACACCGATCCAGCCCTCAACGACCTCTTCGGTGTCTCGTGACAGGGCTCCTGCTCGACACCCACGTGCTGCTGTGGGTCCTGGAGGACAACCCGCGCCTCGGCAACGAGGCACGACACCGCATCTCCACGAGCCCATCGGTGCTGGTGTCTGCGGCGAGCACCTGGGAAATCGCCATCAAGGCGTCCCTCGGCAAGCTGACGGTTCCGGCTGACCTCGGCGACGCGATCCTGGCATCGGGACTCCAGGACCTCCCCGTCACACGGGCCCACACCTTGGCCTCCGACATCACGGCGCTCCCGCACCGCGATCCGTTCGACGCCCTCCTGGTTGCCCAGGCGCGGATTGAACGCGCGGCACTGGTGACGGCCGACACCAAGATCCTCGACGCATGCGAGGACGCGATCGACGCACGGGTGTGAAGTCGAGAGTGCGCTACTGCTCCGGGCGCGGGAACTGCGCGCGCATCGCCAGGTCCCAGCCACGGTCCCCCAGCACCTTGCGGGCGGCCATCGCTGCGGGAGCGGAGATGGTGACGGTGTAGCGCGGCTTCGGGTGGGCCTTGGTCAGCGCCTTCTCGATCACCTTGGCCACCGCCTCGGGCGGGCCACCGAACCTCGCCATCGGACCGTTGTAGACGTCACTGGTGGAGGCCTGGACCCGTTCGTTGAACCTCGCGTACGGCCCCTCACCGGTCGGCATCCCGGCGGCGACCGCCGCCTCGAAGTTGGTGGTGATCAGGCCGGGTTCGATGAGGACGACCTTGATGCCGAAGCCGCCGACCTCGAAGCGCAGCGCGTCGGAGAGGGCTTCGACGGCGTACTTGCTCGCGTGGTAGGCGCCCCCGCCGGGGAAGGTGAGCTTGCCGCCCATCGAACCGATGTTCACGATCCGCCCCGAGGCCTGTTCACGCATGGCGGGCAGCACCAGTTGGGTGAGCCGGATCAGGCCGAAGACATTGGTCTCGAACTGGCGTCGTACGTCGTCGACGTCGAGCGACTCGAGAGCGCCGGACTGGGAGTAGCCGGCGTTGTTGACCAGGGCATCGATCCGGCCGGCACCGGCCAGGACCGTGTCGACGGCGGTCACCATCGACGCCTCGTCGGTCACGTCGAGGGCCAGCGTGTGGCAACCGGCCGCCTCGAGGTCACCCAGGACTTCAGGCCGGCGGGCCGTGGCCCACACGTCCCAGCCGCTGGCAGCGAGGCGGGCCGCAGTCGCAGCGCCGATACCGGAGGAGCAGCCGGTGATGAGGACGGAGTTCATGTCCGGATCATGCCGCAGATCAGGTCACCCCGGCAGGCGCCTCATTGCAGCTTGACCTGGATCTCCTGGATCTGGATCCGGACCCGGGCGCGCAGCTCCTCGGGAGCCGTTTCGCCACAGGACCGGGCGACGAGCGTCTTGACCGTGCGCTGCAGGTCGTAGCGCTCCAGACAGGGGCTGCAGGAGTCGATGTGCGCGCGGACGATCGTGCAGTCGCCGGGCTCGAGCTCGTTGTCGATCAGCCGGACGATCCGCTCCAGGAAGTCGGCACACTCGGCGTTGGTCGGGTCGTCCCCGTGGGAGTGCTCGTGGCTGTGCGCGTCGTTCATCGCTGACCTCCCTCGACCGGAGCGTCGCCGCCGGTGCGGACGTAGTCCGAGAGCATGTCGCGGAGCTGGCGACGGCCGCGGTGGAGGCGGGACATCACCGTCCCGATCGGCGTTTCCATGATCTCGGCGATCTCCTTGTAGGCGAATCCCTCGACGTCAGCGAGGTAGACCGCGAGCCGGAACTCCTCCGGCAGCCGCTGCAGTGCGTCCTTCACCTGGCTGTCGGGGAGGTGCTCCAGCGCCTCCATCTCGGCCGACTTGAGGCCGGTGGACGTGTGCGACTCGGCACGGGCGAGCTGCCAGTCCTCGACGTCACCGGTGTCACCAGCGAACGCCTGCTGCGGCTGGCGCTGCTTCTTCCGGTAGGTGTTGATGAACGTGTTGGTCAGGATCCGGTAGAGCCACGCCTTGAGGTTCGTGCCCGGCCGGAACTGGTGGAACGCGGAGAACGCCTTCGCGAACGTCTCCTGGACCAGGTCCTCGGCGTCCGAGGGATTGCGGGTCATCCGCATCGCAGCGCCGTACAACTGGTCGAGGAACGGCAGCGCGTCACGCTCGAAGCGGGCGGCGCGGTCCTCGGGGGTCTCGGTCGCGACGTCGACCTCGGCACCGGTGTCGAGGTCGGTGTCGAGGTCGGTGTCGAGGGAGGGCAGGTCGGAAGTCTCGGTCATCGCACCCCAGCCTAGAGGTTGCCCGACAGCCGTGCCCTCGGCCGGGCGTTCCAGAGTCGCGATCATGTGAGCGGAACGCCTCAGACCCGGGACACATTCCCCACGATCTCGCGGACGATCCATTCGAGCGTGGACTCGACCACGATCGCCATCGCGTCCTCTTCGGACACCGGGCCGCTCTTCGGCACCTTGAGTCCGTGATCGGCGCCCGGCACGACGGCCAGGTCAGCGTTGGCGGGCAACGGGTCCGGGAACTCCTCGGGTCGGCCCATCGGGTCGCGCTCGCCCTGCACGATCAGCATCGGCACACCCGCGCCGGTCAGCTCACTGAGCCGACTCTTCTCGGGCTTGCCCGGCGGGTGCAGCGGGAACGACAACGCCAGCACGCCGCTGGCGCCGAGTCCCTTCGCCGTGCGGGCAGCCGAGCGGGCGCCGGCCGAACGGCCACCGACCACGAGGGGCGTGCGGACCCGGAGGGCGTTGGCGGCGGCGCGGAGCCCGACGTCGAGGGTCGGCGGCGGGGTCGCCACCTTCCTGCCCGCCCGGCGCCACGGCTGCTCGAAGCGAACGACGTTGATGCCCTGCCCGGGGAGCTGGGTCGCCAGCGCGACCAGGTCGCGGGCCTCGATCCCGCCCCCGGCGCCATGGCTGAGCAGGAGGGTCACCATGGGACGGCGGGCGCGGTGCATCACGATCCGGCCTTCGCCGTACTCGGTCGGGATGAGTCGTTCCTCGGTCACAGCAGCCTCTCCTGGCCGTCGGCGGGATCGGTGAGCGCCAGCGGCGCCACGAGCTCGGGGCCGTTGTTGCGGACATTGCCGACGGCGGTCGAGACGGGGTACGCCGTCAGGCCGGTCTGCTGCGCAGGAGTGAGCAGGCTCGACAGGTCCGCGACCGTGCGCCGCGGATCGAGCCACTCGGCGCGGCTCGCCCGGTCGACCAGCAGCGGCATCCGGTCGTGGATCCGACCCAGCTCGTCGCTCGCCTCGGTGGTCAGGACGGTGCAGGTCCAGCGGAACCGGTCCTCGGCGTCCTCGGGCTTCGACGGGTCGCGCCAGATCTCGTAGAGGCCCGCCATCGCAAGGATCCCGCCGTCATCGGGACGGATGAAGAAGGGCTGCTTCTGTGGCTTCCCCTTCGCGCCCGGCTGATCGAGGACGTACCACTCGTAGTAGCCGTCGGCCGGCAGGATGCAGCGCCGCGACGCGAACGCCTTGCGGAAGGCGGGCTTCTCGGCCACCGTCTCCATCCGCGCGTTGATCATCCGGCTGCCGATCTTCTCGTCCTTGGCCCAGGACGGCACCAGGCCCCAGCGCAGCGCACGCAGCTGCCGGACCGGATCGCCCCGCCGGTCGGGGTCGTCGTCGGTGCGTGGCGTCCGCTCCATGACGGCGTACACCGCGTCGGTGGGCGCGACATTCCACGACGGTGGCACGGCCGCGCGCTCGAGGCGCGGGTCGAGCACCTCGAACTCCTCGACCAGGTCCTCCGGACTGCGGCTGGAGGCGTAGCGCCCGCACATGCGGGCCAATCTATCCGGCTGCCATCCGTCTGGACCGGAGGCGGCCGGGTACTGCCTGGTCATGGCTCTCAGCAGATTGATCGCCCGCCCGCTCCTGTCGTCGTACTTCCTCGCGAACGGAGTGCAAGACCTCAAGGACGCGCCCGCGCGCGCCAAGGACGTCGCCCCTCTCGCGGACATGTTGGCGCCTGCCCTCGACAACGCGACGCCGGACTCCGTGCACGTGCCGACCGATCCGACGACGTGGGTGCGGATCAGCGGCGCTGTCCAGCTCGCCGCGGGACTCGCGCTCGCCACGGGGAGGATGCCGCGCCTCTCCGCGGCCGTGCTCGGCGCGACGCTGGTGCCATCGACCGCCGCCCACCTGCGGTTCTGGGAGACGGCCGATCCTGCGGACCGCAAGGCGCAGATCGTCCAGTTCACCCGGAACGCCTCACTGGCCGGAGGCCTGCTGATCGCTGCCTTCGACACCGCGGGCAAGCCCGGCCTGGCCTGGCGGGCGCACCATGCTGCCCACGACGCGCGCCGCGAGGCCGCACTGGTGACGTCGAAGGTGAAGGCCCGGGTTCACTAGACTGCGAGGGACATGAGTTCCTCGACCCCGATCGATCCCTGGCCCGCTCCCACCGCCACCGGTCCGCTGCGCGCCACCGTGGCGCTGCCGGGCAGCAAGTCGCTCACCAACCGGGCGCTGATCCTGGCCGCGCTGGCCGATGGCCCGTCCGTCGTACGACGGGCGCTGCGCTCGCGCGACACCTTGCTGATGGCGCAGGCGCTGGCCTCGGTGGGCGCCTCGATCGACACCTCGGGCGACGACTGGGTGGTGACGCCGCTCACCGGCTCGGTGCCGGGCAACCACGCTGCGGTGGACTGCGGCCTGGCCGGGACCGTCATGCGCTTCGTGCCGCCGGTCGCCGGGCTGGTGCGGGGTGAGGTCGCGTTCGACGGCGACGCCCACATGCGCAACCGGCCCGTGGGCGAAGTGCTCTCCGCGCTCGCAGCGCTCGGCATCTCCATCGACTCCTCCGTGGGCACACCCGGCGCGCTGCCCTTCACGATCCAGGGCACCGGCGCGGTCCCGGGCGGCACGGTCGTCATCGACGCGTCGGCCTCCTCGCAGTTCGTCTCCGCGCTGCTGCTGGCGGGCGCGCGGTTCGACGCGGGCGTCGACGTACGCCACGACGGCAAGCCGATCCCCTCACTCCCCCACATCGAGATGACGATCGCGATGCTGCGCGACCGCGATGTCGCCGTGGACGACAGCGACGCGAACCGCTGGGCCGTCGCCCCCGGTCCGATCGCAGCCCACGACGAGGCGATCGAACCCGACCTGTCCAACGCCGCACCCTTCCTCGCACTGGCTGCCGTGACCGGTGGCTCGGTGACGGTGCGGGACTGGCCGCTGGCGACGACGCAGGCCGGCGACGCCCTGCGCGACCTGCTCAGCCAGATGGGCTGCCACGTCGAGTTCGGCGACGACGGGCTGACCGTGACGGGGCCTGCTGACGGCCACCGCGGCCTGCTCGGCCTCGAGGCGGACCTGCACGACGTCGGCGAGCTCGCCCCGGCCATCGCCGCGCTCTGCGCGCTGGCATCGACGCCTTCCCACCTCACCGGCATCGCCCACATCCGCGGCCACGAGACGGACCGGCTCGCGGCGCTGGCCACCGAGCTCGGTGCCCTGGGCGCGGCCGTCGTCGAGCACCCCGACGGGTTGTCCATCAAGCCCGCTCCCTTGTCGGGCGGCGTGTTCCACACGTACGCCGACCACCGGATGGCGCACGCCGGTGTGATCATCGGCGCGGCCGTTCCGGGCGTGCTCGTCGAGAACGTCTCCACGACGAGCAAGACCTTCCCCGACTTCGCGGCCTTCTGGTCCGGCCTGTTCTGATGCCGCGCTACACCGACCACGACGTCGAGCACTACGAACGTCCCCGGAAGCGCACCCGCCCCCGCACCAAGGACCGCCCCGCCCACGACGACGCCGTCGCTGGAGTCGTCGTCACCGTCGACCGCGGCCGCTACACCCTGCTGATCGGCGACTCCGTCGTCACGGCGATGAAGGCCCGCCCGCTCGGCCGCAAGGGCGTCGTCACCGGAGACCGCGTGCGTGTGGTCGGTGACGTGTCGGGCGACGACGGTTCACTGGCCCGGATCGTGGAGGTCACTCCGCGCTCGACCGTCCTTCGTCGTACGGCGGACGACGACGACCCCGTCGAACGCGTCCTGGTGTCCAACGCGACCCAACTGGTGGTCGTCACCGCGCTCGCCGACCCCGAACCGCGCACCGGCCTCATCGACCGCGCCCTCGTGGCGGCGTACGACGCCGGGCTGTCGCCGTTGCTCTGTCTCACCAAGTCCGACCTGGCCGACCCCGAGGTGCTGCTCTCGACGTACCGCTCGCTCGGGGTGCCCTGGGTGGTCACCCAGCGCGGACCGGACCGCAGCATCCTCGGCCTCGAGGCCGTCCAGGAGCGCCTGGCCGGCGAGGTCAGCGTGCTGGTCGGCCACAGCGGCGTCGGCAAGTCGACCCTGGTCAACGCACTGGTGCCGGACGCGCACCGGAAGATCGGCCACGTCAACGCCGTCACCGGCCGCGGCCGCCACACGTCGACGTCAGCCGTCCTGCTGCCGCTGCCCGACGACTGGGCCGCCGGCGGCTGGATCATCGACACCCCGGGCATCCGGTCGTTCGGCCTCGCGCACGTGAAGCCCGAGACGCTGATCGAGGCGTTCCCGGACCTCGACGAGATGACCGAGGACTGTCCCCGTGGCTGCACCCACGGCGAGGACGAACCCGAGTGCGGGCTGGACGTCGCCGTCACCGACGGTGCGGCCGACCCCGACCGGGTGACGTCGTTCCGGCGACTGCTCGCCGCCCGCTCCGTGACTGACTACTAGGCGCGAGTTGGGGTTTGTCACCGCCGAGTTGTGACTTGTCGACCGCGTCGACGTACAGAAACCCCAAGTCGATGGTGACAAACCCCAACTCGCGCGTGACAAACCCCAACTCGCGCTAG
>JAKFEI010000380.1:0-12517 GCA_036675765.1 Nocardioides sp. | reverse complement strand
GCGCCTCCCGCGCGACAGGTGGGGCGTTTGGTACCAATGTGTCGATCTGTGTCCTCGGGGGCACAACCACACCAGGATGGAGACACCCACGCATGGACACCAAGAAGCTGATCGGTGTCGTGGCGATCGTGTTCCTCGGCTTCTGGATGTTCACCGATCCCAACGGCCTGGCCACGACCGCCAAGAGCACCGGTTCCGATGTCTGGTCGCTCACCGAGCAGGCCTTCACGGGGATCATCGACTTCCTCGGCGCCCTCGGCTAGAAGCAGCCCTGCCGTGAGCCGTCGATGAGTTTCCTGTCGAGTTTCGTCGCCCGGCTCGGCGACCCCGTTATCAGCAAGCACCTGCTCCGCGAGGAGGGTGAGGTCGTCGTCGACGAGGTCACCCACCACTGGTTCGCCTACCTGCGTCCGGGCGCCGAAGGCCTGCTCGCGCTGGTCCTGCTGGTCGCGAGCTGGTTCGTCGCGATTGCCGTCGCCTGGTTCTTCATCATCGTCGCGGCCGGGTTGCTCCTGCACGCGTCGTGGGGCGGACTCGCCGTCCTCCGCGACCGGTTCGTGATCACCAACATGCGGGTCTTCCGCGTCCACGGCGTGCTTTCACAGAGCCTGGCGACCATGCCGTTGAGCCGGATCCTCGACATCTCGGTCAAGAAGCCGCTGCACGGACGGATCCTCGGCTTCGGCCACTTCTGCTTCGAATCCGCCGCCCAGGAGCAGGGCCTGCGTGACATCCGGTACGTCGGCCGCCCCGACGACCGGGATCTCGCGATCCAGCGCGTCGTGCAGCGGGCCGGCCTGCGTGGCCCCCGCGTCCCCAACTGACGGCGCTCCGTAGGATTGCGTCCATGACGCAGCAGCCGTTCTCCCGTCCCGGCGCCATCGATCTCTCGGCGCTGAAGCAGCGTCCGGCCCCGACCGGCGCGCCCGCCGCTCCCGCTGGTGGCGCCAGCGGTGGTGCCGGTGGTGGTGCCGGTGGTGGCCGAGCCTCCTCCGCCTACTCCGTGGCCGTCGACGAAGCGAACTTCCAGACCGTCCTCGAGGCGTCGATGAACGCCCCGGTCGTCCTGGTCTTCCATTCGGCCAGCCAGGTCCCCGAGAGCGTCGACATGGCCCAGGACGTGATCCAGGTCGCCCATGAGTACGACGGCCGGTTCCTCGCCGCCACGATCGACGTGGACGCGAACCCGCAGATCGCCCAGGCAATGCAGATCCAGCAGGTGCCGTTGATGCTGGTGATCCTCGACGGTCGCCCGGCCACGCAGCCGATCCCGGGCGCGGCACCGATCGACGACATCCGCGCACTGTTCAACCAGCTTGCGCAGCAGCTGACCGCGCAGGGCATTGCTGGTCGCCACCAGCCCAACGCGTTCGGTGCCCCCGTGGCCGCGACCGAGGGCGAGGAGGGCGCCGAGCCTGAGGTCGACCCTCGCTATGCGCCCGCCCAGGACGCGCTGGCCGAGGGCAACATCGACCTGGCCGTTGCGGAGTACCAGAAGCTCGTCGACGGCAACCCCGCCGACCACGAGGCCGCCGCCGGCCTGGCCATGGCCAAGGTCCTGCAGCGCACGCAGGGCGTCGACCTCAACGAGGCGCGCGCTGCTGCGGCGGCTGCCCCCGACGACGTCGACGCGCAGACGCTCGTGTCCGACCTGGACATGCTCGGCGGCCACGTCGAGGACGCCTTCGCGCGCCTCGTCGAGCTGATTCGTCGTACCTCCGGCAAGGACCGCGACAAGGCGCGCGAACACCTGCTCGCGCTGTTCGGTGCGGTCGGCAACGACGACCCACGCGTCCTCAAGGGCCGCGCCGCCCTCGCCTCCGCCCTTTTCTGAATCTGAGGATCGTGATGGCGGGCGCAGCGCGGGGCATGGGGTTCGGGCAGGGCGCCGGCTTCCTGCTGCAGGGGATCCGGCTGTGGCGCACCCGCACCCGCCTGATGGCGCTGGGCATCGTGCCGGCCGTGATCGTGATGATCCTGCTGGCGGCGGCGTTCATCGGCCTGGTCCTCGTCCTCGATGACCTGATCGGGTGGGCGACCCCGTTCGCGAATGACTGGTCCGACGCAGCGCGCTCGATCTTCCGTACGGTCGTCTACATCGGCGTGCTCGCCGGCGCGGTCATGCTCTCGATCGTCACCTTCACGGGGCTCACCCTCGCGGTCGGCGATCCGTTCTACGAGAAGATCTGGAAGCAGGTCGAGATCTCCCTCGGCGGCGAGATCCCCGACCGCGGCGTCGGCTGGATCCGTGGCGCGCTGGACGGCCTGGTGCTGGTGGTGATGGGCCTGGCGACGGCCGTCGTCGTGTTCCTGATCGGGCTGCTCCCCGTGATCGGCGCGATCATCGGTGCCACGCTCGGCCTGATCGTGTCCGGGCGCCTGCTGGCCGGCGAACTCGTGTCGCGCCCCCTCGAGGCCCGCGGGATGGACCGCGCCGCCCGCGCCGACCTGATGCGCCAGCACCGCGGCGCGATGCTCGGGTTCGGCGTCTGCGTGCAGGCCTGCTTCCTCGTGCCCTTCGGCGGCATCCTGGTGATGCCCGCGGCCGTCGCCGGGGCGACGTACCTCGCCCGCCAGGCGCTCGAGTCTCAGCCGAGCTGACCGAACGCGGCGAGCACCGCCTGGACGGCGGGGGAGTCCGCCATGGTGCGGCGGTGCAGCGCGTCGATCAGGCGGATCGGTTCCGGATCGGTCACGGGTACGGCGACGAGCTGGTCGCCGAGCGGCGCGCGACCCATCCGCGGGACGAGTGCGACGCCGAGTCCTGCCGCGACAAGGGCGAGGTGCGAGTCGAACTCTGCTGACACGTGCGCGATCCGGGGCGGACGGCCGGTGCCGTCGTACATCCGGGAGAGCCACTGGCGGCAGATGGTGCCCTCGGGGGTGGCGATCCAGTCCACGTCGATGAGGTCGTGCGGAGTGACACTGCGGCGCCGGGCGAGCGGGTCGTCGCGGTGGACGATCAGGTCGGCGACGTCGCCGTGCAGGGGAGTGGCGACGACGTGGTCCGGGATGGTCTGCGCGACGCCGCCCCAGCGGTGCACGATCCCGAGCTCGACCTGGCCGCTCGCCACGAGGTCGACGACGTCCCACGGCTCGCCCTCGCGCAGGGTGAGGGTCAGGTCGGGGTGGGCGTCGCGCAGGCCGCGGGCGATGGGCGCCACCAGGCCCCGCATGGCGGTGGAGAACGCGGCGAGCCGGATCCGGCCGGCGACGACGCCGGCGCGCTGCTGGAGGTTGGTCTCGAGGAGCTCGAGGTCGGAGAGGACCTGCTGACCGGCGTCAACCAGGTGGTGGCCGTGGCTGGTGAGCATCACGCCGCGACCGACGCGTTCGAGCAGGGGCACGCCCGTCTGGCGCTCGAGCCGCTTGACCTGCTGGGAGATCGCGCTGGGGGTGAAGCCGGTCGCGGCGGCTGCGGCGACGACCGAGCCGTGGGTGGCCACTGCCTGCAGTCCGGCCAGGGCGCCCAGATCAATCATGCAGCAACGCTACATCAAATGGCACACATCTATTCGCTGGTGCTTCATGGTTGTGGCGGCAATGCTGGTCACGTGAACCGCAAGGACCAGTCCCTCGCCGCGCTCGTCGCCGTCATCTGGGGCTTCAACTTCGTCGTGATCGACTGGGGCATGGGCGACGTACCGCCCCTGCTGTTCCTGGCCGCCCGCTTCCTCGCGGTGGTCGTGCCGGCGGTGTTCCTGCTCGATCCGCCGCCGGTGCCGTGGCGCACGGTCGCGGCCGTCGGCGTCTTCATGTCGCTCGGCCAGTTCGCCTTCCTGTACGTCGCCATGGACGCCGGCATGCCGCCCGGGCTCGCCGGGCTGGTGCTCCAGGCCCAGGTCGTGCTGACGATCCTGATCGCCACCGTGGTGCTCCGCGAACGTCCCACCCGTCCGCAGGCGATCGGCGTCGTGCTCGGCGCCGCCGGCCTGGTCGTCGTCGGCTTCGGCCGCGGCGGACACGTGCCACTGATCGCGCTCGCGCTGTGCCTGATGGGTGCGCTGATGTGGGCCATCGGCAACGTCGTCTCCCGAGCGTCTGGCGCCACCGGGGGACTGGCGCTCACCGTCTGGTCGGCCCTCGTCGTCCCGATCCCGCTGATCGCGCTGTCGATGGTTCTCGACGGCCCGGGTGCGCTCGCCGACGGCGTCGCGGCGTTCGGGTGGAAGGCGGCCGTGTCCACGCTCTACACGGCGGGGCTGGCGTCGCTGGTCGGCTACGGCATCTTCAACGGACTGCTGTCACGCAACACCTCGGCCTCGGTGGTGCCGTGGATCATGCTGGTGCCGCCCGTAGCGATCGGGTCCGCCTGGCTCCTCCTCGCCGAGGTGCCGTCGACCGGCGAACTGATCGGTGGCGCGATCCTCGTGTGCGGGGTGCTGGTGGCTTCGCGCCCCAACCGAATTCGTCGTGAACCGGCCCGTACGACGACAGATCCGGTTGGGGAACCGGACCTCAGCGACCAGACTCCGTGTACGCCGGACCGTCCCCGGCCAGGGACGCCAGCGCAGCCCGCACCCGCCGTGCCGTGAAGTCCGCCGCACGCTCATCGACCTCGGCCAGGGTGAGGAACGCCGCGGAGCGGATCTCCCGCGCCTGCGGGACGACCTGATCGGTGATCGCCGCCGGGTGCACGCCACCGTCGAAGACCAGGCAGATCGCGTCGTCCCAGCCACCCCACGGCGGCAACCAGTCGGTGAGGACGAGCGCTCCGGCCTCGATCTGGAGGCTCAGCTCCTCCTCGACCTCGCGGGTGACGGCCAGGCGCGGCGACTCACCCGGCTCGACCACGCCGCCGGGCAGGTCCCAGTCGTCCTTGTAGGTCAGCTGGCACATCAGCACCCGCGGCCCCGATGGATCCGGCGAGTCGTCGCGGACCAGCATCTGCCCGATGCCGCGCTTGCGCGGGAGGAACGAGTTGAGGAGCGCCCGGAACCCACCGGGTTCGTGCACGGGGGTGTCGTCGGCGAGCCGGGCGTAGACGACCACGTCGCCGGTCCGTCCGCGCTGCACGCCTTCGCGGCGCATGCCGGACCAGGTCGCGATCCGCTGCGCCTCGGCGTCGTCGACCGCGACCTTGACCTCGACCCGCTCGTGCTCGAGCAGCGCGGTGGCCACCTGGCGTCGTACGACGTCGACGGCGGCCTGCCAACCGCGCTCGGTGAGGTCCGAGGTCCAGATGAGCCGGGCGATGCCGTCGTCGACGGTCGTGTGGCGGATCTCCGGGTCGGACACAGAGGTAACCCTAACGGGCGGGGTTTCGAGGCTCGCAAGCTCGCACCTCAACCACCGGCGGGGGACCTCAACCAGAGGGTCGCAAGTGGTGGCAGGACGAGCGTTGCGTAGGCCGGACTGCCACCCGGAGCGTTCGCTTCGAGCGGCCCGGCAGCGACCGCCTCGACGGTGCCGAGGTTCCCCACCCCGGTCCCGCCGTACGACGTCGCGTCGGTGTTGAGCACTTCGGCCCAGTCGCCGGCGACCGGGAGGCCCAGGCGGTAGTCGTGGGGGACGGCGGCGAAGTTGGAGACGCACACCAGATCCGGCACGCCGGATCCGTCGGGCGCGCGCCGTACGAAGGAGAACGTGTTGTGGCCGGCGTCCTGGGCGTCGATCCACGCGAAGCCGGCGGGGTCGTTGTCCAGGCGCCAGAGCGCGGACTCCTCGCGGTAACGGTGGTTGAGGTCGCGCACGAAGTCCTGCATGCCGCGGTGGTCGGGCTTCGCGAGGAGCCACCAGTCCAGTTCGCCTGCCTCGGCCCACTCGGACTCCTGTGCGAACTCGCAGCCCATCATCAGCAGCTGCTTGCCGGGATGTGCCCACATGAACGCCAGGTAGGCGCGCAGGTTGGCGAGTTGCTGCCAGCGGTCGCCGGGCATCTTGCGCACCAGGGAGCCCTTGCCGTGCACGACCTCGTCGTGGCTGAGTGGCAGCACGTAGTTCTCGGAGAACGCGTAGACCATAGAGAACGACATCTCGCCGTGGTGGTGGGCGCGGTGGACCGGGTCGTGCCGGAGGTAGTCCAGGCTGTCGTGCATCCAGCCCATGTTCCACTTGAACCCGAAGCCCAGTCCGCCACCCGAAGTCGCGCCGGTGACGCCCGGCCAGGCCGTCGATTCCTCGGCGATCGTCACGACGCCGGGTACCCGCTTGTAGGCGGTGGCGTTGAGCTCCTGCAGGAAGCGCACGGCTTCGAGGTGCTCGTGGCCGCCGTACTGGTTGGGCGTCCACTCGCCGTCCTTGCGGCCGTAGTCCAGGTAGAGCATCGAGGCGACGCCGTCGACGCGGAGGCCGTCGACGTGGAACTCCTCGAGCCAGTACAGCGCGTTGGCGACGAGGAAGTTGCGCACCTCGGGCCGGCCGAAGTCGAAGATGTGCGAGCCCCACTCGGGATGCCAGCCGCGCTGGGGGTCGGGGTGTTCGTACAGTGCGGTGCCGTCGAAGCGGACCAGCGCCCAGTCGTCGGTCGCGAAGTGGCCGGGCACCCAGTCGAGGATCACCGAGATGCCTGCGGCATGGAGGGCGTCGACGAGGCGCCGGAACCCGTCGGGGTCGCCGAAGCGCGCGTCCGGCGCGAAGTACGACGTCACGTGATAGCCCCAGGACCCGCCGAACGGGTGCTGCATGACGGGCATCAGCTCGACGTGCGTGAAGCCGAGGTCGGCCAGATGGACCGGGAGATCCGCCGCGAGCTCGTCGTAGGTCCAGAACGAGCCGTCGGGGTGCTTCTTCCACGACCCCAGGTGCATCTCGTACGTCGCCATCGGCTCGTTGACGGGCTGCCGTTCGGCCCGCTCGGCCAACCACGCACGGTCCTGCCACACGTGTGAGGAGGCGAAGACGCGCGAGGCCTTCTCCGGCGGCGGCTGGGCGTGGAACGCCATCGGGTCGGCCTTGTGGCGCCACACGCCGTCGGCGCCCTCGATCACGAACTGGTACGTCGCGCCGGAGCCGACCCCGGGGACGAACGTCTCCCAGAGCCCCGAGCCGACCGGAGCCATCCGGTGGGTCGAACCGTCCCAGCCGTTGAAGTCACCGGCGACCGCGACCTGGCGGGCGTTGGGCGCCCAGACCACGAAGTTGGTGCCCGCTATCGGCTCGATGCGGATGTGGGCGCCGAGCACCTGCCAGAGCTGCTCGTGGCGGCCTTCCGCAACGAGGTGGAGGTCCATCTCGCCGAGGGTCATCCCGTCCACTGTAGTGGCACTAGCGAGCGGTCACCCGGAGCAGACAGGTCTGTTGTGGCTTCATGGCCGGTACCTGCACGCCGGCACTGCCCAGTACCCGCCCGGGGAGCCGGACACCCTTGCCCTGGAGCCAGCTGGGCACGCTCCACGGCGGCTCGCCGGCGCCTTCGGTGCCGAGCAACCGGACGTCGTACGACGTCGTGGGGTCGAGGCCGGGCAACCGGACCCGGCCGCGGGGCGAGGTCGCCGGCTTGCCGAGCGACGTCATCGCGAACACCGCATCGCGCTGGTCCTGCGCGACCACGCCGTGCACCCAGAGGGTCGGATCGGGGTGGTCGGCGACCACGACCCGGCCGGTGTGCAACAGCGGGCGCAGGCTCTTGTGCAGCTCGACCCAGCTGCGGATCACGGCGAGCTCCTCGGGCGGGAGCTTCGCAAGGTTCCACTCGATGCCGCAATGGCCCCACAACGCCGTGGCGGCACGGAAGTCGAGCGGCTGGGTGCGGCCGGTCGAGTGGGCGGTCTCGGGGCCGAGGTGGGTGCCGACGAGTTCCGGCGGGACGAGCAGCTGCGTCCAGCGCTGCACCTCCTGCCGGTCGAGGGCGTCGATGCAGTCGCTGGCCCAGATCCGGTCGGTGCGGGCCAGGATGCCGAGGTCGATCCGGGCCCCGCCACTGGCGCAGGACTCGATCTCCAGTCCCGGGTGGCGCTTCTTCAGCTCGTCGATCAGTCGGTAGACGGCGAGGGTGTGGGCCCGGACGCCCGGCGTGTGGGTGGGACCGTGGCCGGCCTCGGTGACCGGCCGGTTGTGGTCCCACTTGAGGTAGCCGATGGGGTGCTGGTCCAGCAGCTTGTGCAGCGCCCTCGCGACGAACCTGTAGGCGCCGGGGTTCGCGAGGTCGAGGACGTACTGGAAGCGCGAAGGCAGGCCGAGTGAGTCCGGGCCGTCACCTGGCCCGGGACGCAACAGCCAGTCGGGGTGCGCGCGAGCGAGGTCGGAGTCGGGGTTGACCATCTCGGGCTCCACCCAGATGCCGAACTCCATGCCGGCCGCGGTGACGCGCTCGACCAGTGGGGTCAGCCCCTTCGGCCACCACGCGCGGTCGACCTCCCAGTCGCCCAGGGCGGCGCGGGCGTTGTTGCGGCCGCGGAACCAGCCGTCGTCGACGACGAACCGCTCCACGCCGACGGCGGCCGCGGCATCGACCAGCGGCATCAACCGCTCCGGTGTTGCCTTGAAGTAGACCGCCTGCCAGGTGTTGAGCAGCACCTTGCGGGGCGTGGACGGGTGTGTCGTGCGGGCGCGGATCTCCTCGTGCAGGCGGCCGGACAGCTCGTTGAGCCCGTGGCCGTGGCTCGCCCAGACCTCCGGCGCCGTGTACGTCTCACCGGGCGCGAGGGTCACCTCGCGGGGGAGCAGGAGCTCGCCCGAGGCCAGCACCGCCTCCCCGTGGTACAGCCGCTCGGCGGCCTGGACCTGGTTGCCGGACCACGCCAGGTGCACGCCCCACACCTCGCCCGACTCCCAACCGAACCCGCTCTCGCCGGCGACCAGGACCAGCGGCGAGTCGTGCCCGGGGCGGCCCTTGCGGTCCTCGCGCACGTGCGCGCCGACGCTCAGGGGGAGCCGTTGCGGGACGCGCTCGTGGCCCTGGCTGCCGGCGAGGCTGAGCACCTCGGTCGCGTGGCTCGGCACAGGAAGGGACAGGCCCAGATGGTCCAGGTCGTACGACGTCCGGCCGGTGTTCTTCAGCTCGGCACCGAGTCGCGCCACACCCTGCGGGGACAGCGTGACGGTCAGGTCCAGGGTGATCCGGGCGGCCTCGTCGACGGCGTGGAACCGGACGCCCTGCTTGATCGCCTCGTGGCCGGTGACCGCCAGCCGGGTGACGTAGCCCGCGCCCTGGCGGCTGCCGATCAGGCCGGGTCGGCCCAGCCAGCCCTCCGACTCGACCGGCACGAGGGACGCGATGCCCGGCACGCTGAAGGCGCTGTTGCCGCGGCGGGGCCGGGCGGCGTCCGCAAGATCGGCGAGCTGGCGCGAACCGAGGCGCCCCAGGTCAGCTCCCCAGTGCAGCACCCGGGGGAGTCCGTTGGCCCAGCTGGCGCCGTACTCCAGGAGGAGGCTGACGCCTCCGTCGCGCAAATGGATCCGCGTGGCCGTCATGGCGATCACCCTAGTGAGGGATGGTGTGATGGTCCGGTGACCGCGACCCGAGAAGCCATGTCCGCCCGGCTCCTGGTCGTCGTACCGATCGTGCTGGCCTGCCTGTCGATGATCGGTCCGTTCAGCATCGACACCCCGTTCCCGGCGTTCCCCGAGATGCGCGACGACTTCGGCGTCGGCGCCGGCGCGCTCCAGCTCGTGGTGACCGTCTACCTCGCTGCGTTCGCCGCGATGAGCGTGCTCCACGGCCCGATCTCCGATGCCGTGGGCCGACGGCCCGTCATGGTCGTCTCCCTCGTCGTGTACGTCGCCGCGTCGATCGGCTGCGCCTTCGCGCCGAGCCTCGCGTGGCTGCTCGTGTGCCGCGCCTTCCAGGGGCTCAGCGCCGGCGGCGCCACGATCGTCAGCCGCACGGTGATCCGTGACCTGTTCGAGGGCGCCACCGCGCAGCGGTTGATGAGTCGGGTGGCGGTCATCTTCGGCATCGCGCCGGCGATCGGCCCGATCATCGGCGGGCTGGTCCTGCAGCTCGGCGAGTGGCCGCTGGTCTTCGTGTTCCAGGCGGCGCTCGGCGTGGCCCTGATCCTTGCCGTGCTGGTGCTGCTGCCCGAGACGCTGCCGCGGGAACGCCGGGTCGAGCTGCGGGTGGGCGCGGTTCTCCGCAGCCTCGCGGCCGTCGCGCGCGAGCCCGCATTCCACCGGCTCGCGTGGGCGACGTCGCTGATCTTCGGTGCCCAGTTCCTCTACATCGGCGGCGCGGCGATCTTCGTCGTCGACGTCCTCGGTGAGGGCGAGCTCGACTTCTGGAAGCTCTTCGTCCCGATGATCGGCGCCATGATGCTCGGCTCGTGGCTCTGCGGCCGCGCCGCCGGCCGGATCAGCGCCCGTCGCCTCATCTCGATCGGCTGCACCCTCTCGTTCGCGGGCGGCGTGGTGGGCATCCTGATCGCCGCCTCACCCGTCGCCGCCGACCTGCCGTGGGCCGTCATCGGCCTCAGCCTGATCGCCCTCGGCAACGGCATGACCTACCCGACGATGCAGTTGATGCTGCTCGACCTGTTCCCCGAACGCCTCGGCGCCGTCGTCTCCATGTCGTCGTTCTTCGCGCTGGTCCTCAACGCCGTCACCGCGGTCGCCGTCACCCCGTTCGTCGGTACCTCCGCCCTCGGCTTCGCCACCGCCGCCCTCGTCGGTGTCGGCGGCGGCCAGCTGCTGTGGGCGTGGCACTGCGCGCTCGAGGACCGGGACTGCGCAGTGCAGGGCCACGCCGTCGATCGGGAGCCCATCGAGCTCTTGTAGCGCGAATTGGGGTTTGTCACGCGCGAGTTGGGGTTTGTCACCGTCGAGTTGTGAGTTGTGTGCGGGTCAGCCAGTGACCGGTGAGTACAGCTCGATGGGGAAGTGCACCCCCTTCACGAAGACCTCGCCGCGGGCTTCGCAGTCGACCGCGTCCTTGACGAGGTGCCAGCTGGTGTTGGACAGCAGGATGCCGCCGGGTTCGGCCTGGGCCTGCACCCGGGCGGCGATGTTCATCTGCAGTCCGATGCCTGTGTACGTCGCCCGGATCGCCGATCCGAAGGTGCCGACCGAGACGACGCCGGTGTTGATCCCGATCCGGGCATTGGCCGCTTCGACGATCCCGTGCGCGTACCAGGCGCGGCTCCAGTCGACGAGAGACCGCTGCAATTCCTGTGCCGCGGCGATCGCCGAGCGGACCTGGTCGACCGGAGCGATCTCGTCCGGGGCACCGAAGATCGCCATCACGCCGTCGCCGGCGAACTCCGTCACGGTGCCGCCGTGGCGCTCGATCAGATCGGAGACGGCGCCGAGGTAGTCGTTGATGATGTGAGCCAGCGCCTCGGGATCGATCCGGTCTGCCATCGCGGTGAACCCGACGACATCGGAGGAGAGGATGGTGATCCTTCGCCGTTGCGGTTGGTCGATCGAGCTGTCGCCGAGTTCGATGCGCGACACGACCGAGCTCGGTGCATACCGTCGGATCAGCTGTCGCTGGTGCTCGATGACGAGCTCGCGGACGTAGCGGTTGCGCAGGTCTCGTTCATTCGCGAACGCCATCGCTGGGCCGACCAGTAGTGCCGCGACCGGGATGTAGGTGAGGGAGAGGACCACATCCGGGCCGCTTCCTCCTCCCGTCAGGAACAGGCCCAGCTCCCCGGCCGTCGTGATCAGCAGGCCGGCGAGAACGGTCAGCCGGAACGGCAACTGGATCAGGGGCGCCAACAGTCCGAAGAAGGTGGCAGCGAGGGCGAAGGCCGTCGGGCCAAGACCCGTGGCCCACGGGAGGAGGACCGCAATCGTGTTGGCCGCTGTCAGCATCAACAGCGCGGTGGCGATGGCAATGGCCCACCGCGGGTCGGGCCTTCGCAGGTAGACGATGCCCGCGAGCAGTGCCGGGATGTTCACGCCCCAGCTCACGAGGAATGCCCCCACGACGTGGTCCATGTCCAGATACGCGGTCACGATCACCGGGATGAAGATCCAGGCCACGATCGACGCGGCCGCCATGGCCAGGCCGAGTGGCCTGAACCGTTCGATGTACCAGATCTGATACGCCGCCTCGACGGGCGCGTCGAAATGGCCGAGGAGTCCGTGCCGCGCAGGTGACGGTGCACCGTCCATGGACGAACGGTAGCGTCGACCTGGTGCAGATCGAACTGCTCTCATGACGCCCGTGCTTCGAGCTGTGCTCCTTCCCCTGCTCCTGGCCGGTGCGCTCTGCGGCTTCTCTGGCTGCGCGGACGAGGATTCGGCCCCCGCGGAGGCGGGCCCCACGCCCACCGAGTCGGCCGAGGACTTCGCCCGGCGCGGCTTCGCCGCGATGGACACCGCGGCGACCTGCTCGGAGCTCGAGAAGGCGTGGGACGCGTACCTCGACGCGACGACCCGCGACGTCGTACGTCGATTGGTGCCGTGCAACCGCAAGGTGCTCGCCGCGACGTACCCGCTGGACTCGGTCAGCGAGTACCACGACCGCATGTACATGGACACCCCGCAGGACCGGCCCGCAGCGGTCGCCGATGCCGACGATATCCACGAGGTCGAACTCGACGCGCCGGAGCCATTCGGCGACGAGGACTCCTTCACCTACGAGGTCTTCCTCGGATCGGGGTGGCTCGTCCTGACGACCGGTGCACAGCACACG
>JAKFEI010000525.1:0-12542 GCA_036675765.1 Nocardioides sp. | reverse complement strand
TTGCTGTCAGTCAGTGACAGCAGACCACCCCAATCACAGAGCCATGCGTGGTCGCGACGTGATTGACCGGCACAGTCCGCGAATGCATCGCATCGCCCCCAGCCGGGCGCGCTGTCATGCCGCTCTGAGGGCGGCTACGCTCGCCCGACTCTGCCGCTGTCGGAGCGGAACCAGCACAGGTCCGACGCGACTATGCCTTGCGTGATTTTCAGACGGTTGCGTCGCTGTGATTTTGAAGATGCGAGGACCGCTTCCACGCGGTTCGATCTTGCCATCGCTGGTATTGCTCGGTGTAGATCAAGCCAAGAAGGACGCCGATCGCGAGCAGGCCAACCGTGTTCATGTCGTTCCAGCGGAGCTCCTGACGAGTCGTGAGCGCCGCTACGACCCCGATGGTGACGACGACCGACATAGGGGTCAGCCGCGTCGCAAGATCGCGGCGATACAGGAGTTGCCAGATCACCCCTGCCGCGAGCCCGGTGAGGAAGAAGCTCCCGCGTTCAGCGCCGGTGCCGTCGGTGATCACGGACGCGACGCCACTAGACAACCAAGGAACAAGCCAAGCCCATTGTTTGCGGGGCTCCCGGTTCAGAGCGCGTCCCTCCATGCCTGTGATGGTCTCACGAAGGGGTTAGGAGCGGTGTTCATTGTCGACGATCTGGCATCAACTGCCACCTCCTCTAAGCGCTCGCTCATGGCGCAATCGGAGCCGACCGCCGGACCATGTAGTGACGCGCGTGCGAATCTAGGTGAGTGAACCAGTCGGAGCGAGACGAGATCTCGTCCCCGCCCCCTCGTCGATTGCTCGGATTGATGCTCGGACTCACGGCGGTGATGCCGATCCTTGATCTCCTCTTTCCGCTCTCGAAGGGCGGGAGTGATCGCGACAGGATCCTGACGCGAGGGTGGCTTCGTCTCTACCGGCTGAGCATCATTGCGCTGCTGGTCATGTCGTTCCTCGTTGCCGTCGCGTCGATCGACCTGGACGAGCAGCTGGACGGGCGTGGTCGTGGCAAAGCGCTGGCCGTGGTGACGGTCGTGGCGGCGAGACTGGCATTCGTGCCCGTCGGGGACGTCCAAGACCCTCTTCTGCTGTGGACAGCTCGGATTCTGCTGGGCGTCGGATTGGTCGCCGGGGTACTTCTCTACCGCGTTACAAGCGTCCGCGTTCGTCGTATCCGCGAGCGCAGGAGCGCAGCCCGAAGTGGCAATCCCGCCGTCCGAACTTCGAAACGGTTGCGATGAGCACACCGGGCCGACCGAACAATGCGCACCGGACAGACCTCCTTGGCCTGAGTGCCGCGACGTCGGCGACCGTGCGATCACTGAAGCGACTCATGTGCCGCTGTCGGGACGGGACGCCCGACCATGGCGCTGTCGGAGCGGAACGCCCGACATCATCGACGCCAAATAGCACGCCAACATGAGCTCCCCTACCCCTGTTACCTCGCGCCAAGGGACCGGGTTCTGGTGGGGTCTCGTCGCAGGAACCGCTGTGTGGGTTGGCCACCTCATCTTCCAGGCGAACCAGACTTTCGGTTCCCTCTTGGGCGACTTCCTCATCCCGGGCCTAGCGATTCCGGTGGTTGGTGCGTGCCTTGCCGCGCTCCGATCAACCGATCGACGCAGGTGGTGGCTCGCATTCGCTGGCGGAGCGGTTCTCACCGTTCCTATCGCCCTCGTGATTCTCGGCATCCTGCTCGTCGTCATCAACCCGATGTAGCCGCCGCTAACCGGGCATAGCGTCGGAGCTCGCTCATACCGCTTAGCGATCGGGCGCCGCGGACGTTGTCGCTGTGCGGTTTCGGAGGAGATCTCAGGTGGGTGCCGAGTTGGAGCGCCTGCTGGAGGGTCGTCCAAACTTCACGGTGCACACGCCGCGCCATTTGATCGCTTCAGCCCTATGGGACTACGGCGAGGACCGACTGGCACAGCGGGCGCTTGCGATGACCGAGGCTGAGCGACTGAGCATCTGCAACATCGAGGCCTGGTACGAATCCCCCGAATACCCGCTGCCAATGACCGGCCAGCTCATCACCCACAACCACGTCGCCGCCTTCGCTGCGGTCACCCTTTTCGAGGGCGAGTTGCGGCCGCTCGCCCGGACGCGGCGGCGACCCCGGAAAAACCGGCCGGCGATTTTCGAGGTCGACTGAGACGCTCTGTCATGCCGCCGAGCGCGCGCACGACTGCGTTGCGGCATTCTGTCAGCGTGAGTGACAACTGGATCCGCCTGATCCCGACCGCGCCCACGTGGAAACCGGAGTCGACCGCTGCTGAGGCGGCTCTCGCGTACGTGTCTGGCCTCTTCGCTGGCCCCGGCGATTCGACCGACGAAGTCTCGGCTGAGTATCACGATCGCGTGTCGATGATCGACTCTGGCGTCAACACGGCGTCGTTCACCTGTGCTGCCTGCTCGGTCGTCACCGACGTGGATTGGGTCTTCGAGGTCGTCGATGAACGATCCGCCGATCCAAGCGATTTGAACGTTGTCCTGCCGTGCTGCGGCGCGCCAGCGAGCCTGAACGACCTGAACTACGACTGGCCTATGGGCTTCGCTCGTTTCGAAATCGGCGTGCTCAATGGCAATCGGGCGCAATGTGAACTCGGTGAATCAGAACTTCGTCAGGTTGGCGAGCTGCTTGGTCATCCTGTTCGCCAGGTTCTCGCGCACTACTGACAATGCGTTGGGTCGACGGCGACATCGACAATCCGCACAGTCATGCCGCGACTCGATCGTGCCAATCTGCGCTGACCGCGAAATCGTGTTCTGCCACCGATGCTGGGATGTCCGGGCGACGCGCCGGGCAGACTCGGCGTCAACGGATCGCGCACGTCCGGGGCATCCTGACTGCTGACTGATGCAGCCCCCTGAAGGGTGCGACCACGACATCGAAAGAAGGCCCATGGCTGACGACACACGTGTGCCCCTGGAGTTCCTGGTGCTCGGCCACTCACCCGACGGGGCCACCGGCTGGCCACACCCGGTGACCATCAGCGTCCACCCCCGGGGCCAGACGACCCTGCTCAACTTCTCGATGGGGCCGCACATCGTCAACGCCGGCGGACAACGCCTCGTCACGCACGTGATCCTCGACGGAACGTTGGACGAGACGTACGCCGAGGAGTTCGACGCCTGCGAGGCCCGGTGGCTCGTCCCGCACCTGGCAAGGCTCGTGGCGGGCGAGAAGGTCACCGACCGCGCCCTCATCAAGGCGTACGAGTCGAAGTTCGGTCACGAGCCGAGGACGGAGATGTCCGCCGACTACACCCTCTGAGCCGTGAACAGTCCGCCCGATCGTGTTGCGATGCACCCGGCCAGGTTGCGAGCTGACGTCAGGCGCCGACCGTGGCGCCCAGCGGTACGACGGCGAAGTCCACCGGAGCAGCGTCGAGCTCGGCGCGCACCCGGATCCCGGGCGTGCCCGAGGCCGTGAACGACCCCAGCTCCGTGGGTACCGCGGCCAGCGGGCCTGCTTCGGCGTCCGGCTCGGCCAGCCGGACTCCGCGCTCGGCGAGTGCGTTGCGGGCCGCCGCCTGACGTCGACCACCGTCGCCACGGATGTCGAGCGTCGTGCCGCGGGACACAGCGATCCGGGCGCCGAGGACGACCGCGGCCTCACCGCTGACGTCGCCGGACCAGTGGGCGACGACGCCGGCGTCGGCATCCGGGATCGGCGTCCCTGCGGGCACGACGGCGACCGGTGATTCGTTGGCGGCCACGACAGCATCCAGTGCGGGGTCGTCGGACCAGACGACAAGGCCCTGGGGACGCAGGACCGCGATGAGTTCGACGAGATCCTGGACCACGTCGGCGCTCGGGTGCGCGATGACCCGGATCGGTACGCCGAGCTCCTCGCCACGCTTCACGAGCACCTGCTGGCGTTCCATGGAGGCTGCCATCTCTGCGAGGTCGAGCGACATGCCGCTGCCCACCTCGAGCGGACGTCCTTGCGGCGAGAGGTCGGTGATCACGATCTCGGCCGGCGACGCGCCGGCGAGTGCCGCCACGGCAAGGTCCACCAGGGTCCTGTTGTCCTGGCCGTTGCGAGCGAGGACAAGCATCCTGTCCACGGATTCGTCGCCGAGCGCCGCCCGTTCGGCCTCGGCGATGTCGCGCGCCACCCGCCGACGGGGATAGGCGAACGACAGCAGGGGGCCAGTCATGACAGTCGTGACCAGCGCCATCACCACCATCATGGTGAACAGTTCGTCGCTGAGCAGGTGGAGCTCCTTGCCGACGGCCAGGATGACCAACTCGGTCAGGCCGCGGGTGTTCATCAAGATGCCCAGCGCATTGGCCTGCCAGTGCGGCACGCCCGCCGATCGGGCACCGACGTACGCGCCGACGTACTTCCCGAGGATCGCGACCGCCAGGATCGCCAGCAGCTGGAGCAGGTTCTCGCCGCTGAGGCCACGGATGTTGACGTCCAGGCCGGCGACGAGGAAGAACACCGGCAGCAACAGGATCACGGAGATCTGTTCGAGCCGGACCAGGATCTCGTGGCGCAGTTGCGCGGCATCCTCGTGCGGGAGGATCGCGCCGAACAGGAAGGCGCCAAAGATGTAGTGGACGCCGAGGTACTCCGTCGCAGCCGAGAACAGCAGCATCCCGACCAGCACGATGGCGAGGATGGTCGGCGTGAGCTCGCCCGCCTTGCGGTACATCCTGGTGAGTCGGGTCAGCAGCGGCCGGACGACGAAGAGTGCGAACAGCACGAACGGGAACGCCAGGTAGATCACCCAGTCCGGGCCGTGGCCGTGGCCCTCACCGCCGGCAATCCCGATGACCACCGCGAGCATGGTCCAGGCGAGCACGTCGTCGGTGGCAGCGCAGGCCAGGGCGAGTCCACCGGTCTCGGTGCGATTCATCCGGCGGTCGGTGAGGATGCGGGCGAGCACGGGGAACGCGGTGATCGACATCGCGGCGCCGATGAACAGCGCGAACGGGACCACGTCGGCGCCCGCGTAGCGGAGGTCCTTCAACAGGAGGGCGAGGCCGAAGCCCATTGCGAACGGGAGCGCAATCGAGAGGACCGACACCGAGGCCGCGACGCGGCCCCGTCCCTTGACCAGCGAGACGTCGAGCTCGAGGCCGACCACGAACATGAAGAGGACCAGCCCGATGCTGGCGAGCAGCTTCAGGAACGGCAGCGTGTCGAGCGGAAACAGGGTCCCGCTGATGTTCTCGCCCAGCAGGCTGGGCCCCAGCAACACTCCGGCGAAGATCTCCCCGACGACTGGCGGAATCCCGACCTTGCCCGCCGCAAGACCTGCGAGCCTGGCCACGACGATGATCAGTGCGAGCTGCGCCAGGATCACGGTGATGTCGTACAAAGGTGTGCCCTCTCCTCAGTCGGGTGCGAAGCCACACTATTGGGTCAGTTCGCCCGGTGTGTCATCAATCCGCTCACGTGGTGTCCCAGCGGAACAGTCGTGCTGCGAGCGCCGTGACCACGATCGCGAAGGCCGCAAGGATCGCCAGCGGCACCAGAGCGGCCGACGACCCTCGCCCCGGACCATGACATCGAGCGTGCCGGTGTTCAGGTGCTTGAGCGGCAACAGCTCCGAAGGAGCGCTGCAGCCACGTCGGGGCCGCGTCCAGCGGCAAGAATGAACCGCTGCGGTCAGGCCAACAGGCCGCGCACCACCCGCAGGCCGACCGACACCTTGGCGATGTCACTCGGTTCGTCCGTGCACACCGCGGTCAGGGAGGAAATCGCCCGCTCGACGACCCCGCCCGTCTCGGCCTCCCACGCCGCGACCCTGCGGTCGGCGGCCTCGTGCGGGTCAGCGGCCTCGTCGTCGACCGTGTCCGCGGTCGCGGCGAGCACCTTGCCGGTGAGCTGGGCGTGGACGGCGTGCAGGTCGTCGCGCAGGGCGGCCCGCGCCATGGTCTGCCACTGATCGGCCCGTGGCAGGGCGACGATCCGCTGCTGCAGCGCCGACACTCCGAGCCGCTCCCCGAGGACGAAGTGCACCCGGGCCACGTCGGCCGGGTCCAGCTCGTCGCGGACCGCGATCTCGACGACGTTGAGCAACGCATACGCGACGTCGTACGACGCCACGCGGGCCGCGAGCTCGGCGGGCACCTGCTGCGTCTCCAGCGAGCGACGCCGTGCTTCGTAGGCAGCGAGCTCGGCACCGGTCAGCAGGTGCGGCAGTTCGAGCATCGTGGCCTGGACCGGCGCCGCGAACAGCTCGACCGTGGCCTGGCTGTCCAGCGGCGGACGCCGGTTGGTGAGCAGCCAGCGCGAGGCACGCTCGACGAGTGTGCGCATCTCCACCCGCATCCGGGTCTGGACGGACGCGTCGAGCACGTTGTCGAACTCCTCGAGCTCCTTGCGCAGCGGCAGCGATCCGTAGATCTCGCGCGCGACGAAGTTGGCCCGCGTCAGCTCGGCGGCGCTTGCGCCTGTTTCCCCGGCCAACCGCGGCCAGTAGGTCATGCCGGCGCCGTTGACGAGGTCGTTGACCACCTGGGTCACGATGATCTCCCGCCGCAGCGGGTGGGCCCCGACCTGCTCACGGAAGCCCTGCTGCACCGGTTCGGGGAAGTAGGACTCGAGGTCGAGGGTGAGATACGGGTCCTCGGGCAGGTCCGATGCCAACAGCTCCTCGGCGAGCACGATCTTCGTGTAGGCCATCAGCACCGACAGCTCGGGCTGGGTCAGCGCACCTTGAGCCTCCAGGCGGCGCTTCACCTCGCGCGTGGCGGGCAGGGCCTCCAGGTCGCGATCCAGCAGGCCCTCGGTCTCGAGATGGTGCATCCACTGCTCGTGCACGTGCAGCAACGAGGGCGCGTTGCGGGCCGCGTTGGCGAGCGCGAGGTTCTGGTCGTAGTTGTCGCGCAGCACGAGGTCGGCGACCTCGTCGGTCATCGACGCGAGCAGTTCGTTGCGCTGCTTGCCGGTGAGGTCACCCTCGAGCACGATCCGGTCGAGCAGGATCTTCAGGTTCACCTCACGGTCGGAGGTGTCGACCCCGGCCGAGTTGTCGATGAAGTCCGTGTTGATCCGGCCCCCGTCGACGGCGTACTCGATCCGGCCACGCTGGGTGCAGCCCAGGTTGCCGCCCTCCCCCACGCACCGCACGCGCAGCTGGCCACCGTCGACACGGATCGCGTCGTTGGCCTTGTCGCCCGCGTCGGCGTTGGTCTCGGTGGAAGCCTTGACGTAGGTGCCGATGCCGCCGTTCCAGAGCAGGTCGACGGGCGCGAGCAGGATCGCCCGCATCAGTTCGGCCGGCGTCATCCTCTCGACGTGACCGGCGATCCCGAGGGCCGCACGGATGTGGTTGCTGATCGGGATCGACTTGGCGGTCCGCGGGAAGATCCCGCCACCCTCGGAGATCAGCGACTTGTCGTAGTCCTGCCAGCTCGACCGCGGCAGGGCGAAGAGCCGCTGCCGCTCGGCGAACGACGTCGCGGCGTCGGGCTCCGGGTCGATGAAGATGTCGCGGTGGTCGAACGCGGCCACCAGACGGATGTGTTCGGAGCAGAGCATGCCGTTGCCGAACACGTCGCCGGACATGTCGCCCACACCCACGACGGTGATGTCCTCGGTCTGGCAGTCGACGCCCATCTCGCGGAAGTGGCGTCGTACGGACACCCACGCACCCTTGGCGGTGATGCCCATCGCCTTGTGGTCGTAGCCGACCGAACCACCGCTGGCGAACGCGTCGCCGAGCCAGAAGCCGTACTCCTTCGAGACGCCGTTGGCGATGTCGGAGAAGGTGGCGGTTCCCTTGTCGGCCGCGACGACGAGGTAGGAGTCGTCCGCGTCGTGGCGCACCACCCGCGGCGGCGGCACGGTCTCACCGCCCACGAGGTTGTCCGTGAGGTCGAGCAGGCCACGGATGAAGGTCTTGTAGCAGGCCACGCCCTCGGCCAGCCACGCTTCGCGATCGCTCGAGTCCGGCAACTGCTTCGCGTAGAAACCCCCCTTCGCGCCGACCGGCACGATCACGGTGTTCTTGACCATCTGCGCCTTGACCAGGCCGAGGACCTCGGTGCGGAAGTCGTCGCGCCGGTCGGACCAGCGCAGGCCACCACGGGCAACCGCACCGAACCGCAGGTGCACGCCCTCGACGCGCGGCGAGTACACGAAGATCTCGAACTTCGGCCGCGGCGACGGCAGGTCGGGAATGGCCGACGGCTCGAGCTTCAGCGACAGATAGGGCTTCGGCGTCTGGCTGGGCGTCGCCGACCCGGGGTCGCCCGCGGACTGGAAGTAGTTCGTGCGCAACGTGGCCAGGATGTGCGTCAGGTAGGAGCGCAGGATCCGGTCGTGGTCGAGGCTGACCACTTCGTCGAGGGCGGTGCGGACCTTCGTCACGAGGTCCGCTTCCCGGTCGGCGCGGCCGTCCTCGGCGCCCGGATCGAACCGGGTCTCGAAGAGCAGCACCAGCAGCCGGGCCAGGTCGACGTTGTCGACGAGCGCCTGCTCGATGGAGTCGACGGCGAACGGGCTGTTCCCCTGCTTCATGTACTTCGCATAGGCACGCAGCAACATCGCCTGGCGCCACGACAGCCGGGCCCGCAGCACGAGGCGGTTGAACCCGTCGGTCTCGGTGAAGCCGTCCCACATCGCACGAAGTGCATCGGCGAACAGCTCGCGGGCGTGGTCGGGCAGCGCGCCGGCGTACCTCAGTCCGAAGTCGTAGACGTGTGTACGACGGTCCAGGCCGCCCAGGGCGTACGGCCGCTCGTCGACGACCTCCACCCCCATCGAGGACAGCATGGGCAGGACGCCGCTCAGCGACAACGGTTCGCCGACCCGGAACACCTTGAGTCGGGCTTCGCCCTCGTCGGCGTCGACATCGGCGTAGAGCGACTGGTCGATGCCGCTGTCACCGGCGATGCCCTCGACGCGACCGAGGTCGACGGCGGCGGTCCGGGGGTTGAAGTCCTCCTTGTACGCCTCGGGGAAGGCGTCGACGTACCGACGACCCAGCAGGCCGCCCGTCTCCTCGCCGTACTCGGCAATGACGGCCTGGAGGAAGTCCTCCTGCCAGGAGCGCGATGCCTCGACCAGCCGGCGCTCGAGGTCGACCGTGTCGATGTCGTCGGGAATCAGCTCGCCCTTGGGGACGTGCACCACGAAGTGGACGCGCGCGGTCGTCGACTCGTTGATGCTGACGTTGAACTCGACGTTCTCCGGACCGATCCGGCCCTTGCCGATCTGGTCGATGAGGATCTTGACGAACTTCTGCCGGACACCGGTGTTGTAGCGATCCCGTGGGAGGTAGACCAGCACGGACAGGTAGCGCGCGTAGGTGTCGCGCCGGATGAACAGGCGTACGGCGCGGCGCTCCCGGGCCTGGCTGGCGGCCTCGACGATCGGCGTCAGTTCGTCGACAGGGGTGTGGAACAACTCGTCGCGCGGATAGGTCTCGAGCGTGTCGAGCAGGGCGGAGCCGTCGTGGCTGCGCGCGTCCTGGCCGCTGCGGCGCAGCACCTCGGCTGCCTTCTCGCGCAGCAGCGGGATCCGCAGCAGGGACTCGGTGTAGGCAGCGCTCGACAGCAGTCCGAGGAAGCGCCGCTCGCCGACCACCTCGCCATCGGCGCCGAACGTCTTGACGCTGACGTAGTCGAGGTACGCCGGCCGGTGGACCGTCGACCGGGAGTTGGCCTTGGCCAGCACCAGCAGGGTCTTCTCGCGAGCCTTGGCCTTGACGGCGTCGGGCAGCCGGCCGAACGCAACGGACTCGTCCCCTGCCTCGGCCTTCTCGCGCAGGATGCCGAGCCCGGTGCCGGGCACGGGACGCAGCACGTCCTCCTCGCCCTCCCCGCTCTCGGCGGGCGCCTTGGCCAGGACGTATTCGCGATACCCGAGGAACGTGAAGTGCTCGTCGGCCAGCCAGGACAACAGCTCAGCGGTCTGCCGGACCTCTTCCGGATCGACCGGCGGAGCCTCCGCGGACAGGCCCTCGACGATGCCGGCGACCTGGGCCTGCATCTTCGGCCAGTCCTCGACAGAGGCCTGCACGTCGAGGAGCACCCGGCGGCACCCCTCCGCGACGTTCTCGTCCTCGCCCCCGCCACCGAGGCGGCCGATCTCGACGTGCATCCACGACTCGCGGGTCGCACCCTCGGGCGGCGCCACCGAGCCCGGCGTCACGGGTTCGGCGGAGAGCAGGTGACCCGCCTCGTCACGGCGTACGTCGAAGGTCGGGTGCACCACGGCACGGATGTCGCGCAGGTGCTGACCGAGCTCCATGGTCAGGGAGTCGACGAGGAACGGCATGTCGTCGAAGACGACCTCGACGACCGAGTGGCCGGCCGCCGACCAGCCGTGCTCGGCGACCGTCGGCGTGAAGACCCGCACCTTCGGCGTACCTGGTGTGCGCTCGAGAGCGAGATGGTGGTGGGAGGCGAACGCACCGTAGATGTCGACGTCGCTGCGCGACGCCAGCTCCTCGGTGTCGACGTGCCGGTAGTAGGCCGGAAGCAGCACCGGCAGCGCATCGCGGGGTGGACCCCCGCCGCCCTTCGGTGGTCCGGCTGCGGCGGCAGCCTGCTCAAAAATGCGGTCTCGGTCTGCCCCGGTTACGGCGGCCTTCAGCGTCGTCATTGACACCCTCTCAACGTAGGCCGTCGAACGTGACCTCGACAACATGCGGCGCGACCCGCCAGTAACCAACAGCCGCGGCGATGCGGTGCGCCATGATGACGCCATGAAGTTCCATCGTGAACTCGCCTACCAGGCGGGAGCGGACGAGGTGTTCGCGATGCTCGCGGACCCGGCATTCCGGGAGAAGGTCGCTGCCGCACAGCAGGTCGTGTCCATCGAGGTGACCAGTACGCCGAAGGGCGACGGGCTCAGCATCCTCATCGACCAGGTGCAGAACACGGCGGGCCTGCCGGCCATCGCCAAGAAGATCGCCGGCGAGACCAGCCACGCCCTCGTGCGTGAGGAGTGGACCGACCCCACCTCCGGCACCTACTCGATCGAGACGCCCGGCAAGCCCACCAAGGCTGTCGGCACCGTCGCTCTCGTCGAGGAGGGTGGCGTCACCCGGCACGTCTTCGATCTCGAGGTGACCGTGAAGGTCCCCGTGATCGGCGGCAAGCTGGAGAAGCTCATGACCGACAACATCGACGCAGGCATGACCCTGGAACACTCCGTGGGCGTGGCCTGGCTGAAGGGAAACCGCTGACATGGCGACACGACTGCTCCACACGATGGTCTACGACGCGCCCGCCGACGCCGTCGCAGCGATGCTGTCCGATGCCTCCTTCCGCGAGGAGGTCTGCACCAACCAGCGCGCGACCGCGTTCAACGTCAAGGTCGATGGCGACGTCACCAGCAAGGACGTCCGGATCGAGATGACCCAGCCGACCGACCGGGTCCCGTCCTTCGCGAAGAAGATCGTGGGCAACGAGACCACGATCCTCCAGACCGAGAAGTGGTCGAGCCCCACCCACGGCGACGTCCACATCACGATCCCCGGCAAGCCGGGCGAGATGCGCGGCACCGCCACCCTCGTCGAGGTCGACGGCGTCACCACGGAGACCGTCGACCTGCAGGTCACCGTCAAGATTCCACTCGTCGGCGGCAAGATCGAGGAACTGATCGCCAAGCTGATCGGCAGCGCCCTTCGTGCCGAGGAGCGGACCGGAAAGGCCTGGCTCAGCCGCTAGTGACCGCCAGTGGCCGCTAGTGGTCCGCGGCTTCGTCTCGCCTCTCCTCGGCGCGTTCAGCGCGCCGGCGGAAGGCGATGACGATCCCCAGCACCACGAACGGACCGAAGGCGAGCACGATCGTCAACGCCTGTTCCAGCGGGTGCAGCGTCCCGAGGTGCTGCGCAACCATGGCACTCACCGGTCAGTCCCGTCCCTTGGCGCCCGGCTTCGGGACCGCCCGGACGCCGCGGCGACCGCGGGGTGCGCGCTGGCGGGTCGGCGAGGACAGGTCGAGCAGCTCGTCGAGCGCCTCGCGGATACAGACACCGAGCAGGTCGACGTCGGGGATCCAGTCCCGGTCCGCCGTGAGCCCGTAGTAGACCCCGCCGTCGTACGACGTCACGCCGATGGCGAGCGGGTGGCCGGCCACCAGCGGCGGCACGGGGTAGCTGGCCAGCATCCGGGCACCGGCGGCGAACAGCGGAGCCTGCGGGCCGGGCACATTGGTCACCGACAGCTGGTAGCCGCGACGCAGCTCGGTGGCAGCGACGCGTGAGCCGATGGCGTGGAAGGTCGTCGGTGCGAATCCGGCGATCCCGGCCAGCCGGTTGGCGGCGACGCTGCGTCCGGTGTCCTTGTGGCCCTGGAAGGAGTACGAGACCTGGTGCAGGCGCACGACCGGGCTCGCCTCGCCGATGGGCAGGTCCACGAAGTGGGCGGCGATCTGGCTGCCCAGTGAGGTGGCCTCGAGCTCCTCGTCGATGACCGAGACCGGCACGACCGCGCGAATCTGGCGCATGCCACCGAGGGACTCGGCGCGGGTCATCAACCAGGACCGCAGGGCACCGGTGAGGGTGGCGAGGATGACGTCGTTGATCGTGCCGCCGTGGACCTCACGGATCCGCCGGTAGTCGGA
>JAKFEI010000111.1:0-1768 GCA_036675765.1 Nocardioides sp. | reverse complement strand
GTCGCGGCGGAGAAGCCGGCGTTGCGGTCGGGGGTCCACTGCATCGGCGTACGGACGCCGTCGCGGTCACCGAGCCAGATGTTGTCGCCCATCCCGATCTCGTCGCCGTAGTAGAGGACGGGGGAGCCGGGCAGGGACAGCAGCAGCGCGGTGAAGAGCTCGATCTGGTTGGTGTCGTTGTCGAGCAGGGGAGCGAGCCGGCGACGGATGCCGATGTTGGCCTTCATCCGTGGGTCCTTGGCGTACTCGCCCCACATGTAGTCGCGGTCCTCGTCGGTCACCATCTCGAGGGTGAGCTCGTCGTGGTTGCGCAGGAAGATGCCCCACTGGCAGCCGGACGGGATCGCGGGCGTCTGCTCCATGATCTCCGAGATCGGGAAGCGGGACTCGCGTCGTACGGCCATGAAGATGCGGGGCATCACCGGGAAGTGGAACGCCATGTGGCACTCCGTCCCGATGACCTCGCCGTTGTCGAGCAGTTCCGGTCCGAAGTACTCCACGACGTCGGTCGGCCACTGGTTGGCTTCGCAGAGGAGCACCCGCCCGGGGTAGTGCTCGTCGACGAACCGTCGCACCTTGCGCAGGAACTCGTGGGTCTCGGGGAGGTTCTCGCCGTTGGTGCCCGGCCGCTCGTAGAGGTAGGGGACGGCGTCGAGCCGGAAGCCGTCGAGGCCCATGTCGAGCCAGAACGACATCGCTTCGATCATGGCGTCGTGCACGGCCGGGTTGTCGAAGTTGAGGTCCGGCTGGTGGTGGAAGAAGCGGTGCCAGAAGTACTGCTGGCGGACCTGGTCCCACGTCCAGTTCGACGGCTCGGTGTCGACGAAGATGACCCGCGCGTCCTGGTAGAGGTCGTCGGTGTCGGACCACACGTAGAAGTCGCCGTAGGGACCTTCGGGGTCCGAGCGCGACGCCTGGAACCACGGGTGCTGGTCACTCGTGTGGTTCATGACGAAGTCGATGATCACGCGGATGCCGCGTTCGTGGGCGGCGTCGAGGAACGCGTGGAAGTCCTCGGCCGTCCCGATCTCGGGCAGCACGCCGGTGTAGTCGGAGACGTCGTACCCGCCGTCGCGCAGCGGCGAGGGGAAGAACGGCGGCACCCACAGGCAGTCCACGCCGAGCCACTGGAGGTAGTCGAGCTTCTCCGTCAGACCGCGGAAGTCACCGGTGCCGTCGCCGTTCGAGTCGCGGAACGACCGGACGAGCACCTCGTAGAAGACGGCCGTGCGGAACCACTCCGGCTCGTCGTTCAGGACTCTCGAGTCCGCCACGGTCATGCGTTTCCCTTCACGATGAGGATGTGTGCCGGCTCTGCGGGATCGAGCCGGACGTAGTTGTCGGCGCCCCACGTCCAGTCCGCGCCGCTGATCTCGTCGTGCACGCTGAACGAAGTGCCCGCCGGCAGGCCGAGGGCGGCCAGGTCCAGGTGCACCATCGTCTCCCGCACCTGGTGGGGATCAAGGTTGAGCACCACGATCACCTGGTCTCGAGACGGTTGCTGAGCAACCTCCTCGACCAACGGTCGAGAGACCTTGCTGAAGCACAGCACGTGTTCCTCGTCCGTCGGATGCACGGTGAGGTTGCGCAGCAGCTGCAGCGCCGGATGGGCTCGCCGGATCGCGTTCAGTCTCGTGATGTACGACGCCAGCCCGGTGGCGTCCGTGTCCCAGTCCCGCACCCGGATCTGGTACTTCTCCGAGTCGAGGTACTCCTCGCTGCCCGGCTTCACGGCCACGTGCTCGCCGAGCTCGTAGCCGGCGTACAT
>JAKFEI010000308.1:0-12564 GCA_036675765.1 Nocardioides sp. | reverse complement strand
AGCAGCAGGTTGTAGTCGGCGCCGACCGCCACGAGGATCACGAACGCGATCGCCGTGACGGTCCAGTCGAGCGGGATGCCGAGCCCGTACTGCCACACGAGCACCGACAGGCCGATCGCCGCGACGTAGGACAGGACCACGGTCGCCATCAGCGCGAACGCCGCCACCAGGCTGCGCAACAGCAGGAGCAGGACCAGGAACACCGCGATCAGCGCTGTGATCGCGATCAGCTCCAGGTCGGACTGGGAGTACCCCCGCAGGTCGTCGTTGGTGCTCGCCATGCCGGTGACCATCACGTCGGCGTCAGCGAGCCGGGTGCCGTTGAACGAGTGGTCCACGATCTCGCGCACTTCCGACGACCGGTCCGCGGCCTCGGCCTCGAACGCGTCCGTCTTCCCGAGTACGACGATGCGGGCCGTGCGTCCGTCGGCGGAGACGAACAGCCGGCTGGCTGCCTCGAAGTCCGGGTTGGTCAGTGCCGTCGGCGGCAGGTAGAAGCCGCCGCTGGCGGGGTCGTCGACCTCGTCGCGGGTCGCCTGCAGGTGCTGTGCCGCAGCCGCGAGGCCCTTCTCCAGCTCGGGCAAGGACGCGGCCACCTCCTCGGTGCCGCCGCGGATCCGGTCGGCACCCGTCGCGAGCTGGTCGGCGCCCGAGGAGAGGTCGCCGAGCTTCTCGGCGAAGAGCTGCTGGCCCTCGGCGAGCTGCTGGGTGCCGGTGCGGGCCTTGGCGATCCCGCCGCGCAGCTGGCGCAGCCCGGTGCGCAGGTCGCCGGTACCGGTGGCGATGGCGCGGGCGCCGCGCGCCGCCTCGCGGAGTCCGGGCAAGAGCTGGTCGCGCTCGGCCTCCCAGATCTGCTTGATCCCGGCCCGGGCGCGGGAGCACGCCGGATCGAGGCCGCAGGTCAGGCTCTTGGTGGCCAGGGCGTCGTACGCGAGGCCGAGGCCGTCGACCGCGAGCTGGACCTGGTCGGCCGCGGTGGTGAGTCCGTCGGCGAGTGCCGCGGCGCCGACCTTGAGGTCGCGCGTTCCGGCCACGGCGGCGTCGGCACCGTCCAGGAGCTGGGTCATGCCGCGCGACAGCCGGGTGGTGGCGGTGGCGATCGAGTCGGCGCCCTCCACGGCCTGCTCCGCACCGTCCGCGAGCTGACCCGCACCGTCGTCGAGCTGGCCCGCGCCCTCGGCGAGCTGCTCGGCTCCGTCGGCGCCCTCGGCGATGTCGCCGCGGGCCTTGCCGAGCCCGTCCCCGATCAGTCCGGACTGGTAGGCGACGGACGCCTGGGTGATCGGCTCGCCACCCGGTCGCGTGATGCTGCGGACCAGGGCCACGCCGTCGTGGCGGGCGAGCGAGGAGGAGGCCTGCTCGATGAGGGCGAGGTCCTTGGTGTTGCGCAGGTCGTGGTCGGCCTGGACCAGGACGTAGTCCGGAAGCACCTCGTTGATCGGGAAGTGCCGGTCGAGCAGTGCGTAGCCACGGTTGCTCTCCGCATCGTCGGCCAGCGGCTCGCGGACGTCGTAGGACAGGTTGGCCAGGGGGAAGAGCGCGGCGAGCAGCAGCAGCGGGACCAGCGACACGGTCAGCATCCGGACCGGGTGCGCGGCGACGAGACCGGCGATGCGTTGCCACACCGCGGCACCGCCCGAGTCGCGAGGCTCCGCCCAGCCGCGCTGGCCGGCCAGCGCGAGCAACGCCGGCGTCAGGGTGAGGCTGACGAACAGGTTGACCGCGATGCTCACCGCGATCGCCGGGCCGGTCGTGTTGAAGAAGCCGAGGTCGGCGATCGCCATGCACAGCGCCGCCAGCACGACCGTCACGGCCGAGCCCGCGATGACCCCGCCGATCCGCGACGCGGCGATGGCGGCGGCTGCGGTCGGCTCGGTTCCGAGGCGGCGCTCCTCGTGGTAGCGGGCGACCAGGAACACCGCGTAGTCCGTGCCGGCACCGAGGATGATCGCCGTCAGGAACGACCCGCTGAACGTCGAGATCGCGAAGAGGTCGTGCAACCCGCAGAACGACACCACGGCGCGACCCAGGCCGAGCCCGATCCCCACGACCGTGAGGATCATGATCGGGATCGCGAACGACCGGTAGATGAGGAACAGGATCAGCGCGATCATCACGATGGTGACGATCGTGATCCGCCCGACGCTGTGTTCGGTCTCCGTCGCGAGGTCCACGACCGTGGCCGTCGGCCCGGTGACCTCGACGGTCAGCCCGTCCGGCGCCTTCTCGTCCACGATCTCGCGTACGGCGGCCACCTGCGTCAGCGACGCCGGCGCACCGGTCGCGCCGGTGATGCCCACGAGCAGGTAGCGCGCCTGCTCGTCCTTGCTCGTCAGCGCCTTGCGCAGCTCCGGCTGGCGGATGTCCTGGACGAAGGTGACGTCCAACTTGTCGGTCGCCAGGTCGGTGACCAGGGACTCGGCGTAGCTGCGGTCGGCCTTGGTCAGGCCGGAGGTCCGCTCCATCGCCACGACGATGAAGCTCTGGGCGTCGCCGCTGTTGAACGCGCTGTTCATCGACGTGACCGCGCGGATCGAGGGTGCGTCGTGGGGAACCATCGGCGAGGAGTCCCGACCGGCGATCTCCTCGAGCTGCGGCACGGCCACGTTCATCACGACCGTGATCGCGAGCCACGCCAGCACGACCCAGCCGGCCCGTCGTACGACGAAACGGGCGTAGCCGGCGGCGCGGTCGTGCTCAGTCCCCATCCGGTGAAAGTAGAACCTGTTCCTTGCCAGTGGCAAGGAACTGTGGCGCGGCCCACGTCAACGGTTCGTGACGGGGCATGTGGCAGGCTCCCGTCGTGACCAAGGGTGCAGCGGAGCAGGAGTTCGTACCGGACGCGATCGTGGTGGGAGCCGGCCTCGCCGGACTCGTCGCCACCCACGAGGCGACGCAGGCAGGCAAACGGGTGCTGGTCATCGACCAGGAGAACCGTGCCAACCTCGGCGGCCAGGCGTGGTGGTCACTCGGCGGTCTCCTCTTCATCGACTCCCCCGAGCAGCGTCGGATGGGCATCAAGGACTCGCGGGCGCTGGCCTGGCAGGACTGGCAGGGCTCGGCGGGCTTCGACCGGATCGAACCGCAGGAGGACGGCACGCCCGGCGAGGACCACTGGGCGCACCAGTGGGCGAAGGCGTACGTCGACTTCGCCGCGACCGAGAAGCGCGACTACCTCCGCGCGCTCGGCCTCAAGTCGCTGCCGTTCGTGGGCTGGGCCGAGCGCGGCAGTGGTGACGCCGCCGGCCACGGCAACTCGGTCCCCCGCTTCCACCTGACCTGGGGCACCGGCCCCGAGGTGGTCCGGATCTTCGTCGAACCCGTCCTCGCCGCCGAGGAGCAGGGCCTGGTGCGGTTCGCCTTCCGGCACCGCGTCGACTCCCTCATCACCGAGGACGGTGCGGTCGTCGGCATCCGGGGCGCGACCCTGGAGGAGTCCGACGCCGAGCGCGGGTTCGCCTCGTCCCGCGTCGAGGTCGGCGAGTTCGAGCACCGCGCTCCCGCCGTGGTCGTCACCACCGGCGGCATCGGCCACAACCACGAGATGATCCGCGCCAACTGGCCCGTCGAGCGACTCGGCCCCGTGCCGACCCACCTGATCTCCGGCGTTCCCGCGTACGTCGACGGGCGTGGCCTCACGATCGCCGAGGAGGCCGGTGCGCGGCTGGTGAACTCCGACCGGATGTGGCACTACACCGAGGGCATCCACAACTGGGACCCCGTGTGGCCCGACCACGCGATCCGCGTCATCCCCGGCCCGTCGTCGCTCTGGTTCGACGCCACCGGGCAGCGCCTGCCCGCCCCGAACTTCCCGGGCTTCGACAGCCTCGGCACCCTCGGGGCCATCGGCAAGACGGGCTACGACTACACGTGGTTCGTGCTCACCCAGGCGATCATCGAGAAGGAGTTCGCCCTCTCCGGCTCCGAGCAGAACCCCGACATCACCAGCAAGGACCTCAAGTTCATGCTGAAGTCGCGGGTCGCCAAGGGCGCCCCCGGCCCGGTCGAGGCGTTCAAGCAGCACGGCGTCGACTTCGTCGTGGCCGACACCCTCGAGGAGCTCGTCGACGGCATGAACGGCATCGTCGACGGTGACTCCCCCGCGCGCGGCCCGCACCTGGCGGCCGACGTCCTGCGCCGCCAGATCGAGGCCCGCGACGCAGAGCTCGACAACGCGTTCAGCAAGGACTTCCAGCTGATGGCCATCAACAACGCCCGGCAGTCCCGGACGGACAAGCTGATCCGGGTGGCGAAGCCCCACAAGATCCTGGACCCCGAGAAGGGCCCGCTCATCGCCGTACGGCTCAACATCCTGACGCGCAAGACGCTCGGCGGCGTGGCCACCGACCTGGAGTCACGGGTCGTCGACCGCACCGGTGCGGTCATCCCCGGGCTGTACGCCGCCGGCGAGGTCGCCGGGTTCGGCGGCGGTGGGGTGCACGGCTACAACGCGCTCGAGGGCACCTTCCTCGGCGGCTGCATCTTCTCCGGTCGCGCCGCAGGCCGGGCGATCGCCCGCTCCTGAACGGGGAGAAAAGAAACAGCGCCCCGACTGGCGAGAGCCGGGGCGCTGCTTCAGTTCAGATGACTACGCGTTGTGCAGCACTTCGTGCTGCTGCCTTCAATCGCCTCGGCATACGAGCAAGCTCGTCTGCACTCGGCTCAATCAGGCCTCAAGCGCCTCGGCGACCCGACGGTGAGCCGCCCAGATCTCGTCCGACAGGCCCTCGAACTGCGCGAGGTGCTTCTCGCGGAAGCCCATCTCCTGCTGCCAGCGCGGCACGTCGATGGTGAGGAGCGTGTCGAGGTCGGCGAGCGCCTGCTCGTCCATGCCCTCGAGGTTGAGCTCCTCGCGCTTCGGCAGGACACCGACAGCGGTCTGGACACCCTCGACCTCGCCGTTGAGGAACTGCATCAGCCAGTTCAGCGGGCGCAGGTTCTCGCGGTAGCCGGGCCACAGGAAGCGGCCGTCCTCGCCCCGCTGGAACCAGTTGACGTGCGCGAAGATCGGCTTGGTCGTCGCGCGACCGATGACCTCGAGCCAGTGCGCGGCGTAGTCGGCCTCGGAGTACGACATGAACGGACGCATCGACATCGGGTCGTAGCGGAGCACGCCCTCGAGGCCGTCCGCAGCCGCGGTCGCCTCGGCGCCCAGCGTCAGGCCGTCGTAGACACCCTCGGCAACGTCCTTGATCGCACGGATCAGCGGCTCGCGGTCACGGGTGCGGCCACCGAAGATGATGCCGTGGATCTCGACGCCCTGCGGGTCCTCGAAGTCCTTGGCAACGTTCGGGACGTTGGCCAGCGTGGTCGTGAAGCGGCTGTTCGGGTGCGCCCAGGGAGCGTCGGCGTCCTCGGGCGACCGGTCGGCGATGATGTCGCCCTTCCAGTCCTCCCAGCCGTCGAGGTCGGTCGGCTTGTCGCTCTTGCCTTCCCACCAGACTTCCTGCGTCCTGGAGTTGTAGGCGACGTTGGTGAAGATCGCGCCGGTGCCGGGGACGATCGAGTCGATCGCCGTCGGGTTGGTGGCCTCGTTGGTGTCCTTGGCGACACCGAAGACACCGTTCTCCGGGTTCATGCCGTAGAGCTTGCCGTCGTCGCCGACCCAGATCCACGCGATGTCGTCGCCGTAGAACTCGACGTAGTAACGGTCACCGAGCGCGTCGGGCGCCAGCGTCATCGCGAGGTTCGTCTTGCCGGAGGCCGACGGGAAACCACCGCAGATGTTGTACTTCTTGCCGGTTTCCTTGTCCGTGATGCCGAGCAGCATGAACTGCTCCACGAGGAAGCCGTTCTTCCAGCCGTCGTAGGCACCCTGGCGCAGGCCGTGGGCGATCTTGCCGAGCAACGCGTTGCCGCCGTACGACGAACCGAAGTGCAGGATCGTGCGCTCGTCGGCGACGGTCACGAAGTAGCGCTTGTCGTCGGGGGTGCCCTGGCCGAGGTTCTCCAGGTCACCGGTGACGTGCACGGCCTTGACGAACGAGTCGCCCAGGTCGTTGATGTACTCCACGCCGACCCGCGACATGCGGATCATCTGGAGCACGACGTTGCGGTTGTCCGTGAGCTCGACACCGGCTGCGAAGTTCTGCAGCGGGGAGCCCTTCGGCGCCATCAGGTAGGGGATGACGTACATCGTCTTGCCGACCGACGCACCGGTCATCAGCTCGACGAGCTTCGGCTTCATCTCCGAGGACGGGCGCCAGTTGTTGTAGATGCCCTTGTCCGCCTCGTCGCTGGTGGCGACGATCGTGCGCTCTTCGGCGCGTGCGGTGTCCTTGAAGTAGGACCGGGAGTAGTAGAGGCCTTCGCCGGCGGGCAACAGCTCGCCTGCTTCGAGGGACTCCTGCACCAGCCGGGCGTCGTCGGCCGCCGAAACGACCTCGATCCGGTCGGCGCCGGTGATCCCGGCCCAGTGTGCGACGTATTCCCGAACGTGGGGGTTCGTGAGGCCCGCCTCATCGAGCGTCCGCTCCACATCCACCATGCTTCTCGCCAGCCTTTCGGTCCTGTTCAAGGTGTGGGCACGCTACCCCACAGCCCACCCGGTAATTCCCGGGGTTCGAATCGTGTGATCCGTGGACACCGTCGTCCGCGTGGGAGCCACCATGACACCGCTCGCGCGCTGACGCACATCGGCGCCGGTCACCCCGATGAGGCGTTCGCCACGGTCATGAACTTTTGATCGTTCGAATCCCGGGATCGTCCGCGCCGCCGAGAATCGTCCGCGCCCGACGCAGCCGACGGAAGTACGTCGCCCGGCTGGCGAACTGGTCCCGCATGACCGACTCGTGGGTCGCGCCCGGTTCCAGGTAGCGCTGCACCACCAGGCCCAACAGTCCCGGTTCGTCGACCAGGAGGGCCGCCAGCGAGTCCCGCGCCCACACCCGCACCCGTTCCGCCGCCCGCTCCACCGGCAGGTCCGCCGGCGCCTCCGGCAACCGCGCGAGAACGACGTCACTGTGGAAGTCCTCCAGCGCGCGCAGCAGGCTGTCCCCGCCACCCGCCCGCGCCAGCGGCGGACGCCCCTGCTCGGCCGCCACGGCGTCGTACAACAGCCCGGCGAGGCCGGCCGGCCCCACGTCGGCCACCCACCCACGGGCGCTCGCGACGCTGGTGCGGACGCCGTCGATCTCCTGGTAGCCGTAGGCCGCCAGCACCGTGCGTTCCGCCTCCGACCCGGTCACCTCGACCACGAGGTCGATGCGCGGGTTCGCGACCCCGCACCGCTGGAGGGCCACCGCGTTGCGGATCCGCAGCAGGTCCGGGTCGGGTTCCCCCTCCTCCAGCGCGATCTGGAACGGCGTGACCACGGCCCGGTCGGTCAGTCCCTCGGCCTGTGCGTGGTCGAGCAGCGGACCGATCGTGGTGCGGCAAGCCCGGTCGAACCCGGCCGCCCGGGCGAGTGGCAGCGTGGCAACCACTCCCGCCGGCCCACCATCCGGACGTCGTACGACGTGCAGGGCGTCGGTGCGCAGCCAGGGCTCGACGAGCGACCAGGTCCCCGGCCACCGCCGGTCGAGGACCTCACGGATGGCGGCGGCATCGCCGGGACGGACCCGGTCGACGTACAACTCAGCGCTGACGGGCGGCGCGAGGCCGGCACGCAGGGCCGGGTCGTGGACCAGGCCCGCCAGCCAGGGCAGTGCGTGCTCGCCGGCGACGGCCCGGTCCCGCAGGTGCGCCGCGATCCGCAGGGTCAGCGCCTCAGCGCGCGTCGGATCGGCCTCACGCATCCGGACGGCAATGGCCTCGGCGAGACGCGGGTGCAGCAGGAGGCGCGCGCCCATCCGCTCCACGAACGTGCACTCCTGGAGGCGGGCCAGGCCGGCCTCGGCATCGCTGTCCGGCAGCACCTCGGCCAGCAGCCGGACGTCGACACCGCCGGCGAGGGCGGCCACCGCCAGCAGGTCCGGGTCGAGCTGGGCCAGCGCCGGGCCGACGATCCGGTCCACGAGGTCGTGTTCGGTCTCGCGCGGGAGGGTGAACGCGGGACCCGCAGCACCTCTCGACGTCGCCCAGGCCCCGGCGCCGAGGACCAGGGCGAGCGGCAGTCCGGCGGCCCAGGAGGCCACGGACTCGCGAGCGGCGGGGTCCGCGACGCCGTACCCGAGAAGCAGGGCGTCGGCGTCCTTCGCAGCAAGGGCAGCCAGGCGGAGCCGACCGGCCAGCGGTTCGAGGTGCTCCGGCAACCACCCGGGCGGCAGGTGGTGTGCCGCGAGGATGACCCGGGTGGTCGCCGGCAGGTCCCCGAGCGCCCGCCCCAAGGCATGCAGTCCGGCACCGAACTGGTCGGCTTCGTCGATGGCGACGAGGGTCCGCCCGCCGGGGAGGTTCGAGAGTTCACCGATCAGCTCGGCCGCGTCCGCACGACGGCCGTCGATGCTGATGACGGTGTGGCCGTCGTCGGTCGCGCACCGGGCAGCTTCCCGCAGGGCAGCGCTCTTGCCGAGGCCACCGGCCCCGGTCACGGCCAGCACGAGGAGGGCGCCAGCAGGGTCGAGCAACTGCGCGATCCTGCGCTGCACGACGGCAGGACAGACGTAGCGCTGCGCGTCGAGACCATGCGCGAACGCCGAGATGGTGGGGCCCTGGCCCGATGGCTGCGCAGGGAGACGAACCGTTCCCATGGCACCCCCTGTTCGGCGCCACCCACGATAACGTCGATCGCCGGGTTCCACAGCGCTTGCGAGCACGCCGTCTCACGGTGGTCTCATCATCGGCCGAGGTCCTGCCACGACCCCTCGCCACGGCCCACGATCGCGAACGTGCTCACCTCCTCGCGGCGCCGCCGCACCCTCGTGACGGCGGCGCTGCCGCTCCTGCTCGGCCTGGCCCTGCTGGGCGTCCCACCCGTCGGGGCTTCCGGGGTCGCTCCCCAGCACGCGGCACTGGCCACCACCGTCACGGTCACGCCCCGCGCGCCGATGGTGGGCGAGCGCACGGCCTTCTCCGGCCGGCTCGCCGGCGCCGGTCGGCCGGTGACCCTGCAACGCCGTACGGCCTCGGGCTGGAAGGTCGTCGCGAAGACCAGGGTCTCCTCGGCGCGCACGTACCGGCTGGTCGTGTCGGTGACGAAGAACGGCACCTACCGGGTGCGGGCCCGTGCGGCCGCAGGCCGGCCCCGCTTCACCAGCGCCCGGATCGCGGTCAAGGTCGTCCGGCAGGCAGCGGCCATCCAGGCGGTCGACGCGCCATTCGTCGTCGGCATCGCGCGCAGCGTCACGGCCAAGGTCGTGCCGGCGCGCAACGGTCGGGTCATCGTCCTCCAGAAGTACGTGGGTGGCGCGTGGGCGAATGTCGCGAATGCCAGGTCCAACGCCCTGGGCATCGTGAAGATCAACTACGCCGCGACGGCTCCCGGCCTCGCGTCGTACCGCGTGGTCGGAGCCCGCTTCAACGGATCCGCGGTGATCGCCTCGGCCCACCAGGCACACCGGACCGCCCGGGCCACCGAGCTGCTGAGCGCGGGCACCGTCGACGGTGACGAGGCCTTCAACCCCTCGATCTCCGCCGACGGCCGATGGGTCACCTTCACCGCGGAATCGCAGCTGCTGCCCAGCGACACCGACGCCCAGAATGACGTCTATCTGTTCGACCGGCGCACCGGCGCGCTCACCCTGCTGCTTCCCGCTGCCAACAGCCACACCAACTCGGCCGTGCTCTCGGCCAACGGCAGGTACGTCGTCCTGCAGTCGCTCGCGACCAACCTGGCTGGCGAGGCCAACAGCGACTACGACGTCTTCGTCCTGGACCGCACCACCGGGGTGGTCGACCTGATCTCCCGGACTGCGGGCGGCCTCCCGGCGAGCGGCAACTCGTACGCCTACGACATCAGCGACGACGGCCGGTTCGTCGCGTTCACCTCCACCGCGGACGACCTGGTCTCCTCGCCCCCGCCCGACACGAGTGTGCGCCATGCCTACGTCCACGACCGGACGACGCACACCAACCGGGGCCTGGACCGGATCGGCCTCGGTTGGGCCGACAGCAACATCTACGGCGTCTCGCTGAGCGGCGACGGTTCGGCGGTGGCCTTCCAGAACGGCGACGTCGACCTCGATCCAGGGAACGTGGACGGCACGGCGATCTTCCGGTGGACCATCGACAGCAACGGGATCATGGACAACCGGACGAACCTGACCCCGGACGTCAACGCCCACTCGCCGGCGCTCGACTCCACCGGAGACCTGCTCGCGTTCACCGCGGCCGAGGCGGTCATCATGAACGACACCAACAACGTGGACGACGTCTACCTGCGGACCGCGGCCGGCACGTACGTCCTGGCCTCGCCCTTCGGCTCCGGCGAGAGCGAAGGCGCTTCCATCTCCGGCGACGGCCGATACATCGCGCTCACCACCAAGTCGGTCCAGCCGGGGGACACCAATGGCACCGGCGGGGACATCGTGGTGTGGGACCGGGAGGCCGGCACCCATCGACTGGTCACCAAGGGCGGCGCCGGGTACAGCGGCGAGGCTCACCTGTCGGCCAACGGCTCGGTCCTGGCGCTCGCCTCGACCGCCGACGGGCTCGCGCCCGGGTCCACGGGCAACTACAACGTGTTCGCGGCGGTGCTGCGCTGAGAACCGGCCGGATCGGGGCGCTGTGAACGTCGCGTCGCCGGTGCGTCGTGGGGACGCACCGGTGACGCGCGGGGCGGTTGACACGCGCAGCGCTGGGTAGGTACCCGCTCGACGTGGATGTCACGACGACAGGAGCCCCCATGAGTTACCCGCCGCAGCCCCCTTTCGGACCGCCCAGCGGCCCGCCGTCGGGCCCTCCCGGGTACCCGCCGCAGGGGCCTCCTCCGGGCTACCCGCCGCAGGGTCCTCCCGGCTTCCCGCCGCAGGGTCCTCCCGGTTTCGCCCCGTACGGCGGCGGCTTCGGCGGTCCGCCGAAGAAGAACAGGACGGGGCTGATCGTCGGGCTGCTCGCACTGGCGATGCTGCTCGTCGTTGGCGTCATCGTGACGGCCGTCCTCGTCGTCCGTGGCGGAGACGACGATGACAAGTCGGCGGGCACCGACCGCACCACCGCCTCGAGCACGTCGACGACCGACGCGACCCCGACGCCCACCGACCCGTCGAGCGCGACGACCCCCGCGACGCCGTACTCCCCGACCGAGGACGGCAGCGACGCACCGGCGGCCCGCATCGACGTCGAGGCCGCGGAGTTCGCGGACAACTGGAACTTCAAGTTCGGCGACGTCGAGCACAACGCGAAGTACCTGGAGTCGTGGAAGTACGACACCTGCGGACCCGTCGAAGAGGGTTCGGCCCTGACCCAGCAGCGTTGCGAGTACGCCGTGCAGTGGACCTACGCCGCCCTCAACGGCAAGGCCCGGGTGACGTACATCGCCCTGGTGTTCGACACCGAGGCCCACGCCAAGGCAGCCGATGCAGCCCTCACCGACAAGGACTTCGACCTGCGCGCCGAGGCACAGTTCCCGAACTTCGTGCAGGGCAAGTGGAACAGCGGCGTCGTCAGCAACGTCGTGGGCGTCACGGTCGGCACCACCAACGCCAAGGTCAACGAGAAGAACCTGCAGTCCCTGGTCAACTACATGACCACCGACTACAAGCTCGCCCTGCAGTTCAGCCAGTTCTGAATTTCGAGGGTTCCGCAGGCGAGGATTTTACCTACGATCCCGAGACAGCGCGGCCCCGAATCTGGCACTCTTCAATCGCCGCCGCAGGAGACCCGAGACTCCTGCGGCGGCTTTCATTTTTCAGCCCTTGCGGTACGCCGGCGCGCGCCGGCTGGGCGCGGTCTCCGCGGCCGCCAGCAGGGGCAGCACCCGCGGCGGGACCAGCACGGACAGCACCATGACACTGGTCGAGCGCACGACCGACGAGGACTGGTCGATCCGCACCAGCGTGGCCTGGAGCTCGGGGTGGGAGCGGGTCGCGACCCGGCACAGGACGTCGAAGGAACCGGTCGTCACGTAGGCCTCCAGCACCTGCGGGATCGCCGCGAGGTCGGCCGACACCTCGTCGAGCGCACCCTGGGAGATCTCGAGGGTGACGTAGGCCTGCACCTCGAAGCCGGCAGCTGCGACGTCGATCGTGGGGTCCCAGTCGGCGATCACGCCGGCCTCGCCCAACCGCCGCAACCGGCTCTGCACGGTCGCCCGGGCGACCTGGGTGATCCGGGACAGCTCGAGGTCGCCGGCGCGCGGATGCTCGGTCAGCGCGGTCAGCAGCGCGAGGTCGATCTCGTCGAGCGGGTGCGGTCCGGCAGCCATGGTCCCAAAGTAGCCGTTCTGCACAGTTCTCACGCCACTGAACCGGCAGAACTGACCGGATTGCCTACCGGCGAATAGGCAGGTTGTGAGGCACGGGCCGGTCTGTTGTGCTGCTCACATGTCCCTCCAGGAGACCCTCACCAGCGAAGAACGACTCGCAGAGCTCGACCTCGACACCTTGAAGCAGCTCGTCGGCCTCGTCGAGTACGACGACCACGAGGACCCGTTCCCCGTCACCGGCTGGGACGCGGCCGTGTGGTCGGTCGGCAACGCGACCCAGACCGCCCACTTCTTCATCTCCGCGTTCGGCATGGAGCTGG
>JAKFEI010000125.1:0-1770 GCA_036675765.1 Nocardioides sp. | reverse complement strand
TGACGCGACGATGTCCTACGGCCCGACCCACGCGCGCTCCCGCCAGGTGAGCGCCGGGATCGTCAAGGGCGTCCACTTCCTGATGAAGAAGAACAAGATCACCGAGATCGACGGCTGGGGCACGCTCACCGGCCCGAAGGCCGTCTCGGTGGCGCTCAACGACGGCTCGACCGCGGAGTACACCTGCGACAACCTGATCATCGCCACCGGTGCGACCGTCCGCTCGGTCCCCGGCGTCGAGGTCAACGGTCAGAACATCGTGACCTACGAGGAGCAGATCCTCGACGAGAACCTGCCGGAGTCGATCGTCATCGGCGGCTCGGGCGCGATCGGGGTCGAGTTCGCCTACATCCTGAAGAACTTCGGTGTCGACGTCACCATCGTCGAGTTCCTCGACCGGATGGTGCCGACCGAGGACGCCGACGTGTCCAAGGAGCTCGCCAAGCAGTACAAGAAGCTCGGCGTGAAGGTGCTCACCTCGACTGCCGTCAAGGGCGTCGAGGACACCGGTTCGGGCGTCAAGGTCCGCGTCGCGCCGGCCGCCGGTGGCGACGAGCAGGTCATCGAGGCCAGCAAGTTCCTCGCCGCCTTCGGCTTCGCTCCCCGCGTCGACGGCTACGGCCTCGAGGCTGCCGGCGTCGCGCTCACCGACCGTGGCGCGATCGCGATCGACGACTTCGGCCGTACCAACGTCGACGGTGTCTACGCGATCGGCGACGTGACCGGCAAGTTCATGCTCGCCCACGTCGCCGAGGCCATGGGCATCGTTGCCGCCGAGACCATCGCCGGCGCCGAGACGATGCCGATCGAGTTCGACTTCACGCCCCGCGCGACCTACTGCCAGCCGCAGATCGGTTCCTTCGGCTACAGCGAGCAGCAGGCGAAGGACAAGGGCTACGACGTCAAGACGGCCACCTTCCCCTTCTCCGCCAACGGCAAGGCCCAAGGCCTCGGCGAGGCCGTCGGCTTCGTCAAGATCGTCGCCGACGCCGAGCACAACGAGATCCTCGGCGCCCACATGATCGGCCCCGAGGTCACCGAGCTGCTGCCGGTCCTGACGCTCGCGCAGAAGTGGGACCTCACCGCTGACGAGGTCGGACGCAACGTCTTCGCCCACCCGACACTCACCGAGGCGGTCAAGGAGGCGATCCACGGGATCGCCGGCCACATGATCAACCTCTGAGTCGGGTCGACCCCATGACCCGCGTCGTGATCGTCGGTGGAGGCCCTGGCGGCTACGAGTCCGCGCTGGTGGCGGCCCAACTCGGGGCCGAGGTCGTCGTCATCGACTCCGACGGCATCGGCGGATCGGCGGTGCTCACCGACTGCGTGCCGAGCAAGACGTTGATCGCGACGGCCGAGGTGATGACCGACTTCATCGAGGCCGGCGAGCTCGGCATCGAGGTCGACCACCCGACGGTGGACCTGCGGCGGGTCAATGACCGCGTCAAGGCCCTCGCGCAGGCGCAGTCGGCCGACATCGAGGGGCGACTGGCCCGCGAGGGCGTGACCGTGGTCCACGGCCGCGGGCGTCTCGACGGCGCTGCCCGCGTCGTAGCCACCCTCGACGACGGCACCGAGCAGTCGTACGACGCCGGCGCGATCCTGATCGCAACGGGAGCCGCGCCGCGCGTACTCCCGACGGCTCAGCCCGATGGTGAGCGGATCCTGACCTGGGAGCAGGTCTACGACCTCGACACCGTTCCGGAACACATGATCGTGGTCGGGTCGGGTGTCACCGGGGCGGAGTTCGCCAGCGCCTACCAGGCA
>JAKFEI010000439.1:0-1771 GCA_036675765.1 Nocardioides sp. | reverse complement strand
CGACATGATCATCCCCGACGAGAAGAAGGGCATCCTCGCCGAGGCCGAGACCGAAGTGCTGGAAATCCAGCAGCAGTACCAGTCGGGCCTGGTCACCGCCGGCGAGCGCTACAACAAGGTCGTGGACATCTGGTCGCGCACCAACGAACGCGTCGCCAAGGCGATGATGGACGCGATCGGCACCGACACCGTGACCAACGCCAAGGGCGAGCGCGTCGCGCAGAAGTCGATGAACTCGGTCTTCATCATGGCCGACTCCGGCGCGCGTGGTTCGCAGGCGCAGATCCGCCAGCTCGCCGGCATGCACAGCCTGATGGCCAAGCCGGACGGCTCGATCATCGAGACGCCGATCACCGCGAACTTCCGCGAAGGCCTCAACGTCCTCCAGTACTTCATCTCGACCCACGGTGCCCGAAAGGGCCTGGCGGATACCGCGTTGAAGACCGCGAACTCCGGTTACCTGACCCGTCGCCTGGTCGACGTGGCCCAGGACGTGGTGATCACGTCGACCGATTGCGGCACGCTCGATGGCCTCACCATGACCCCGATCGTCGAAGGCGGCGATGTGGTCGAGCCGTTGCGCGACCGCGTGCTGGGTCGTGTCGTGGCCGAGGACGTGTTCCTGCCGGGCAACGACGAGGATCCGTTCGTCACCCGCAACACCCTGCTCGACGAAGCATGGGTACAGAAGCTCGAGGACGCCAGCGTCCAGTCGATCAAGGTGCGCTCGACGATCACCTGCGAAGCGGCTTTCGGCGTCTGCGCCAACTGCTACGGCCGCGATCTCGGCCGCGGCCACCTGGTCAACCACGGCGAAGCGGTCGGCGTCGTCGCCGCGCAGTCGATCGGCGAGCCCGGCACGCAGCTGACCATGCGTACGTTCCACATCGGTGGTGCGGCGTCGCGTGCGGCGGCGATCGACAACGTCACGGTCAAGACCACCGGTTCGGTCAAGTTCAACAACCTCAAGCACGTCTCGCACGCCAACGGCCACCTGGTCGCGGTGTCGCGCTCCGGCGAGCTGTCGGTGCTGGACAACCACGGTCGTGAGCGCGAGCGCTACAAGCTGCCCTACGGCACCATGATCCAGGTCAAGGACGGCGCGGCGATCAAGGCCGGGCAGACCATCGCCACCTGGGACCCGCATAACCATCCGATCGTGTCGGAAGTCGCCGGTTTCATGCGCTTCATCGACTTCGTCGACGGCATCACCGTCACCGAGAAGACCGACGACCTGACCGGCCTGGCCTCGCGCGAGATCACCGATCCGAAGCGTCGCGGCTCCATGGGCAAGGACCTGCGCCCGATCGTCCGCATCGTCGACAAGGCCGGCAAGGACCTCAACATCCCGGGGACCGACCTGCCGGCGCAGTACCTGCTGCCGCCGCGTTCGATCGTCAACCTGCAGGACGGCGCCCCGGTGGGCGTCGGCGACGTGGTCGCCAAGATCCCGCAGGAAGCGTCGAAGACCCGCGACATCACCGGTGGTCTGCCGCGCGTCGCCGACCTGTTCGAGGCGCGCAAGCCGAAGGAAGCGGCCGTCCTGGCCGAGGTCTCGGGCATCGTCAGCTTCGGCAAGGACACCAAGGGCAAGCAGCGCCTGATCATCAAGGACGTGGACGGCAACGACCACGAAGAGCTGATTCCCAAGTACCGCCAGATCATCGTGTTCGAAGGCGAGCACGTGGAGAAGGGCGAGACCGTGGTGGACGGCGAGCCGACCCCGCAGGACATCCTGCGCCTGCTCGGCGTCGAGCCGCTGGCCGTGTAC
>JAKFEI010000020.1:0-1810 GCA_036675765.1 Nocardioides sp. | reverse complement strand
ACCTGGTCGCGGACGGCGGCGGCGAAGGCGGCGTACAGGGCGAAGACGGCGAAGGTCATCAGCATGAAGACCCCGCTCAGCGCGAGCATCGCGGGCACCGCGCCGGAGCCGGCTGGCACGAACTGCGGCAGGAACGCGAAGAAGAAGATGGTGAGCTTCGGGTTGAGCAGGTTGAGCGTGATCCCGGAGATCAGCACGGAACGCGTCGACCCCGCACCGGCGGCGTCCTCGTCGACGGTGAGCACACCGCGGTCCCGCCAGGTCGACCACGCCATGTAGAGCAGGTACGCCACTCCGGCGTACTTCAGGACGGCGAACGCCACACCGCTCGCGTGCAGCAACGCGGCCAGCCCGGTGATCGCGGCGAGCATGTGCGGGATCGTGCCGAGCGTTCCGGCGAAGGCGGCCAGCAGTCCGGCGCGGGTGCCACGGGTGAGACCGGCGGCGATGGCGTAGAGGGCGCCGGTCCCCGGCGTCACGCAGATCACCAGCGAGGTCAGCAGGAAGGCGGTGCTCATACCTGGGGAGACCAGGCGAGGTCGCGGAATTCGTCGCGCAGACAACGTTCGCCTGAACCGGTCTCGAGACGGTTGCTGCGCAACCTCCTCGACCAACGGTTGGGTCAGGTCCGCTCGAGCTTGTAGTGCAGGCGCATGGCTGTCGCCCGACCCATCCGCAACACGTGGTCGGTCCGCAGCACGCCTCGGTCGTCGACGTACACGTGGAAGGTCTCGTGGACCGGCGCGCGGGAGGCGAAGGTGCGGCCACCGTCCTCGACGACGACGTAGGCGCCGTCCTGGCCGAACCGGCCGGTGGGCGACTCCAGCCACAGGGACCCGTCGGGCAGGACCGACGGCTTCAGGAAGACCTGCACGTTGCCGGACTCGAGCGGGAAGGCGACGTGCACCGAGGGGCGGTCCGCGCCCGGCAGGGTCCGACGGGAGTAGCAACCACTGAAGACGTACTCCCCGGTGGCGCGCAGGGTGCGCAACCAGCCGGCCGCCACCTGGTCGCCGGCGGCGTCGCGGATCACCGAGATCCTGCTGTCCATGCCCTGGGCGACGTCCAGCGGACGCATCGGCAGGGCGAGTTGTTCGACACGCTTGCCGAAGAAGCGCGAGATGAGTTCGCCTCCGGGCCAGGCCCACGGCGCCCACGCGCTCCAGACCTCGACGTGCCACTGGGCGGTGTGCTCGTAGAAGTCCCGCACCTGCGGAAGAAGGTCAGCCGCACGGAAGCCCGGCCCGTCGAGCTCGGCCATCGACGCCAGCAAGCCCGCGTCCGGCGAGTCCTCATCGACCCAGCCGCCGTGCAGGGCCGCCTCCGAGGCCAGCCACCCGTCCCGGACGACCGCCGACGTGCTCGTCGGAGCACGCAACCAGGAGTGCGCGCCCGCAAGGTCCACCGGCCGTCCCAGCGAACGCCAGAACTTCCGGGTACCGAGATCCACCAGTGGCGTCACGACTCAGACGCCGAGGCGGGCGAGTTCCTCGTCGATGACGACCGGGTCGAGCTTGGTGAAGACCGGCGTCGGCTTCGCCACGGCGCGGCCCACCTCGACCAGGTGGCGCTGCCAGCCCGGGAACCCGGTGTAGTCGCCGGTGATGATCGGGTAGGACCGACCCTCGATGTCGAGGTCGGCCACCTCCTCGATCCGGGGCATCGGCGCGATCGCGCCCTCGCCACCGAAGGCCTTGTCGACCTCGTTGGCGGAGAACGGCAGGAACGGACTGAGCACCAGGTTCAGGTCGGCGACGCACTGCGCCATCACGTGCAAAATGGTGCCGAGGCGTTCGCGGTCCGCCGCCAC
>JAKFEI010000485.1:0-12847 GCA_036675765.1 Nocardioides sp. | reverse complement strand
GGCATGGGGCGAACCTAGGCCACGCCGACCTTGACGGTCATCACGTCGGGAAGGTTCGCGACGATCTGGTTCCAGGTCTCACCTTCGTCGGCCGAGGCCCACACCGATCCGTTGCGGGCTCCGAAGTACAACCCCGCCGGATCGTGGCTGTCGACACACATGGCGTCGCGCATCACGCCGACGTAGAAGCTCGCCGGGAGGCCCTTGTCGTACGACGACCACGAGTCCCCCGCGTCGTCGGATCGCCACACGCGGGCGTGGCCCCCGGGCGGGTAGCGACCTTCCTCACCACCCGCCAGCGGGAACACCCAGATCGTGTCGGGACGGTGCGGATGGACCACGATCGGGAACCCGAAGTCACTGGGCAGGGAGTCGCCGATCGACGTCCACGACCCGCCTTCGTCGTCGGACCGGTAGACCCCGCCGTGGTTCTGCAGGTACAGGCGCTCGGGGCGGCTGGGGTGCCGGGTGACCTTGTGGACGCACTGGCCGAACTCGGGGTAGCGCTGGTCCTCGGGCAGGAAGTCCGCCCTGATGCCCTGGTTGCGCGGGCTCCACGAAGCACCGCCGTCGGTGGAGCGGTAGACGCCACCGGTGGAGATCGCGGCCGTGATGGAGTCCGGGTCGGTCGGGTGCGGGAGCACGGTGTGGAAGGCCTGGCCGCCGAAGCCCTCACCCCACTCGGGCCGCTGCGGGTGGTTCCAGAGGCCCTCCTCCAGCGCGAAGCTCGCGCCCCCGTCGGTGGAGGTGAAGACGGCTCCGGGCTCGGTGCCGGCGTGCAGCACGCCCTCCTCCGCGCCCGGGACGATCTGCCAGATCCGCTCGAGGGTGGCTCCGGATCCCTCGGGGAACCGGATCGCTCCGTTCGGGGTCTCCTGCCAGGTCGCGCCGAGGTCGTCGGACCAGCGCAGCTGCGGGCCGAGCCAGCTCGACGACGCACCGGAGAACAGCCGCGGCGTCGCGCCGCGGGTGTCGACGAGGCCCGAATAGACCTCTTCCATGTCGTGGTGGGGGCCGGTGAAGGACCACGCCTTCCGGTCCTCGGAGGTGCCCACCCACAACCCCTTGCGTGTTCCGACCATCAGGATCGTCGTCATCGTTCCTCCGTGCATGTAGCGCTCGACAACTGCCTCTCCTCACTCTGACCGACGGGACCGACAAAAGTCACCGGTGCCGCCGGTACCGTCTGCCCGTGCCCACGACCTCCCCCGATGCCAAGCCGGGCCACGGCCACCGCCCGCCCCTCGGGGTGGCGGTCGCCCTGGTCCTTCTGGGCATCGGCTCGGTGCAGCTGGGGGCCGGCTTCGCGAAGAAGCTGTTCGACGACCTCGAGCCGAACGGCGTGGTCTGGCTCCGGTTGGCGACCAGTGCCGTCGTACTCCTGCTGTGGGCTCGACCGAGGCTGAGCGGGCGCAGCCGCGAGGACTGGCTCGTCGCGGCCCGCTACGGCGCCTGCCTCGGCGCCATGAACTGGGGCATCTACCAGTCGTTCTCGCGGATCCCGATCGGCGTCGCGGTGACCATCGAGTTCATCGGACCGCTCGTCCTCGCCGCGGTCGGGTTCCGCCGACCGCGCCATCTGGTGTGGGTCGGGCTGGCCGCCGTCGGTGTGCTGCTCCTCGGCTTCGAACGCGGTCACCTCGACCCGGTCGGCGTGGCGTACGCGCTGCTGGCGGGTGCTGCCTGGGCGGGTTACATCCTGTCCAGCGCCGCGACCGGTCGACGCTGGGAGGGCATCGACGGCCTCGCCGTCGCGAGCCTGGTCGCCGTGGCCCTGTTGAGCCCCCTGCTCCTGTTCACCGTCGACGGTGGCGACCTGCTCGACTCGCGCGTGCTGCTGATCGGGGCGGCCGTGGGCCTGCTGAGCTCGGTGGTCCCCTACAGCGCCGAGCTCGCTGCCCTGCGCACGCTGCCGGCCGCGACCTTCGGTGTCCTGATGAGCCTCGAGCCGGCAGCCGCTGCGCTGGCCGGCCTGCTCGTGGTGGGCGAGGAGCTCGCGCCGGTGCAGTGGGCAGCCATCGGGTGCGTCGTCGTGGCGAGCGTCGGCGCGACCCGCGCGACGCGCCATCCGATTCACCCAGATGTCACCTCGGGGTGACCCCCCGAACACCTTCGGCTCGATAGTGTCGGGGCACCTCCCCAGCTCTCGAAGGCAACACCGTGTCTCCCCTCTTTCCCCTGATTCGCACCCTCGATGCCGTCCGCGCGTGGCCGACCGCCGCCCAGCAGCACGCACGCCGCAACGCGATGGTCGCGCTCACCGAGTGCACCCGGCGCCGGGCCGAACGCGAGGACGTCGAACGGTTCTTCGCCGCCCGGTACCCCGAGCCCGAGGTCGCGTCCGCAGAGATCCTTGACTCGCGCCACGGCTGAGACGCGCCCCGCGCCGCGTCGGTTCGGGCAGAATCGACCGCATGTCGACCCCCGCACCCAGGCCCGAGCAGCGCGTCCGGCCGCCGTCGATCGCCTTCCGCGACATCCTGTCCGACGACGGCACGACCGTCCGGGCGTGGACGAACGACCCCGACGGCGCCATTGACGGCCCGACCGTGGTGCTGTGCAACGGGCTCGGCACCAACGCCTACCTGTGGCCCTGGCTGCTGGACCCGGAGTGCGGTGTCCGGATCGTGTCGTGGAACCACCGCGGCGTGGGTGGCTCCGAGCGCCCGCGCAACCGCAAGCACGTCGAGATCGAGCACTTCGTGCAGGACGGCTTGTCCGTCATGGACCACTTCGGCATCGACAACGCCGTCCTCATGGGCTGGTCGATGGGCGTCAACACCGCCTTCGAGCTCGCCTACCGCCACCCGGAGCGCGTGCGCGGCATCTTCGCGATGTGCGGGGTCCCCGGAGACACGTTCTCCACGATGCTCGCGCCCTTCCACCTGCCGCGCGTCCTGGCCCGCGCGATCACCATCAACGCCTGCCGGGTCGCCCAGCACACCGGCTTCGTCGCGAACCCGATCGTGCGCCGCATCCCGATGGGCCCGCGCACCGTCAAGCTGATCACGAGCACCCGGTTCATGTTCCCGGTGCCCGACCCCGTGGCGACCGCGATCGGCCTCGAGGAGTTCATGACGACGCCCACCGACTGGTACGCACGGCTGGCCATCGGCACCTCCCGCCATCCGCGGGTCCGGCTGAGCCAGATCCACGTCCCGACGATGTTCGTCTCGGCGACGTACGACCTCCTGGCGGGCGCCCGGGACATGGCGTCGGCCTCGCGTCGGCTCACCGACCGCGGCGAGGACAGCCAGTACGTCGAACTGCGGGGCTCGCACTTCGTGCAGCTCGAACAGCCCGACCGCGTGCACCAGTTGCTGCTCGACTTCCTGGAGCGCGCCGCGTGACACACCCGGTGAGCCGTCGCGCGGCAACCTCACTCCTCGTGATCGGCCTGCTCGCCGCCGGCTGCGGCCAGGGCGGCAACACGACGGACATCGACGTGTCCGGCACGGCGACGGCCGCACCCACGGGAACCGTTCGTGGTGGCGAGATCACCTTCGCCGTCGACGGCATCCCTGACGTCGTGGCGACGATCGCGACCGGACTGGCAACGCCGTGGGGCGTCGACTTCCTGCCCGACGGACGGGCCGTGGTCACCGAGCGCGACAGCGCCCGGGTCCTGGTCGTCACGTCGCCGAAGATCGGCAAGGAGCCCACGAAGGAACAGGGCAAGGTGGTCGAGGTCGGCCGGATCCCCGAGGTCGACCCGCGCGGTGAAGCCGGACTGCTGGGTGTTGCGGTCTCCCCCGCCTTCGCGACGGACAAGCTGCTCTACTTCTACGTCTGCACCGCCGAGGACAACCGGATCGTGCGCGCCCGACTCGACGAGGGCAAGCTCGGCGAACCCGAGCCGATCCTGACCGGCATCCCGACCGGCGACATCCACGACGGCGGTCGGCTCGCGTTCGGAGCGGACGGCTACCTCTACGTGTCGACCGGCGAAGGTGGCCGGGAACAGCTCGCGCAGAACAGGAAGTCGCTGGCCGGGAAGATCCTGCGGATCACGACCGACGGCCAGCCCGCGCCCGGCAACCCGTTCAACACGGCCGTGTGGTCGTGGGGCCACCGCAACGTGCAGGGCCTCGCGTTCGACGCCGATGGGTCCCTGTGGGCCTCGGAGTTCGGCCAGAACAAGGCCGACGAGCTCAACCGCATCCTGCCCGGGGAGAACTACGGCTGGCCGAAGGTCGAGGGCACGGGTGGCCCGAAGCGCTTCACCCAGCCCGACCTGACCTGGAAGACGGGCGTGGCGTCTCCTTCCGGCCTTGCGTACGCCGGCGGGTACCTCTGGATGGCTGCCCTGCAGGGCGAACGCCTGTGGCGGATCAAGGTCGCCGGTGGTCAGGTCAGCGACCCGACGTCGTACTTCGACGGTGCGACGGCCGGCGACTACGGCCGACTGCGCACGATCGCCCGGGCTCCCGATGGTCGGCTCTGGCTGACCACCAGCAACGAGGACGGCCGCGGCACGCCCGCCCCCGAGGACGACCGGATCCTGCTCGTCGAGCCGTAGGCCGTCCCCGGGGTGGGCGCAAGGAGCGGGCTCAGAACGCCTTGTTCACCTCCATCACCGTCTGCTGGGAGAAGAAGCCTCCCGGTTCCTTGGCCGCAGCGACGAGCTGGATGAAGTTGCAGGTCAGGTTCTTGACCGTGACGGTCAGGTTGCGCTTGCCGAGCTTCGCCAGGGGCGGGCTCAGGTAGGTGCCGTTGCGGGCAGCCGTGGTCACGTCGACAGCACCGTCCTTGACGGTCACGACCTCGCCGCAGGTGGAGTAGTTCGACAGCAGGAACCCGATGCTCGCCGACGCAGCGGTGGAGTTCTGGAGCGTGACTGTGTACGTCGCGACCTGGGTGCCAGCGATGGTCGGCGCGGTCATGATCTGGTTGAAGCGTCCCGGTCCTCCGACAGCGAGCTGGCTGCCGTTCTTGAGGAACAGGTCAGCCGGGGTCGCGCCCGTGAGAATCGCCGGTTCCTCGGCCACGAGGTAGGCGTCATCGATGAAGAAGCCGTCGGTGCCCCTCAACTGGATCGTCGAGTAGTGCTCGTAGGCGGGCGTCCCGACCGGGATCGGGATCTTGACGGTGAGGGTCTGGTTGCCGCCTGGAGGGAGGGCCTTGGTGTAGTACCCGTCCGGGCTGCTCGCCAGCGGCTTGAGGAGCAGCGTGCCGTCGTACAACTGGGCCTGGGCGCCGGTCCAGTCCTGGATGTTGATGCGGTACTGCGCCAGCGTCGTGCCGGTGTTGCGGACCTGGAAGGTGTAGGTCATGGTCGCACCTTCCTTGCCGCCCAGGCTGACCACGTGGCCGGCGGTGTAGGCGGATCCGTTGGGGCCCTTCACGACCAGCGCCGCGGAGTGGCTGGCGGCGTTGGCGGCGGGAACGACGACGAGGGACGCGGCCAGTACGGCCCCGATCCCGACAATGAGGGCGGCGACGGCCCTCTGAGTTCTCTTCAAGCGTTGCATCGGGACTCCCCCATGGAGTGGATGCGAACCACCCCCATGATGGTCCGTCACCGATCGACGCTAGACCGATTTACCTGCATTGACATGCCTCGAAATGACCAGCCCCTGCCCACCGGGGGACGGTCGGATCCTGCCTGTCGAGCAGCAGGATCCGACCGTCCTCAAGGGCGACTCAGAACGCCCTGTTCACCTGGAGGGTGGAGGCCTGGTCCCACGGCCCGTTGGACAGCCGCGCGTGGGCGTAGAGCTGGACGTAGTGGCACGCGCCGAGGTTCTTGACGGTGACCGTCAGGTTCCGCTTGCCGAGCTTGGCCATCGGTGGGCTCAGGTAGCCGCCAGCGAGGGCAACCGCAGTGACGTCGGCGGCGCCGTCCTTGACGGTGACGACGTGCCCGCAGCCACCCAGGTCCTCAAGGTGGAACCCGATGCTCGCCACCGGCGCGGTCGAGTTCTGCAGGGTCACCGTGAACGTTGCAGCCTGGGTCCCCGTGAGGGTCGGCGCGGTCACGCTCTGGTACGACCGGCCCGGCCCACCGACGGCGAGCTGGCTGCCGTTCTTGAGGAACAGGTCAGCGCCGGTGCCTCCCGTGAGAACCGCCGGTTCCTCGGCGATGATGTAGGTGCTGTCGATGAAGTACCCGTCGGTCCCGTACAGGTTGATGCTGGAGTAGTGCTGGTAGGTGGGTGTGCCGACCGGGATCGGGATCTTGATGGTCAGGGTCTGGTTGCCGCCCGGCGGGATCGCCTTGGTGTAGTAGCCGTCGGGGCTGCTCGCCAGCGGCTTGAGCAGCAGGGTGCCGTCGTACAGCTGGGCCTGGGCACCGGTCCAGTCATCGATGTTGATGCGGTACTGAGCCAGCGTCGCCCCGGTGTTGCGGACCTGGAAGGTGTAGGTCATCGTCTGGCCCTCCTTGCCCGCAAGGCTGACCAGGTGGCCGGCGGTGTAGGCCGACCCGTTGGGCCCCTTGACGACCAGGAGACCGGAGTGGCTGGCGGCGCTGGCGGCCGGAACGATGACCAGGGACGCGGCCAGTACTGCCCCGATCCCGACGAGGAGGGCAGCAACTGCCCGCCCGGCCCTCTGAGTTCTCTTCAAGCGTTGCATCGGAGCTCCCCATGGAGTGGATGCGAACCACCCCCATGATGGTCCGTCACCGATGGACGCTAGACCGCTTTACCCGTGCCAGCATGGCCCGAATTGACTGGTATTCGGACCCGTTCCCGGGCAATTTCGCGCCTCGGCGCAACCTTCTGGCGTTCCACGACGTCTGTCGTTCAGAACGTCTTGCGCCGAGCCCACCGGAAAGGTCTCCCCCATGACCCAGTTGACGCGCTGGCACACCATCTACGGCAAGGCCCGCCGGTCGTCCGCCCGGTACGTCTCGACCATCGGCAGGGCGCCGCACGCCGGCACCGCCGGTGACTGGACCTTCCGGGTCAGCACCACCACGAACGTCCGCCAGGGGCCGAGCACGAAGGACCGCACGATCGCGACCTTCGTCCGGGGCAAGGAGTTCAACACCCGCTGGATCACCGAGCGTGGCGAACGGGTCGACGGCCACCCCGAGTGGGTCTCGGTCGAGACCCTCAACGGAGACCGCGGCTGGATCTCCATCACCAACCTGAGCATCGTCGACTGAAACCCGGCGTTCCCGGGAACCGCGGGGGTCACCTGCACGTCCTACCTGACATGCGACGACACCACGCCGCGGCTCTCGGGACCCTGCTCGTCTTCGGCCTCAGCGCCTGTGGCGACTCCTCCGACCCGCCCATCGACGTCACCCTCAACGGCCCCGGGCACGGCACTCTTGCCAGCCCCGACGTGGTCAGCGCCCACGCCGACGACGTGCTCGTGTCGGTCTACTCCACGGGCGGGAGCGGGGCACCGGGAACCCGTGTCCCCGACGCGGAGGTGCGTACCGACGGGACGGTCTTCCTCAACGGGGAGGAGGGACTCGGCGTCGACACGTTCACGCTCACTCCCGACGGACTGACCCGGGTGCGCGAGGCCTTCAAGACGGTCGCCTTCGGGAAGTACGACTACGAGGAGAGCAAGTGGACCGACCAGCCGGTGACGTCGGTCTTCACGACCCTCGGCGGCCGCCCCGAGGCGGTCTCCGTCTACGGCCTGGGCCATGACGAGGACGTCGAGGACTACGAATGGGACCGGCTGCTCGACGCGATCGCCGAACTGGACGACCTCGCCGAGACCGCCGCCGTCACGACCGACGGCGACATCGCGACCCGGCGGGCGTCGTACCGGCCCGAACGGGTGGCGCTGGTCCTCACCGACAACGGGGACGACGAGGACGTGTCCATCGACTGGCCGCTGTCGCGTCCCCTCGCGGGGTACGACCAGGGCTCCACCCAGTTCGGCGACGCGTGCATCGTGGTGACGGGCAGCGACGTCGTCACCCTCGAAGCGCTGCGCGACGAGGACCTCGACGACCGCGCCTGGTCGTCCGGTACGACGTCCGTCGACGTCGATGTCCGGCCGATCCTGCGCGGGGAGACCGGCCCCTGCACCCCAGCGGCGCCCGAGACGCCGGTGGGGTGATCGTCAGGCCAGCTTCTCCAGGATGAGCTCGCGGACCCGGCCGGCGTCGGCCTGACCACGGGTGGCCTTCATGACTGCACCGATGATCGCCCCGGCAGCGGCGAGGTTGCCGCCGCGGATCTTCTCGGCGATGGCCGGCTGAGCGGCGAGGGCCTCGTCGATGGCAGCCAGCAGCGGACCGTCGTCGGAGACCATGGCCAGGCCACGCTTCTCGATGATCTCCGCGGGCGTGCCCTCACCTGCGATGAGGCCGTCGAAGACCTGACGGGCCAGCTTGTCGTTGATCGTCCTGGCGTCGACGAGTGCCTGGACCGCCGCCACCTGCGTCGGTGTCACTCCGACCGCCGCCAGTTCGACGCCGGCATCGTTCGCACGGCGCAGCAGGTCAGCGACCCACCACTTGCGGGCCGACTGCGGTGCCGTGCCCTGCGCAACGGTCTCCTCGATCAGTTCGATCGCGCCGGCGGCGACTGCGTCGCGCATCTCGAGGTCGGTGAAGCCCCAGTCGCCCTGCAGGCGCACGCGCCGCTCAGCGGGGTTCTCGGGCAGGGTCAGCCGCAGTTCCTCGACCCACTCGCGACTCGGCGCGACGGGCACCAGGTCGGGCTCGGGGAAGTAGCGGTAGTCCTCGGCGTCGGACTTCTCCCGACCCGACGACGTGGATCCGTCGTTCTCGTGGAAGTGACGGGTCTCCTGGAGCACCGATCCACCGTCGAGCAGGATGCCGGCGTGGCGCGCCATCTCGTAGCGCACCGCGCGCTCGACCGAGCGCAGCGAGTTGACGTTCTTGGTCTCCGACCGGGTGCCGAGGCCGCCGGCGCCCTTGGGCGCGAGCGACAGGTTCACGTCGGCGCGGATCGAGCCCTGGTCCATCCGCGCGTCGGACACACCGAGCGCGACGATCAGGTCACGGATCGCGGAGACGTAGGCCTTGGCGACCAGCGGTGCCTTGTCGCCCGTGTTCAGGATCGGCTTGGTGACGATCTCGATCAGGGGGATGCCGGCGCGGTTGTAGTCGACCAGCGAGTAGTCGGCGCCGTGGATCCGGCCGTCCGAGCCACCGACGTGCAGCGACTTGCCCGTGTCCTCCTCCATGTGGGCGCGCTCGATCTCGATGCGGAAGGTCTCGCCCTCCACGTCGACGTCGAGGAAGCCCTCGAAGGCGATCGGTTCGTCGTACTGGGAGGTCTGGAAGTTCTTCGGCATGTCCGGGTAGAAGTAGTTCTTCCGGGCGAACCGGCACCACTCCGCGATCTCGCAGTTGAGCGCGAGCCCGATCCGGATGGCCGACTCGACGGCCTTGCCGTTCACGACGGGCATGGCGCCGGGCAGGCCCAGGCAGGTCGGGCAGACCTGCGTGTTGGGCTCGCCGCCGAAGACCGCGGGGCAACCGCAGAACATCTTCGTGTTGGTGTTGAGCTCGACGTGGATCTCGAGTCCCAGCGCGGGATCGAACTTCTCGATCACCTCGTCGAAGTCGACGAGCTTGGTCACCGTGGTCACTGGGACCCTCCTTCGAGCGACGGGGCCTGGTTGAGCAGGATGCCGCCCCATCGGGAGGACAGCGCCGCCTCGACGGCCGCACCCACCCGGTAGAGCCGGTCGTCGGCCAGCGCGGGCGCCAGCACCTGGAAACCGACGGGGAGGCCGTCCTCGTCGGCGAGGCCCGCCGGCACCGAGATGCCGGGGACACCGGCGAGGTTGGCCGGGATGGTGGCGAGGTCCTGGAGGTACATCGCCAGCGGGTCGTCGAGCTTGTCGCCCAGCGGGAACGCCGTCGTCGGGGACGTCGGCGACACGAGGACGTCGACCTGCTCGAAGGCAGCCGCGAAGTCGCGCGAGATGAGTGTGCGGACCTTCTGCGCCTGGCCGTAGTAGGCGTCGTAGTAGCCGCTGGACAGGGCGTAGGTGCCGATCATGATCCGGCGCTTCACCTCGTCGCCGAAGCCGGCGTCGCGGGTGGCGCGCATGACCGTCTCCGCGGACGGGTCGCCGTCCGGGACGACGCGCAGGCCGTACCGCATGGCGTCGAACTTGGCGAGGTTCGAGGAACACTCGGCCGGGAGGATCAGGTAGTACGTCGCCATGGCGTGCACGAACGACGGGCAGGCGATCTCGGTGACCTCGGCGCCCAGTTCGGTGAGCAGCTCCACCGTCTCGGCGAACCGCGACATCACGCCGGGCTGCCAGCCGTCGCCGGCCAGTTCCTTGATGACGCCGACCTTGAGCCCGGCCAGGTCGCCGGCGGCACCCTGACGGGCAGCCTCGACGAACGCGCCGACCGGCTGGTTGACCGAGGTCGAGTCGAGCGGGTCGTGCCCGCCGATCAGTTCGTGGAGCAGCGCCGAGTCGAGGACGGTCCGGGTGACCGGCCCGACCTGGTCGAGGCTGTTGGCGAGCGCGACGAGGCCGTAGCGCGAGACCGCGCCGTAGGTCGGCTTCACGCCGACCGTGCCGGTCACGGCACCGGGCTGGCGGATCGAGCCACCGGTGTCGGTGCCGAGGGCCAGCGGCGCCTCGAAGGCGGCGACGGCTGCCGCCGAGCCGCCACCGGAACCACCGGGGATCCGGGTCTGGTCCCAGGGGTTGCGGGTGGGGCCGTAGGCGGAGTGCTCCGTCGAGGAGCCCATCGCGAACTCGTCCATGTTGGTCTTGCCGAGGATCGGCAGACCGGCGGCCTTGACCTTGCGGACCACCGTGGCGTCGTACGGCGGGACCCAGCCCTCGAGGATCTTCGACCCACACGTCGTGGGGAGTCCCTGGGTGGCCAGCACGTCCTTGACGGCGATCGGGACACCGTCGAGCAGGTGGCGGGTCTCCCCCGCGGCGCGGCGGGCGTCGGACTCGGCGGCCTGGGCGAGTGCGCCCTCGGCGTCGACGTGGAGGAAGGCGTGGATGCCGGAGGTCGCATCACCGTCGACTGCCTGGATCCGGTCCAGGTGGGCCTGCGTCAGCTCGACCGAGGTCGTCTCGCCCGCGGCGAGGGCGTCGACCAGTTCGGCGGCGGTCTTCGTGATCCAGTAGTTCATCGGGGTGCTCACTGCTCGTCCCCCAGGATCCGCGGCACACGGAAGCGCTGCTCCTCGGCCTCCGGCGCGCCGGACAGCGCCTGCTCGGCGGTCAGGCCGGGCACCACGACGTCCTCGCGGAAGACGTTCGTGAGCGGGATGGGGTGGGACGTCGGCGGGACGTCGTCACCGGCCACTCCGCTGATGGACGCGACCGCCTCGAGGATCACGTTGAGCTGGGGGGCCAGGTGGTCCAGCTCGGCGGCATCGAGGTCGATCCGGGCGAGATCGGCCAGGTGGGCCACCTCGTCGCGGGAGAGTTGAGACATGGCGGTGATTCTAGGTCCCGAGGGGGTGCCTAGAATCCGCCGGGTGTACCCGCCCACTCCCACTCCGCCGCGGATCCCGCAGCGGGTGATCACCGCGGGGACCCCCGGACCAGCCATGACGAGCTTCCTCGAGCGGCTCGCTGCCGTCCTCGACGTCCCCCTCGTGCCGCTGGCCGAGCTCACCGATCCGTCCGAGGCCGACGAGCTGGCGTCCTTCGACGGTTGGGTCACCACCAGTGAGTACGACGCCACGCGGGCCTTGTTGCTCGACCGGGCCGATCTCGTGGTGCACGTGACCCACGAGGAGCCGGGCACGCTGCGGGGCCTGGTGCGGCGGACCGTGCGCCGGATGCGCGCCGACGGCTCCGAGCCGGACCTGACGTGGCTCGCGACGCTCGGTGAGACCCACCCCGAGGTCGGGTTCACTCTCCTCGCCGGGCCCACTGCTTCCGAGGCGTGGCTGGCTGCGCTCAGCGCGTGATTCGGCGCGTGATTCAGCGCGTGATGCCGACGACGACGGTGCTGTCGGCGTCGATCGAGGCCGAGACCCGGCCGGTCTCGTGGAGCCCGTCGCTCTCGTAGCGCAACTGCCGCACCGTGGCCGTGGCCCGGTCCAGCAGCACGAGGTCGGTCGTCCCGTCCCCGTCGGTGTCGGCCGCGACCGGCCGCGCTTCGGCGTAGGCGACGTCGTCGATGTCGACGTGCTGGGTCTCGATCTCTGGGCTGGTGCCCTCCGAGAGGATGCGGACGAAGCGGGCGTTGCCCTCGTCCAGCATCGCGACCACGTCGGCATCGCCGTCGCCGTCGAAGTCGCCGATGACCGGATGCGTCCGGCCCCACTCCCACGTGGCGGAGTAGAGCCAGAGCTCGTTGTCCGCGAAGGTGCTGCGCTCGGAGCGGAACAGCCGCAGGTCGATGCCGCCCTCGGTGGGCTTGCCGAGCTCGATCAGGTCGGCATCACCGTCGGCGTCGAAGTCGCCGGCTCCGATCTTCATGTCCTCGTACTTCCAGCCGTCGACGACCGCCCAGTTGCTGGAAGTGCCGAAGGTCGAGCCGTCGGACAGCGCGACGTCGATCGCGATGAAGGTCTCGCCCGCTCCGGTCAGGTAGGCAAGGTCGGTCACTCCGTCCCCGTCGAAGTCACCTGCGGTCACCTTGAACTTGTCGGGCAGCTGGACGTCACCCCAGTCCTCGGGCGCGTCGAAGTCGACGCCGTTCGAGCGCGCGACGCGGATCCGGTCCGTCTCGACGAGGGCCAGGTCGGCCCAGCCGTCGCCGGAGAAGTCGCCCCGCACCACCTTCGCAGTGCCGTAGGCCGTCCCTGACCAGATCTCGAGGTCACCGAAACCGGTGTCGGTCCCTTCGCTGGACGTCAGCACGAGGGTCTGGTCGGCGCTGTTGTCGATGAGGATCGTGTCGTCGCTGCCGTCACCGTTGACGTCGGCGCGGGTGACCGGCCCCTCCTGCACCCCGGGCGGGTCG
>JAKFEI010000419.1:0-1811 GCA_036675765.1 Nocardioides sp. | reverse complement strand
GACGTCGACGGTGGACACCGTGCCGTCCTTGATCTGCTTGCCCGTGATCAGGGCACCGGCAACGGCGCCCCCGGTGCTGCCCATCAGGAGTACGACGACGAGAAGGGCGAGGCTCAAAGGGGTGATTCCACCGAAGAATCGGCGGCGTGTCGGGGTGGTCAACGGAACTCCTACAATTGATGACATGAACCCCGCACCGTAGTCGGGCGTCACAGGCCTGTCAGGGGATTGGGACAGGTCTGTACGAACGGTTGGAAAACCAGGGATCGGCACAGTGCGTCAGTCCCTTCGGCAGGTTCGCCAGAGCCCGATGCAACGTGGTTGCAACGTTGCCCGGGCATCGTCAGGAGCACGAGACGCTGGTCACACGGGGGACGACGATGTCTACTGGATTCATGACGGACGCCGAGCCCACCCGAATGCGGGCGGAGGTCGCGGCGTCGTGGGAGCGCTCGGCCGCAGCGGGTGTCGACGTCACCCAACTCGAGGCACCGATCGCACTGGAGACCCCGGACCTGCGCGGCCTGCGCGAGGCCCATCCCCTCGCGCGCGTCTTTCCCCTGCTCGACGACGTCCTCGGCAACGAGGTCCGCGACTGCGGCGCCGTGATGGCGCTCGCCGACCACGAGGGCACCCTGCTGTGGGTGTGCGGTACGCCGGAGAAGCTCCAGCAGGCCGAACGGATCGGATTCGTCGAGGGAAGCAACTGGGACGAGCGCCTGGCCGGCACCAACGCGCCCGGCCTCGCACTCGCCACCGGGCGCGACGCGTTCATCACCCGCGACGAGCACTTCCGCTCGTCGGTGCGCTCGTGGAGCTGCGCGGCGACGCCGATCCACGACCCCGCCACCAGCCAGGTGCTGGGGGTCCTCGACGTCACCGGGGGCGACGCGATCGTCGTACCGCAGACCATGGCGATGGTCCGGGCTGCCGCCCGGATGGCCGAGGCCGAGCTCGCGCGCCTCCTGCCGCCGCCTCCCCTTCCGGAGCGCGCCACCGGCCTGCGCCTGGTGCTCGAGCTGCTCGGCCACAACGAAGCGCTGATCACGATCGACAACGGGCAGGGCAAGCTCAGCCGACTCCGCCTGTCACGCCGGCACAGCGAGATCGTCGCGTTGCTGGCGGCGTACCCGGGCGGTCTCACCGGCGACGAGCTCGCCGTCATGCTCTACGAGGAGGACGGCGGTACGTCGACGCTGCGCGCCGAGCTCAACCGGCTCCGCGGCCTGCTGGGCGAGGACCTCCTCGCCTCCCGCCCCTACCGCCTGACCGCCCCCGTGGCCGGCGACTGGCTCGCCGTCGAGGCCCAGCTCGCCGCGGGCGACCTCCGCTCCGCGATGCGCGGGTACGGCGGCCCGGTCCTGCCGCGCTCGACGGCACCGGGCGTCGTACGACTGCGCGACGGGCTCGCCGCGTCGCTCCGGCAGGGCCTGCTCCGTTCGCAGGCGCCGGAACTGATGTCGGCCTGGACCCGCTCGGGCTGGGGACGCGACGACTACGACATGTGGCTCGCGCAGCGGGCCGTCGTACCGCCGACGTCGCCGATGCGCGCCCTGGTCGAGGGGCAGCTCGCCCGCCTCGACCGGGACCTCGCCTAGGTTTCGAGGCTCGCTCCGCTCGCACCTCAACCACCGGTGCGCAGACGCAACCAGTCCGCAACGTTGTCCTTCGTAACGTCGTGACCACCGTCACACAACGGCCCACCGACGACACCTGGAGGACGCCATGACCGTCTACGCAGCACCTGGACAACCCGACTCGCTCGTCACCGTCGAGTCCCGCTACGGCCACTTCATCGGTGGCGAGTGGGT
>JAKFEI010000504.1:0-1819 GCA_036675765.1 Nocardioides sp. | reverse complement strand
GCTCGCCGGCCAGGTGATCGTCCCGGGGTTCCTCGTCGAGATCCTGGCGCGCTTCACCCGCAACCTGCGTGACTCCAGCGCCGTCGACCAGCGCTCCGGCGTCTCGGCCCGCTTCGCGATCGCGGGGGCCGAGACCATCGCGGCCGCTGCCCTGCGCCGGGCGACGATCGAGGGCGAGGACCACGCGGTGGCCCGCGTCGTCGACCTCGAGACCGCGGTCGACGTACTCGGGGGAAAGATCGAGTTCGAATCGGGCGAGGAGGGTCGGGAGACCGAGATCCTCACCCACCTGCTGCGCACGGCGACGGCCGAGACGGTGCGGGAGAAGTTCCGGGGCCTCGACCTCGCCCTGCTCGTCGGCGCCATCGAGGACGGCGCCACGGTCACGACGGGCGAGCGGATCGGTGCCCGCGACCTGCTGAGCGGGCTGCCGGTGCTGGGGGAGTCGGACCTCTACGACCAGGTCTGCGACCGCGTCAACGGCGCCGGAAGCGGTACGACGGACGGTGAGCGCGCCGCCGCCATCGAACTGGCCCTCGAGGGGCTCTTCCTGGCGCGCAAGATCGGCAAGGACCAGCACATCGGCGCGGCCGGTTCCGAGACCGTCTATGGCTGACGACTTCGAGGTCCGGGTCAGCGCGGGGTCCTTGCGTGCCGAGGAAACCGCCGGCTGGGTCGTGCCGCACGCGTGGACCGAGCGGGGGATCGTGGTCGAGGCTCCCGGGACCGGAGGACACCTCCTGCACGTGGCGGTCGGCGTGTGCGTGCTCAACGACACCGTCCGGGAGGCGCGGGCGACAGGGCTGGCGGTGCACGGGGTCGCCGTCACGGCTCGAGGCGGCTTCGACAAAGCCTGGCGCTCGACAGGGATCACCTACGACGTCGCGGTGGACACCACCGAGGAGCCGGGCAAGGTCGCAGCGCTGCTGGAACAAGTCGACCAGGTCGCCGAGATCCCGCAGGCGCTGCGGTCCGGGGCCGACGTACGCCGGGCGCGGCCATGAGCCGCTACCACCGGTACGACGGCGGCGACCCCCTCGCGCCGCCCGTCGACATCGCCGAGGCGCTCGACGCCATCGGCGAGGACGTGATGGCCGGCTACAGCCCCGAACGGGCGATGCGCGAGTTCCTTCGCCGCGGTGGCCGGGACCAGTCGGGACTCGACGACCTGGCCCGCCGGGTGGCCGAGCGGCGCCGGGACCTGCTGCAGCGCAACAACCTCGACGGCACCCTGCAGGAGGTTCGCGAACTGCTGGAGCGGGCAGTCCTCGAGGAGCGCAAGCAATTGGCGCGCGACGCCCTGATGGACGACGGCGACCGCGCGTTCCGCGAGATGCGCCTGCAGAACCTGCCGGACTCGCCGGCAGCCGCGGTCACCGAGTTGGGTGACTACGACTGGCAGTCCAGCGAGGCCCGGGAGGCCTTCGAGCAGATCAAGGACCTGCTCGGTCGCGAGCTCCTCGACCAGCGGTTCGCCGGCATGAAGCAGGCCCTCGAGAACGCCAGCGAGCAGGATCGGGAGGCGATCAACGAGATGTTGTCCGACCTCAACGACCTGCTCGAGAAGCACGCGGCCGGCGAGGACACTCCGGAGGACTTCCGGGAGTTCATGGACAAGCACGGCCAGCACTTCCCCGAGAACCCGCAGGACATCGACGAGCTCCTCGACACGCTTGCCCAGCGGTCGGCTGCGGCGCAGCGGATGCTCAACTCGATGACGCCCGAGCAACGCGCGGAGCTGATGCAACTGTCGGCCCAGGCCTTCGGCTCGCCGACCCTGATGGACCAGCTCGACCGTCTCGACCAGAACCTGATGGAC
>JAKFEI010000509.1:0-12905 GCA_036675765.1 Nocardioides sp. | reverse complement strand
TTCCCTGTTCATCTGGATCTTCGCGGCGATCGGCCTGGCCACCACGGCCTACGGCTACTGGAACTCCGACAAGCTCGCCATCCGCGCCATGCACGCCTACCCGGTCTCCGAGCAGCAGGCGCCGGCGATGTACCGGATCGTCCGCGAGCTCTCGACGGCCGCCAACCAGCCGATGCCGGCGCTCTACGTCTCTCCGACCCAGGCGCCGAACGCGTTCGCCACGGGCCGCAATCCGCAGCACGCCGCCGTGTGCTGCACCGACGGCATCCTCGCCCTGCTCGACGAGCGCGAACTGCGCGGCGTGCTGGGCCACGAACTGATGCACGTCTACAACCGCGACATCCTCACCGGCTCGGTCGCTGCGGCCCTCGCCGGTGTGATCAGCTCGGTCGGACAGTTCCTGGCGTTCTCGTCGATCTTCGGCGGCGGCAACGACGAGAACCGCCCGAACCCGCTGGTGATGATCGCGACCGCGCTGCTCGCACCCTTCGCGGCCGGCATCATCCAGATGGCGATCAGCCGCACCCGCGAGTACGACGCCGACGAGGACGGCGCCCGCCTCACCGGTGACCCGCTCGCCCTGGCTTCCGCGCTGCGCAAGCTCGAGCACGGCACCGCCCGCGCACCACTGGCACCGACGGCGCAGCTGCAGAACGCCAGTCACATGATGATCGCGAACCCGTTCCGCGCTGCGGACATGTCGCGGATGTTCTCCACCCACCCGCCGATGGCAGAGCGGATCGCGCGCCTCGAAGCGATGGCGCGCTAGACGAGCTGGACGAACTACGCGGCGGAGGCCACGACCTCGCCCGCGCGACGCGGAGCGATGGGGGTCGGGGCCATCGCCAGGAGCGCGGCTTCTTCGACGGCGACGTGGTGGGCAACCTCGCGGAGCACGTCGGACAGCGGCATCTCGAGCGCGTCGCACAGCGACGAGAGCAGCTCGGAGGACGCTTCCTTCTGCCCACGCTCGATCTCGGAGATGTAGCCGAGGCTGACCCGCGCGGAGCCCGAGACCTCCCGGAGGGTCAGACCGAGCTCGGTGCGGCGACTGCGCAGGATGTCACCGAGCGAGCGGCGGAAGAGCACCATCTCGATCTCCTCTCATGGGTGGTTGTGCGGGGACTCTGGCTCAACGCTACCCGAGCCGAGAATCTTCCGGCGCTGGACCGGTCGATGAGATCATCGCAGCCAGCGCCGACACGGCGGCCTCGACGCTCGCATCCTGAATCGCGGACCGGTCCCCCTCGAGGGACAACGCCTCGGCGTGCACGCCCTCCGGGCCGGCCACACCGACGAACACCGTGCCCACGGGCTTGCCCTCCTGGCGGTCGGGACCGGCCACGCCCGTGGTGCTGACGCCGTACGTCGTGCCGAGGAGACGACGCACCCCGAGGGCCATCTCCCGCGCGCACTCGGCCGAGACGACGCCGTGCTCGGCGACGGTCTCCTCGGGGACGCCGAGCACGTTGATCTTGACCGGGGTCTGGTAGCTGACCACGCCGCCGGCGTACACCACTGACGATCCGGGCACGTTCGTGATCCGTGTCGCGACCCGGCCACCCGTCAATGACTCGGCGGTACCGACGGTGGCGTTCGCTTCACGCAGTGCGGCGACGAGCAGGTCAGCGGCTGATCCCATGTGCCGATCGTGGCATGCCCCGCCGACGTCCCGGCACGAGCGCGCCGGGACGTCGGACCAGGGACTATCGACGGACGACCGAGAACACGGTGTAGTCGGTCTGGGCGTCGAGGGAGGCGTTGCCCAGGTAGCGCATCCGGACCGACTTCAGGCCCGTCGAGCGCATCACGGGGAAACGAATGTCCACCCGACCGCCCACCAGCGTGCGGGTGATCGTCGTACGCCCGATCCTGACCTCGACCCTGCCGGTCGCAGGAATGCGGTCGGCGTTGCGTGGCACCACGATCACCGTCACCCGGGTCTTGTTGACCACGACCCGCAAGGGGGTGGTCCGGCTGAGGAGCTGGACCTTGCCCTTGACCACGATGGCCGTCGAGACCGACACCGCCGCCGCGTTGGTGTAGCCGGTCAGCGTCGCGGTCTCCCGGACCGAGATCCGCTTGCCGACCTGGGCCGCCTTGAGCACGAGGGTCGAGCCGGTCGCCCCCGAGATCGGGACGCCGTTCGCGAGCCACTGGAGCGTGGTGCTGGTCGGCGTCGGCGTCCATGTGCCCTTGGTCGCGGTCAGCTTGCGGCCGACCTTGGCCGTGCCTGCGATCGTCGGCAGGGAGTTGTTGACGATCGTGCCCGCCGCCACTGCCGCCGTCGGGGCGGACGTCGCCACACCGTCGAGCGAGCCCTCGGCCGAGGCCGTCACCTCGAGCGTGACCACCTTGCCCAGGTCGGCCACGACCGGCGTGTACGTCGACGTCGTCGCGCCGTTGACCTCGACTCCCCCGACGATCCACTGGTAGGCCAGCTCGACGTCGGCCGGCGTCCAGGTTCCCGGCGTGCTGCCGAGCGGCGCGCCCACCTTCGCGGTCCCGGTGATGGTCGGCGGCGTGTTGTTGACGACCGCCACCGGGTCCGGCTCCATGACGGTGATCGGCACGATGATCGACGTACCGGTCTCGGCACCGACGAGCGTGAGGTCGACGTCGCCCGCTTCCAGGTCGCCCGGGAGCGTGGCCGCGACGGCCGCCTTGCCGTAGGGGTCGTACCGGTCGGTCCCGATGGTGTTGTCCAGCGCGAAGGTCCCGAGGACCGTGTCGCCGAGCTTGACCTGGACCGCGGTGTCCTTCACGTCGTCGGGGTTGGACATGGTCCACGAGCCGACATCGAAGGTCACCGTGCCACCGGGCTCGTAGCCGGAGGGGGCGTCGGCCGGGAACTCGACCTCGACTGCGCGCTGGCTGTAGTCGACGGCCAGCGGTTCGGTGGCCGAGAACTCCGCCATGTAGTCGACCATCGCCTGCAGGTCCACCTTGCCGGTGTCGGCCTTGCCGGTGCCGTTCGCGAACTCGCGGAAGTTGTCACCGCCGGAGCCCAGGAACGAGTTCACCGTCACCGAGTAGCTGGTTGCCGGGTCGAGCGGCTCACCGTTGAGCCACATGCCGGTCACCTCACCCTGGAAGGTCGGCACACCGCTGACGGTCACCGGGGTCTCCACGTAGGTGTAGGTGAAGCCGTCGGATGCACCCAGCCGCAGGAACGGGCGCGACGGCACCGTTCCGCCGGTGGTGCGCTGCCACTGCTGCTCGAGCACCGTCTCGAGCTGGGCGCCCGTCAGGTCCATGTTGACCAGCGTGTTCGCGAACGGCTGGACGACGGCGGCCTGCTTGTACGTCAGGTCGCGGGCGTCACCGTTGATCGTGCCGAGCATGTCCTGGCGGAGGCCGCCGGGGTTCATGAACGCGATCTGTGCCGCCCCGGACTCCGGGTTCCGGGTCGCCCAGCGCTGCACCTCGGCCACCTTGTTGCCGAGCGTGGACTCACCACCGCGGTTCGGCTCCGTGCTGCCCGTGATCCGCGCCCGGTTGAACGGTCCCGCGATCTCGCCGATCTTGACTGCGCCCTGGACCTCGGCGACGGCCTTGGCCTCGTTGACGATCTCCTCGACCGCCGGGTCGCTCGGCGAACTGGCGTTCAGGGCCACGATCGACTGGGCCTTCGCGACCACGTCCCCGGTGCTCGCGTCCACCGAGAACACGAGCCTGTTGAGGTTCTGGCCGTACTGGCCGGCCGACACCACCGGGCGCTGGGTGACCGCACGACCGCCGTCGACCCATTCCTGCACCGGGATGGAGCAGTTGTAGGCGAGGTGGGTGTGGCCCGACACGATCGCGTCCACCTCGGCCGACACGTTCTGGGTGATGTTGCCCCAGACCGTGTTCTCGTCGGTGAACTGCGTCGAGGCGCAGTCCGTGTTCGACGCCCCCTCGTGGACCAGCAGGACGACCAGGTCGGCCCCGCCGGCCTTGAGGTCCGCGGCGGCAGCGTTGGTGGCATCGACGATGTCGGTCACCGTCAGGCCCTGGATCCCGGCCGGGCTCACCAGCGAAGGCAGTTCCTCGGTGACCGCGCCGACGAAGCCGACCGTGACGTCACCGAACTCCTTGGTCCACGTCTCGGCGAGGTCGTCACGACCGTCGGGTTCCTCGACGTTGGCGGCGATGTAGTCCCAGTCCGCGTGGTCCTGGACCCGGCCGACCAGGTCCTCGTAACCCTGGTCGAACTCGTGGTTGCCCGCGGCCGAGACCTCGAGACCCGCCTCGTTGAGCGCGTCGATCGTCGGCTCGTCGTTCTGGATGAAGGACTCGAACGTCGAGGCGCCGATCAGGTCACCGGCCGCCACGAACACCGTGTTCGGGTTCTCGGTGCGCAACTGCTTGACGGTGCCCGAGAGGACGGCCGCCGGGCACAGGACGTCGTCGCAGTCCTTGTCCGACGGGGTCTCGTCGACCAGCAGACGACCGTGGAAGTCGTTGGTCCCGAGGATCTGGATGTCCTCCACGTCGTCGACCTCGATGAAGACCGGGACCGACGTCTTGGTGGTCGGGCCGTAGAGGGTCAGCTCCTGGACACCGTTGCCGATCGACTCCGGCAGCGTCACGGACACCGACGCGGTGCCGTAGGAGTCGTAGGCCGCGGCCCCGACGGTGTTGTTGACCGGGAAGGTACCGATCACCTCGTCACCGACCTTGACCTGCAGGTCGGTGTCCTGGGCGTCGCCGGACGCGGTCATCGCCCACGACCCGACGTCGAACGTGACCTGGCTGCCGGGCTCGTAGACGGCGGTGGCCTCGGTGCCGCGATCGATCTCGACGGCCCGCTGGCCGTAGTCGACCGGTAGCGGGGACGCGGCGTCGTACTGGTCCATGTACTCGACCATCGCCTCGAGGTCGACCTTGCCGGTGTCCACCTTGTCGGTGCCGTTGGCGAGCTCCCAGAAGTTGTCGCCACCGCCGCCGAGGAACGAGTTCACGGTGACGGAGTAGACCTGTGCGGCGTCGACCGGCTCACCGTTGAGCCACATGCCCGTGACCTCGCCGCGGAACGTGTTGACCGGGGCCGCATTCGGAACGCTGACCGTCTCCGGGGTCTCCACGTACGTGTAGGTGAAGCCGTCGGAGACGCCGAGCCGCAGGAACGGCCGCGACGGCACACCACCCAGGGCGTTGCGCTGCCACTGCTGCTCCAGCACCGTCTCGAGCTGGGCGCCGGTGAGCTTCAGGTTCACCAGCGTGTTGGCGAACGGCTGGACATCCGCGGCCTGCCGGAACGTCAGGTCGCGCAGGTCGCCGTTGATCGTGCCGGCCATGTCCGCGCGGAGTCCGCCCGGGTTCATGAAGGCGATGTCGGTCTCGATGCCGGCCTCGTCGGTGGCCCAGCGCTGGACCTCGGCGACCTGGTTGCTCAGCGTCGACTCTCCACCGCGGTTCTCGGTGGGGTTGCCCGAGGGGTTGTACGACGCCCGCTTGAACGGGCCGTTCATCTGGCCGAGCACGGCGCTGCCGGCGGTCTCGGCGAAGTCGACGGCGTCGTCGACGATCGCCTGCACGTCCGGGTCAGGCGCGTAGCCGACACCGGCGGTCGGAAGGATCTCCTGCGTGATGACCGCAAGGTTCTCGCCGTCGAACTTGAAGACCAGCTTGTTCAGGTTCGTGCCGTACTGGCCGGCCGAGACGACCGGGCGCTTCGTGACGGCGCGGCCGTCGCTCACCCACTCGTCGACGGTGTACTTGCAGTTGTAGGCGAGGTGGGTGTGGCCCGAGATGATCGCGTCGACGTCAGCCGACGTGTTCTGGGTGATGTTGCCCCAGACCGTGGCGGGGTCGGTGAAGGTCGGCGAGTTGCACTCGGTCGTCGCGGAACCCTCGTGGACCAGCAGGACGACCAGGTCGACGCCCTCGGCCTTGAGCGCAGCGGCGGCGGCGTTGGTCGCGTCGACCACGTCCGTCACGGTCACTCCCTGGATGCCGGCCGGGTTGACCAGCGCAGGCAGGTCCTCGGTGACCGCGCCGACGAAGCCGATCTCGACGCCGTCGATGGTCTTCTTCCAGGTCTCCGCGAGCTGGTCCGGCTCGGCGATCGTGTCGGCGTAGTCCAGGTTGGCTGCGATGTACTCCCAGGCGGCGCGATCCCGGATCCGGCCCTCGAAGTCGGCGTACCCACGGTCGAACTCGTGGTTACCGGCCGCCGAGACCTCCAGGCCCATCGCGTTCAGCGCGTCGATCGTCGGCTCGTCGTCCTGGATGAAGGACTCGAAGGTCGAGGCACCGACGAGGTCACCGGCGGCGACGAAGATCGTGTTCGGGTTCTCCTCGCGCAGCTCCTTGATCGCCGTGGCGTACGGCGCCGCACCGGCAGCGTTGCCGCTGTCGGGCAGCAGCCGACCGTGGAAGTCGTTGGTCCCGAGGACCTGGATCTCCTTGTAGTCCGGCTCCGTGGCGTCGGCCAGGTCGAGACCGACGACCTCGGGGTTGTGGTCCGACGTGGCGAACGGCAGGTTCGGCTGCCAGAAGTCGGTGACGTTGTAGTTGTAGCGGCTGTACTGGAAGGAGATCGCCTCGTTGGCGTTGATCTCCCAGATGTCCGCGCCGGTCACCAGGGCCTCGGCTGCCTCGTTGGCGAGCACGTGGTCGAGCGAGCCGGAGAACCCGGAGAACGAGTAGCTCTCGTCACCCGCGTCGTCGGACTCGATCGGCGTGAAGCCACCCGTCTCGAGGACGTGGATCGGGTCTTCCTTGGTGTACGAGTTGAAGTCACCGACCAGGAAGACGGCCTCGATGCCGCGGTCCGCGGCGAAGTCGTCGGCGAACTGCAGGAGACGCGTGGCCTGGCGGGTGCGGTCGCCGTTGAAGGCGCCGTAGTAGGGGCTGTTGGCGTTGTCGCCCGTTGCCGGCGGCGCCGGGCTGGCGTTGTCGCCCTTGGACTTGAAGTGGTTCACGATGACGGCGAAGGCGTCCGCGTCGAGCCCACCGGCCTTCTTGAACGCCTGCGCCAGCGGCTCGCGGGCGTTGGCGAACTCGGAGGTGCCGAAGAGGATGTCGGACTGGCCGACCGTGGCCACCGCGGTCGACTTGTAGATGAAGGCCCCGCGGATCACGTCCTGCTCGCCGACAGCTGCCGCGGTGACGGCCTCACCGGGGCTCTTCACGAACTTCCAGCCAGCAGCGGGCTCGATGGCGTCAATGAGCTCGACGATGCGCGCGAGGGCGTCGTCGCGGTTGGTCTCGCCGGGCAGCTTGATGGAGTTCTCGACCTCTTCGAGGCCGATCACGTCGGCGTCCATGGCGACGATCGCCTTGGCGAGCTTCTCCTCCTGGCGGGCGAGGCTCGCCGCGGTCGCGGCCCCACGCGGTCCGTTGCTGGACTTGATGCCGTCGGGACCGATCACGCCACAGTCGTTGTTGCCGATGCGGTCGCTGGCGTCAGTGCCGTTGTCACCGCCCGGGCCACGGTCGGTGAAGTAGGTGCAGTGCGTGTTCTGCGGCGGGTTCTGCAGCGGGCCGGCGGCGACGTAGGCCTCGCCGGTGGTGTTGAAGTAGTTGAGGACGTTGAACGTCGCGATCTTGATCTCGCCGCCGACGTCCGCGGGCGCCATGTTCTGGGCGCGGGTGTCCTCGAAGGTCGCCACGGCAGCGCCGTTCGTCGTCACCTGGCCCTGCGGCTGGAACTTCCACACGCTGTTGCGGAAGTCGAGGACGACCGGAGCGTGGAAGGTGATGCCGGCACCGACGCGCGGCGGGGACGGGTTGGCGCCGGCGCCCTGGGTGAGCCACGGCACCGGGAGTGCCTTGGTGGCCTGGGTGCCCAGGTAGTTGGTGGTCGAACCGTCATCGAGGGTGACCGCACGCGAGGCGTTCTCGGCGTCGATCGCCGTGAGGCCGGCCGCGTCGTCGTCGTCGACGAACTCGGTCGGCTGCTTGAGCGGGCCGGTGCCGGACGCGAGGCCGACCTCACCGAAGTTGTTGGTCTGGAAGGCGTTCGTGATCGTGAAGTCGCCGGTCGGTGCGAGCAGCTCGCCCTCGCGGACCTCTCGGTCCGCGACGGCCGTCGGATACGCGATCGCACGCGGGGTGATCGTGCCGAGCGAGGTCTCCAGCTCGGTCACTCCCCCAGCGCCGGGAACGATCTGGGTCAGGTCGAAGAACTCCGCGATCGGGCCGGTGACGCGCACGGAGTCGCCCACCTGGATGCCCGCGGGGATGTTGGCGTTGGTCGAGCCGCCGTAGACGAAGATGCCGTCCGAGGCGCCCTCGGTGTCGGCACCCGGGGTCTGGATGTAGAGCCCGTTGAAGCCGCCCACCGGGTAGGCGGCGGTGACGACGCCCTCGGTCGACTTGATCTCCGTGCCGTTGCCGTTGCCACTGGCGGGGGCGAACGGCGAGCGGGCGCCGGTGCCCTGGATGGTGGCAATCGGGGTGATCTCGAGCGCTTCGTTGACCGTGATCGTGAAGGTCGCCGTCGCGGTCTCCGCGGGCTCGGCGTCATCGGTGGCCGTCACCGTGATCTCGACCGGCGACTCGGTCACTGCCGTCGGGATGCCGGAGATCTGGTTGCCCGTCAGCGTCAGGCCGGCAGGCAGGGCGCCCGCGGTCACGGCCCACGTGTACGGCGAGGTGCCGCCCGTCGCCGTGAGGTTGATCGGCGTGATCGGGGCATCGACGGTGAAGGTCTTGTCACCCGGGTCGGTGGCCACCAGCGGCTGGACGACCGCACCCATGCCCTCAGGGCTCGGGGTGGCCGGGCCGTTGTAGTCGGTCGAGTTGTTGTCCGCGTCGATGGTGTTCTTGCGTTGCACCGACGACGTGTTGGTCGCTGCCGGACCGATCGGGGCGGTCTCCGAGGACGTGGCCGTGCCGTAGCCCACGAAATCGATGACGTTGGTGACCGTGTGCATTGCGGCGCCGGTCGTCGTGATTCCGGTGGTCCCCTGGACGAGGATCACCTGACCGCTGCCGGCCGCCATGTTCAACAAGGTGGTGCTCGCCACGAAGTCCGGCGAAGGAAGATCCGCCCCACCGCACAGGACGCCGCCGGTGCAACCCGTCGGGCTGCTCACCTGGACGAGGTACTTGCTGCCCGCGGGAACGCTCACGTTCGGCAACGCCAGCGCGCTGACGGCGCCCGACGAGTAGCCGCCACTGCGGTACTGGATGCTCAGCCCGTCCAGGGACTTGGCCTCACCCGTCGGGTTGAGGAGTTCGACGAAGTCGGTCTTGTAGGCAGCCGATGCGGAGGTCGAGCCACCGCCGCCGTACACCTCGTTGATGATCAGTCCGGTGCTGGCCGCCTGCACCGGCGTGGGCGCCAGTGCGGTCAGGCCCGAAAGGGCCAGGGCGGTGCCGAGGGAACCGAAAAGGAACTGCTTCGCTGAACGCATCGCGCTACTTCCGAGGGTGGGGTCGACAAAGCGGCAACCGCAACGCGTGCCCGAGAAAGCTGGCGAAACGGGGGGAAGGAGCCTGACCCTATGTCGGCCGACCGCACCCGTGGCAAGGGGTTGAGGAAAACTCTCGCAACGATTTGGTGAAGAAACGGTGCAAACCCTCAGGTCCGACCGGAGGGATCACCGCGCCGACACCTGCAGCACGGAGGACTTGCAGACGCGCTAGACAGCCTTGCGGATGTCGTGGCGCTGCTTCCAGACGTCACGGAAGAACTCGTAGCCCGACCAGAGGGTCAGCACGAAGGCGGCTGCGAGGAAAACGAGCGCGACGCCGTAGGTGATCTCACCGGGCACGTCCAGCCAGCCCTTGACCTCGAGCAGGGGCAGGCTCAGGAAGCCGAGCGCGAACGCCTGGGCGACGGTCTTCCACTTGCCGCTCTGCGCGGCCGCGATGACCACGGCCTTGAGCACCGAGAGGCGCAGCAGGGTGACGGCCCACTCGCGGACCAGGACGACGATGGCGATCGTCCACATCCACCAGGTGTCCATGATGATCGCGAGGCCGATGAAGGCCATGCCCGTGATCGCCTTGTCGGCGATCGGGTCGGCGATCTTGCCGAAGTCGGTGATCAGGTTGTGCTTGCGGGCGATGTCGCCGTCGACCTTGTCGGTGACCATGCCGACGAAGAAGATCCCGAAGGCGACGGTGCGCCACAGGACGGACTCGCCGCCGTCGTACAGGAGGGCCCAGCCGTAGAACGGCACCAGGATGATCCGCAGCGTGGTGAGAGCGTTGGGGACGTTCCAGTTGCTCGGCTTCGCGTCGTCCGACGCAACCGGTGCACTGGATCCAGTGGTCTCGCTCATGCCACTCCTTCAACCGGTTCGGCGATCAGGTCGACGCCATCGCTTGCAACGACGATCGCCCGGACGAAGTCACCCACACGCGCTCCCGGCGCCCCCAGGATGCGGGTGGTTCCGTCGACCTCGGGGCCCTGCTGAGCGGCCCGGCCCTCGACCGTGCCGTCACCGGTGCCGTCAGGGTCGACCTCCTCGACGAGGACCTCGACGACGGTGCCGATTCGTTCCTCGGCACGGTCGGTGGTGAGTTCGGTGACCAGGTCGGTGACGTGCTGCAGGCGTGCACGGATCTCGTCGTCGTCGAGCTTGCCGTCGAACGTCTCGGCCTCGGTGCCGTCCTCGTCGGAGTACCCGAAGACGCCGGTGACGTCCATCCGGGCCGCGACGAGGAAGTCGCACAGGGTCTGCAGGTCCTCCTCGGTCTCGCCGGGGAACCCGACGATCACGTTGGAGCGCACGCCGGCTTCCGGGGACAGTCCGCGCACCTGGTCGAGCAGGCCCAGGAAGCTCTCCGGGTCGCCGAAGCGGCGCATCCGACGCAGCACCGAGGCGCTCGCGTGCTGGAACGACAGGTCGAAGTACGGCGCCACGCCGGGTGTGGTCGCGATCGCCTTGACCAGGCCGGGACGGGTCTCGGCGGGCTGCAGGTAGGACACCCGCACCCGCTCGATCCCGTCGAGCGCCGCGAGCTCGGGAAGCATCGTCTCCAGCAGGGTCAGGTCGCCCAGGTCCTTGCCGTACGACGTCGAGTTCTCCGAGACCAGGAAGAGCTCCTTGACGCCCTGCTCGGCGAGCCAGGCGGCTTCCTGCAGTACGTCGGACGGTCGGCGGCTCACGAACGACCCGCGGAACATCGGGATCGCACAGAACGTGCAGCGCCGGTCGCAGCCGCTGGCCAGCTTGAGCGGGGCCATCGGGCCACCGTCGAGCCGCTTGCGCAGCGCGGAACGACCCGGGATCGCGACCTCCTGGCCGGCGTCGGCGGGACGCTCGACGACCGCCTGGCGGTCGGCCGGGCTGATCGGGAGCAGCAGGCGTCGGTCACGCGGGGTGTGCGGGTGCTGCTTGTCACCAGCGAGGATCGAGCGGAGGCGACCGCCGATGTCCTCGTAGTCGTCGAAGCCCAGCACCGCGTCGGCCTCGGGCAGCGAGTCGGCGAGCTCCTCGCCGTACCGCTCGGCCAGGCAACCGACCGCGACGACGGCCTGCGGCCTCCCCGACTCCTTGAGGTCGGAGGCGGCGAGCAGCGTGTCGATCGAGTCCTTCTTGGCTGCGTCGACGAACCCGCAGGTGTTCACGACGACGGTGTCCGCGTCCTCCGGGTCATCGACGAGGACGAAGCCGTCGGCCGCCAGGCGGCCGGCGAGCTCCTCGGAGTCGACGTCGTTGCGGGCGCACCCGAGGGTGAGCAGGGCAACCGAGACGGGGGCGGGAGTGCTGGTCATGTCCGCACGAGCCTACCGGCGGAGAGCCCCCGGCCGGGATTCGTCGGAACCGGGGAGCCCTCCAGCAACGGAGCGTCAGCGAGCGACCAGGGTCTTGGCGACGTCGACGCCGGTCTCCCCCAGCGCCTTGGCCTTGTTCTTGCCGAGGGCGTACGTCACCGAGCCGTCGGAACTGGTGATCCGGATGGGCGGCACGACCCTGAGCTCGGTCGTCTGACCGAACGCAAGGGCACCGTCGAACACGATCTCGCCGGCGCCGTCGCGCACATTGAGCGTCGCGCCGCCACCGGCAGCCGTGAGGGTGAGCTTCACCGGGTCGCCCTTGGCGGCCGCGGTGTCGGAGATGCCGCCGCTCTGGTTGAGCACGGGGGTGTCGCCGACCGGGGCCGGACCGTCCATGACGAGCCGGGCGATCGACCAGATGAGGATCGCGCCCATCACGGCAGCGATCAGGACCGACCAGTTGCGTCCGCCGCGGGTGCTCCGGATCGCGCCACCGGCACCGGTGGCCAGTTCGGACTCGAAGACCCGACGTGGGTCGACAGGGGCGTGGGCGTAGGTCTCGTCGTACGACGCCACCAACGGCGCCGCGTCGACACCGAGCACACGGGCCAGGGTGCGCAGGTGGCCGCGGGCGTAGAAGTCGCCACCGCACGGGCCGAAGTCGTCGACCTCCATGGCCTCGATGACGTGGGGCCGGATCCGGGTGCGGTCCGAGAGCTGGTCGATCGTGAGCCGCAGGCGGTCACGGGCAGCAGCGAGGTCCGGGCCGATGATCGGCTGTGCGGACGGCCGCACCGCCAGGTCGTCCAGCACGACCGTCATCGTGTCCCCGGGCGCTGCGTACGTCGCCACGGAGTCATCGAGCGGCATCCGGGCCGTGACAGGTCGGTCGACTTCAACACGGGCGGAGAGCACGGTCGGGCGGCCCGGCGTCGGCGGCTCGCCACCCTCGTCGTGCCCGTCGTCGTGCCCGTCGCCACGAAGGCTGTCGCGCGGGTCGCGGCGGAGCTCTTCGGGCGGCAGCACGATCTCGTCGGTGTTCTCGACGTCCGACGGGTCCTCGTCGAGCACGATCTCGTCGGTGTTCTCGACGTCGGCGTCCTCGCCATCGTCGGACTGGGTCGACCAGCCGCGGATCTGGGCCAATCGCGAACGGAGCCGGCTCACGTCGGACTCGGCCGGGTGCACCTCACCCACAGCGAGGGCCTCGTCGTCAACGTCGTCCTCGACATCAACGTCG
>JAKFEI010000144.1:0-1828 GCA_036675765.1 Nocardioides sp. | reverse complement strand
GCCACCACGGCGAGGCCGCCCCGCTCGTGGACCGCGTCGATGATCGGCTTGATGTCGGCGATCCGGCCGGACGCGCCGGGGTACTGCACGAGCACACCGGACAACTCGCCCTCGGGCAGGCCGTGGGTGAGGTCGGCGACGAGGATCTCGATGCCGATGCCCTCGGCGCGGGTGCGCACCACGTCGATCGTCTGCGGCAGCGCGTCGGCGTCGATGACGAAGGGGCCCGTGGCCTTCCGGTTCGCGCGGAACGCCAGCGCGACGGCCTCAGCGGCCGCCGTACCTTCGTCGAGGAGGGAGGAGCCGGACGTGGTGAGACCGGTCAGGTCCGACACCATCGTCTGGAAGTTGATGAGGGCCTCGAGCCGGCCCTGGGAGATCTCCGGCTGGTACGGCGTGTAGGCGGTGTACCAGCTCGGGTCCTCCAGCACGTTGCGCCGGATCACCGCGGGGGTCACCGTCGCGTGGTACCCCAGGCCGATCATCGGTTCGCCGGGGACGTTGCTCGCGGCGAGGGCCCGGAGCTCGGCGGCTGCGGTCTCCTCGTCGACGGCGTCCGGCAGCGCCAGCGCGTCGGTGGAGCGAATCGACTTCGGCACGGCCGCGTCCATCAGCTCATCGATCGAGGCGAAGCCGAGCCGCTCGAGCATGGTCTGGACCTGTGCTGCGTCCGGTCCGATGTGGCGGTTGACGAAAGGGGTGCTCATGAGCAGGCGGGTCCTTGGGGATCGACAAAGAGAGATCGAATCCCTCCCCCTCTGTCACTGCACCGGTGCAGCTCCACAGTTGCCTGCTCCGCACGGTCCGGGCGCCTGAGAGGTTCCGGGGAGGAATTGCCCCTTCGGCGCAGGCCTACGTCTTTCGGGCGGCCTGACTCTCCCGTGCAGCATCAACAGCAAGAGCCACCCTACAGCGCAGGGTGGCTCTTGGTGGAAAGACTGTCCGTCAGCTGACGATGCGAGCTGCCCGTCGCGCGGCGAGCTCGTCGCCCTCGCTCGCTTCGCCGACCTCGGCATCGGCGTGCTCGCTCGGGAGCTGGGCGAGGGTGCCTTCGATCTCGCGCCAGACGCCGCCGATGGCGATGCCGAACACGCCCTGGCCGCCCTGGAGGAGGTCGATGACCTCGTCGTTGCTGGTGCACTCGTAGACCGAGGCGCCGTCGCTCATCAGGGTGACCTGGGTCAGGTCGTCGGTGCCGCGCTCGCGCAGGTGGCTCACCGCGGTGCGGATCTGCTGCAGCGAGATGCCGGCGTCGAGCAGGCGCTTGATGATCTTGAGGATCAGGATGTCGCGGAAGCTGTAGAGCCGCTGCGAGCCGGAGCCCTTGGCACCGCGAACGCTGGGCTCGATCAGCCCGGTGCGCGCCCAGTAGTCAAGCTGGCGGTAGGTGATGCCGGCGGCGTTGCACGCCGTCGGACCGCGGTACCCGAGGTCACTCGGCACCGGAGAAACGTCGTCGGAGAAGAGCAGTCCTTGCTCCTCGGCTGCGGCGGCCGCCTCAGCTTCACGCTGTGCGGACTGCTGTGCCGTCTCCGGCTGCTGCTCGTTCACTGGTCCTCCACGGGATCCAACATTCATGCGTGTCATTCGACACTTCAAGGTACGGCGGCAGTCCGGGTCGGTCAAAGACGTCACTGGGCGTGTCGTGGAAAACCCTCAGCCTCAAGGTGAGGTTGAGGCTGAGACACAGGTTGAGACTTTGAGGTCAACCCTCGTTGGGGCCGAGATCCTCGGCCTCGAAGTCATCGGCGGAGACATGGTCGAGGAACTCGCGGAACCGCTCGACCTCGTCCTCCTCCTCCGCCGGCGCCGCGATGCCGGCCTCGGC
>JAKFEI010000227.1:0-1832 GCA_036675765.1 Nocardioides sp. | reverse complement strand
TCACCCTCCGTGGTGAGGCGGCACTTGTGCTTTCAGCCAGCGCTCGGAGGCGGTGTCGCCGCCCTCCTTCTCGGGCGCGGGCGGGTCCTTCTCGTCCGAGGTGACGGTCGGCAGCACGTCACCGAAGATCTCGGCGAGGCGCTGCTTGCGCTTCCACTCGGGTTCGGGCCGGTCCGCCATCAGGGGTACCGCCCGGTCAGCACAGACCCGCGCGAGCGCGGGCGTCGTCGGACATGCCCTGCGGGTCCGCGGTGGCCCCGTCGGTCGCTTCGGTGCCGGGCGAGCCCGGCGTGCCCGGCGAGTCGGTCGACTCGGTCGTCCCGGAGCTCGCGCCGCCCGAGGCCGACGACGATCCATCGGTGTTCTCGCCGGCGCTGATCGAGTCGCCGAGGAACTCCTTGGTCAGGCGCCGGTCGGTGCGTGCCAGGCGCCACAGCTTCTTGACCTCGGACGTCCACTCGACGCGGCCCGGCTGGGCCGTGGAGTAGACCCACGGAGTCGTGACGAACGAGATGTTGTCCAGCCCGATGCCGTTGAACGACGCGGCGATGTCGGCCAGCTGGGCAATGTTGTCGAAGTCCGTCTTCAGCGAACTGGTCGTCGCGTTGATGAACTTCGTCAGCTTGACCGGCTGCGCGAGGGTGTCGGCACCGACGGCCTTGCTGATCATGGAGGCCATGAACGCCTGCTGGCGCTTGATCCGCTGCGGGTCTGTGCCGTCACCGATGTGGCGGACCCGGACGTAGCTGAGGGCCTGCTGTCCCTTGATCTCGCGGGTGCCGGCCTTCAGCGTGATGCCGTGCTCCTCGTCCTCGATGTCCTCGGGGATGCAGACCTCGACGCCGCCCAGGGCGTCGACCATGTCCTTGAAGCCGCTGAAGTCGACGACGATGTAGTTGTCGACCCGGATCCCGGTGAGCTGTTCGACCTGCCGGATGGTGCACGCCGGTCCACCGATGGCGTACGCAGCGTTCCACTGCGCAGCCGCCTGGGCCGGGATGACGGCCCCGCCCTTCTTGTAGCACTCGGGCCGGTCGATGACGGTGTCGCGCGGGATGGAGATCCCGTAGGCGAACTTCCGGTCGGCCGAGAGGTGGAACAGGATCGTGGTGTCGGACCCGCCACCACCCTCCCCGTCGATGTCGTTGCCCTTCCCGGAGCGGGTGTCGTCACCCATCACCAGGATGTCCAGCGGGCCGGTGGCGACCTTCTCGGGTCGGTCGGTGCCCAGCTGCGCGGAGAGGTTCTCGCGGTCGAGGTTGCCGTTCCAGTTGTTGTAGAGCAGCACCACGCCGACACCGGTCGCCAGGCCGAGCGCCAGGAGGCTGCTCAGGATCACCTTGAAGACGATCTTGCCCGGCTGGGGAGCCTTGCGCCGACCACCACTGCGGGCGCCGCGGGCCGCCTTGGGACGGCGTTCGGCGCGTGACGTGGCGACCCGGCGGGCTCCGCCCGGCGGGCTCTGCTCACCCGCCATCGGGCGAATGCGTTCGTCCTGCGTCATCGATCACCTGGTCGTGCGGCCGCCTCGGGGCGGGACTGCGGATTCTTCCGGTGCTTCCGAGAGCAACCGACGGCGCTTCTTCGCGCCGGACCCACCGTACGGTCCGGGCCAAGGCCCGGCGGTGGATCCACCCATTCTCCCCGCTCGGCGGCCACGGACCCAATCCGCTTCGCGCGCAACGATCCCGACCTGACAAGATGGTCCACCGCCGCCCCAGTAGCTCAGTGGATAGAGCAGCCGCCTCCTAAGCGAAAGGTCGCAAGTTCGACTCTTGCCTGGGGCACCCGTTCTTGTACGACGACGCAACCGATCCGGACTCCAGAACGTC
>JAKFEI010000286.1:0-1838 GCA_036675765.1 Nocardioides sp. | reverse complement strand
CACCGACTACTCCATCCGCCACGGCGAGGCCGTCGCGATCGGCTGCGTGTTCGTCGCCGAGCTCGCGGCGCGCGAGGGTGGCCTGCCCGCTGGTCTCGTCGAGCGGCATCGCTCCGCGTTCGGGCGTGTCGGCCTGCCGACCACCTGGGACGGAGCCGACTTCGAGACGTTGCTCGCAACCATGCGGGTGGACAAGAAGTCCCGCGGCAACCAGCTCCGCTTCGTCGTACTCGACGACGTGGCGAAGCCGGTCGTGCTGGCCGGTCCGTCCGAGGAGAACCTGCGGGCGGCGTACGACGCCGTCTCGGGTGGTGGGGCATGAGTGACCGGCAGGTGCTCGTCCTGAACGGCCCGAACCTCGGTCGGCTCGGCCGGCGACAGCCCGAGATCTACGGTGCCACTACCCATGACGAGCTCGCCGACCTCTGTGAGGAGTGGGGCTCCGCTCTTGGCCTTCGGGTCCTGGTCATGCAGACCAATCACGAAGGCGAGCTGCTCGACTGGCTCAACGCCGCCGCAGACAACACGACGCCTGTCGTGCTCAACGCAGGCGCGTGGACGCACTACTCCTACGCCCTGTTCGACGCCTGCGCCCAGCTCGTCGCGCCGCTGGTCGAGGTGCACATCAGCGCCCCGTCGAAGCGCGCCGAGGAGTTCCGGCACACCTCGGTCGTGACGCCGCATGCTGCGAAGGTGATCGAGGGCCAGGGCATCGACGGCTACCGCCAGGCGCTCGAATTCATCGCTGACCGTTCGGCACACTAGACTTCACTGCCGGTCCTGAGCACCCCGGGGACCGCTCGAACCGCTTTGACATCTGCATCGGAGAATACGCGCGCATGGCATCGACGAATGACCTCAAGAACGGCATGGTTCTCAACATCGACGGCCAGCTCTGGGCCGTGGTGGAGTTCCAGCACGTGAAGCCCGGCAAGGGCCCGGCGTTCGTCCGTACCAAGCTCAAGAACGTCGAGTCGGGCAAGAACGTCGACCGCACCTTCAACGCCGGCACCAAGGTCGAGACCGCCACGGTCGACCGCCGCACGATGCAGTACCTCTACAACGACGGCGTCAGCTACGTCTTCATGGACACCGGCACGTTCGAGCAGACCGAGGTCGCCCCCGAGATCGTCGGCGACGCCTCGGGCTTCATGCTCGAGAACCAGGAGGCGATCGTCGCCACCAACGAAGGCCGGGTGCTCTTCATCGAGCTGCCCGCCTCCGTCGAGCTCGTCGTCAGCTACACCGAGCCCGGCGTCGTCGGTGACTCCGCGACCGGTCGCACCAAGCCGGCCACGCTGGAGACCGGCGCCGAGATCCAGGTGCCGCTGTTCATCGAGCAGGGCGAGAAGATCAAGGTGGACACCCGCGAGGGTGGCTCGTACCTCTCCCGCGTGAAGGGCTGACCAGCAGGTGGGAGCCCGGACCAAGGCGCGCAAGCGAGCACTCGACGTCCTCTACGCCGCGGACATGCGGGGCGAGTCGGGACTCGAGGCGCTCGAGCGCGTCACGGCCGACGGCGAACAGCTGACCAACCCCTACACCGCTGTGCTGGTGCGTGCGGTGTCCGAGCACCAGGCGCGGATCGACGAGATCCTCGTGCAGTTCTCCACCGACTGGAGCCTGTCGCGCATGCCCGCCGTGGACCGCAACGTCCTGCGGATCGGCGTGTGGGAACTGCTCTGGGCCGATGACGTGCCCGACACGGTGGCCGTCACCGAGGCGATGACCCTGGTGCGCGAGCTCTCGACCGATGAGTCGCCGTCGTTCGTCAACGGCGTCCTCGGTGCGATCCAGCGGTCCAAGGCGACTCTGGTCTAGCTGCGCCTCGATACGCG
>JAKFEI010000387.1:0-1841 GCA_036675765.1 Nocardioides sp. | reverse complement strand
CGGTTCTTGACCAGGTCGTCGACCACGGCGGGGTCGGCCAGGGTTGAGGTGTCGCCCAGGTTGGCGAGGTCGTTCTCGGCGATCTTGCGCAGGATGCGGCGCATGATCTTGCCCGAGCGGGTCTTGGGCAGGCCGGGCGCGAACTGCACCACGTCCGGGGCGGCGAACGGGCCGATCTCGCGGCGGACCCAGCCCTTGAGCTCGGCCTGCAGGATGTCGGTGGGGGTGACGTCGGCCTTGAGGGTCACGAAGCAGTAGATGCCCTGGCCCTTGATGTCGTGCGGGAAGCCGACCACCGCGGCCTCGGCGACGTTCTCGTTGCCGACCAGGGCGCTCTCGATCTCGGCGGTGCCCAGGCGGTGGCCGGAGACGTTGATCACGTCGTCCACCCGGCCGGTGATCCAGTAGTAGCCGTCCTCGTCGCGGCGGCAGCCGTCGCCGGTGAAGTACTTGCCGGCATAGGTGGAGAAGTAGGTGTCGAAGAAGCGCTGGTGGTCGCCATAGACGGTGCGCATCTGGCCCGGCCATGAGTCGGTGATGACCAGGTTGCCGCTGACCGCGCCGTGCAGGACCTTGCCCTCGGCGTCGACCAGTTCGAACTTCACGCCGGGGAGCGGCTTGGCGCAGGAGCCGGGCTTGGCGGGATGGGCCCCCGGCAGCGGGGTGGCCAGGGCCGCGCCGGTCTCGGTCTGCCAATAGGTGTCGACGATGGGGCAGCGGCCCTCGCCCACCACCCGGTGATACCAGAGCCAGGCCTCGGGATTGATCGGCTCGCCCACCGTGCCCAGCAGGCGCAGGGACTTGCGGCTGGTCCTGGTCACCGGCTCGTCGCCGTCGCGCATCAGGGCGCGGATGGCGGTGGGGGCGGTGTAGAAGATCTCCACCTTGTGCTTGTCGATCACCTCCCAGAACCGGGAGTTGTCGGGATAGTTGGGCACGCCCTCGAACATCACCGTGGTCGCCGCATTGGCCAGCGGGCCATAGACCACATAGCTGTGGCCGGTGACCCAGCCCACGTCGGCGGTGCACCAGAACACCTCGCCGGGGCGGTAGTCGAACACCAGCTCGTGGGTGTGGGCCGCCCAGGCCAGGTAGCCGCCGGTGGTGTGCAGCACCCCCTTGGGCTTACCCGTCGAGCCGGAGGTGTAGAGGATGAACAGCGGGTCCTCGGCGTTCATCGGCTCGGGCTCGCAGACGTCGGAGACGTCCTGCTTGAGATCGGAGAAGAAGGCGTCGCGGCCCTCGACCATCGCCACCTCGGCGCGGGTGCGGCGGACCACGATCACGTCGGTGACGCCCGGGCACGACTTCAGGGCCTCGTCGACGTTCTGCTTCAGCGGAACGACCTTGCCGCCGCGCATGCCCTCGTCGGCGGTGATGACGATCTTGCTATCGCAGTCCTGGATGCGGCCGGCGATGCTGTCGGCCGAGAAGCCGCCGAAGATCACCGAATGCACCGCCCCGATGCGGGCGCAGGCCAGCATGGACACCGCCACCTGCGGGATCATCGGCAGGTAGATGGTGACCCGGTCGCCCTTCTTGACGCCCTTGGCCTTCAGCACATTGGCCATGCGGCAGACTTCGGCGTGCAGCTCCGTATAGGTCAGGCTCGACCAGGGATGGCCCTCGTCGCTCTCCCAGATGATCGCGGTCTGGTCGCCGCGGGTCGCCAGGTGGCGGTCCAGGCAGTTCACCGAGACGTTCAGCACCCCGTCGGCGTACCAGCGGATGTGGAACGGGTGCTTGTGGAAGGAGGTGTCCTTGATCTGGGTCGGGGGCGTGATCCAGTCCAGGCGGCCGGCGACCTTGCGCCAATAGGCCTCCGGATCGGCTTCCACCTG
>JAKFEI010000351.1:0-1850 GCA_036675765.1 Nocardioides sp. | reverse complement strand
ATGAAATACGGCAAGCCGGCGGCAATCATCCTCTTCATCGCGGCGGCCGTGGCACTGGCGTCGACACTGGACACGACACAGAGCACGACACTGGACGCGGCAGCTGCAGCCGCGACCGCCAAGGGCGGCACCATCAGTGACGCGCAGCGGACGGCTGCCTACACCGGCGGACCGTTCACCGCACCGAACGTCACAGCCACCTCGGGATCGCTCACCTGCGTGCCCGACGTGGCGCCCTGCGACGATTACGCGCTCACGGTGACGCTGCCCGTGGACTACCTGCAAACGCACCCCGGTGCATCGATCAAGGTGGCGATCGCCCCCGCCGACGCCACGTCCGATTACGACCTCTACGTGCTCGACGCCGCCGGCACCACCATCGCCGACGCCGAGACCAGCAGCGGTAGCGAAGCGGTGTCGTTCCCGGCCGTGGGCGGCACGAACACCTACACCATCCGGGCCGTTCCGTACTCGCAGCTCGCAAGCGCCTACGACGCCCAGGTGACGCTCGACGCCGAGTTGGCGACGACCACCCAGGACGCCGACGGCGATGGCGTGGTGGATGCCTACGACGAGTGCCCCGGCACGCCGATCGGGTCCGTCCCCAACGGGTACGGCTGCTCCGGCACCGAGGTCTCCATGCCGTCCGATCCCGACCGTCCGCGCGTGGTGGTGGCCGACATCGACTCCGCGATCAACCCCTACCACGCGTTCCACTACCAGCGTCCGTCGTCGGTGACCCTCGAGGTCCTCGCGGAGCTGGGCGTGAAGCCGCAACACGTGGTGAAGCTGACCCGCACCGGCAACTTCGCGGCCGACATCGCCGCGGACGCCGCCTTCTGGAACAACGTCAAGCGCGGCGAGCGGTACCACTTCGCGGGCACCAACATCATCGCCACCTCCCTGGCGGCGGAAGGCGCCGTGCCGTACCTGAAGCCGACGGCGGAGAAGAATGCGCACGGCGTGGGCACCTCCGCAGCCGTGCTCAACGCCAACCCGGACGCCATCGTCTTCTTCGTGGAGGGCGTGCTTGGCAGCGCCGAGTCGCACGCCGCGGCCTTCCAGAACCCGGCCGTGGACATCGTGACCACCAGCTATGGCGCCTCGCAGGCCCTCGGCCTGCTGCCAATGCCCGAGTACCGCGCCTTCTATCACTCCTACGAAGGCGTCGTCGGGCGCGGCAAACTCCACTTCAGCTCCGCCGGCAATGGTCCGGGCGTGTCTGCGTTGCGCGCAGGCGCGGGTCCGTGGTGGAGCATCGGCGTCTCCGGGATCGAGGAAGGCTCCTCGGAGGGCGACACGCTGCTGTCCGGCAACCTCCCCGACTTCGTCTCCGACTTCGAGCAGGCGTTGCCCTACTGCACCACCTGCGAGAACGAGATCGACGATGCGGTGGCGGGCACCAGCTTCAGCACGCCGCGCGCGGCGGGACTGGCGTCGGCGCTGCTGCTCGACGTGCGGCGAACCCTCAAGCACAAGGGCGGCATCCGCTGGGTCGGCGACACGCCGATGGCCGCCACCAACGTGCCCAAGAGCAAGCGTCAAGCCGAAAAGTGTGGAACCACGCGCGAGTGCGTCTCGGTGACGAACTGGCAGCTGCGTCGCGCGCTTGAGCAGGCGGCCTGGACCCCCGACAGTGCGGCCTACGACCCCACGCAGGCCCCGTGGGGCGGCGTCGGCCTGCCCATCCCGCCAGTGGCCCCCTGGCTCACGACGGCGTGGGGCGACCTGACGACCGACCCCGAAAAAGGCGTGCTGAGCGCAGCGCTGGCCGAGCTGTCGAAGCTCGCGAACCACCCCTTCGGCGGCACCGCCCGCGTGAAGCCGGCCGGGTACTGCACGTTCCAGAC
>JAKFEI010000389.1:0-13122 GCA_036675765.1 Nocardioides sp. | reverse complement strand
GGGCAGGGGCACAGGGGGAAGGGGGATCCTCACCCGACGACCTCGGCGATGACCTCGACCTCGACCGCCGAGTCGAGCGGCAGGACGGCGACGCCGACCGCCGAGCGTGCGTGCACCCCGAGCTCACCGAACACCGCACCGAACAGCTCGGACGCACCGTTGGCCACGGCCGCCTGGGCCGTGAAGTCCGGGGCCGAAGCGACGAAGACGCCGACCTTGAGGATGCGAATGCCCTCGAGCGTGCCGGTCACCGAGCGGATCGCGGCCATCGCGTTGAGCGCGCACTGGCGGGCGCACTCGTACGCCACCTCGGGGGTGACGCCGTCGCCGACCTTGCCGGTCGCGACCAGGACGCCGTCGCGCATCGGGATCTGCCCGGCGGTGTAGACCATCGCGCCGCTGCGGACAGCGGGGAGGTACGCCGCGACGGGCGGCACGACCTCCGGGACGGTCAGTCCGAGCTCGGCGAGCCGCTCCTCCGCAGTCACGTCACTCGGCCGGACGCTTGAAGTAGGCGATGTCGTTGCCGCCCTGGCCGGGGATGAGCGTGACGAGCTCCCACCCGTCCTGGCCGAAGTTGTTGAGGATCTGCGCCGCAACGTGGTTGAGGACGGGCGCTACCTGGTACTCCCACTTGGTCATGCTCCGCACGATACCCAGCCCGGCCGAGGTCGGCTCCGCCGCCCGATCCCGTGCGGCGCGGCACGCCATGGAGTGGCGCCCGTCACAACTTGTGCAACGATGCCGCGGTGAGTCTCGACAACGCCGTGTGGATGTTGACCGGGCTGGCCGCGGTCGTCGTACTCCTGACCAGGATGCGCCTCTCCTCGGAACAGTCCCAGGCTGGCCACGCGCTCGTCCCTCTCGGGATCGTCCGGGCCCACACCCTGGTGGGCATCCTGGCGCTGGCCGTGTGGATCTACTACCTGTCCTCGCCCGACGGGACCGTGGGCACCATCGCCCTGGTCGTGTGGTGGATCGAGGTGCTGATCGGCCTGCTCATCCTGACCCGGTGGATGTCGCGTCCGAGCAAGCACGCCGCCGACGCGACGGGCGACAGCTGGGCGCAGGGACCTGCGCTGTCGATCCTGGGCCACATCGGCATGCTGCTCGGCATCAGCTTCTTCACGTGGATCGTGCTGGCGGACAAGCTCGCAGCCTGACCCCCGGGTCCCCGGTCCCGGACCCCGTCAGGTCCACCCGTGGTCTGACGCGCCAGCGTGGGTGGCCCTCTACGGTGGACCGGTGGCTCGACCAGACCGGCAACCGTGGCGCCTCGGCCCGCGGGGCGTGCGGTGGTTCGACCTCGGCCTCACGGCCTTCCTCCTGCTGCCCGTCCCGGCGTTCCTCCTCTTCGGGAACCCGCTCCACGGACTGCTCATGCTGGTCCAGATCGCTCCCCTGGCCGTACGGCGACGGTGGCCGGTGCCGGCGTTCGCGGTCGTCGCGCTCGGCAGCGCCGTCCAGGCACCCCTCGTCGACATCCCGCTGTGGAGCCAGGTCGCCTTCCCGATCGCGACCTACTCGGTGGCCCGCTTCGGCTCGCCCTGGTGGAGCGCGGCCGCCATGGCCACCGGCCTGCTCGGCGCGGGCATTGCGTCGGTCGTGTGGCTGCGCGGGTACGACGGCACGCAACTGACCGTCCAGAACGTCTCCGCCTACTTCCTCACCATCGCCCTCGTGGTGGTGGTCGCGTGGGCGCTCGGGACCCTCAACCGCGTCAGGCAGTCGTACGTCGATGCGCTGGTCGAGCGCGGACAACGACTCGAGCACGAGGCTGCGCAGCAGGCTGCGTTGGCCGCGATCGAGGAGCGGCAGCGGATTGCGCGCGAGATGCATGACGTCGTGGCCCACGGACTGACCACGATCGTGGTGCAGGCCGACGGGGCCCGGGCCGTGGCCGCGACGGACCCGTCGGTCGTCGTACCGACCCTCGCGACGATCGCGGACACCGGCCGCGAGGCGATGGCCGAGATGCGTCGGATGCTCGGCCTGTTGCGCGCCGACGGTGCCGCGACCGCACCGCAGCCCCGGCTGGCCGACCTGGGCGGACTGGTCGCCGACGCCCGGGGCGCCGGGACACCGGTTGTCGTCGACGTCCCCGACCCGGTGCCGACCGTGTCCGACGGGGTGGCGCTCACCGTCTATCGCGTGGTCCAGGAGTCGCTGACCAACGTGCGCAAGCACGCCGGGCCGGGAGCGACGGCGGGCGTCCGGCTGCGGGTCGACAGCGGCGCCGTGGTGGTCGAGGTCGTCGACGACGGGCGCGGTGCCGCAGCCCGCACCGACGGCGGCGGACTCGGGCTCACCGGCATGCGCGAGCGGGTCGGCGCCCACCAGGGCGACCTGACAGCGGGGCCGATGCCCGGCGGCGGTTACCGCGTCTGCGCGAGGATCCCGCTGTGAGCCCCGTCAGCGACCCGATCCGGGTGTTCCTCGTCGACGACCAGGAGCTGGTCCGGGCCGGCTTCCGGATGCTCATCGACAGCCAGCCCGACCTCACGGTGGTCGGCGAAGCGGGCGACGGCGGCGAAGCACTGGAGCGACTGGCGGTGACGGGGTGCGATGTCGTCCTGATGGACGTACGGATGCCGCGACTCGACGGCGTCGAGGCAACCCGTCGCCTGATGGAGCGGCCCGGTGCACCGCAGGTCATCGTGCTCACCACGTTCGACCTCGACGAGTACGCGTTCGCCGCGATTCGCGCCGGCGCTGCGGCGTTCCTGCTGAAGGACGCGACGCCCGAGGTCCTGCTCGGCGCCGTACGGACCGTCCACGACGGCGAATCGGTGGTGGCGCCCAGCACGACCCGTCGCCTGCTCGAACACTTCGCCACCACCCTCCCGGATCCGGCGAAGCCCACTCCCGACGAACGCCTCGACGCCCTCACCGATCGCGAGCGGGAGACGCTCGTGCTCGTGGGACAGGGCATGTCCAACACCGAGATCGCGGCACAGTTCGTGGTGTCGGAGGCGACGGTCAAGACCCACATCAACCGGCTGTTGTCGAAGACCGGCTCCCGCGACCGGGTGCGACTGGTCGTCCTCGCCTTCGAGACCGGGCTGGTCCACCCCCGGTAGGACGCCCGGATCAACCTGCGGCCTGACGATCCGGGCGCCGTTGACGACGAGGCTCGTCGGCATGACCTCCCTGCAGACCAACCCCCCAGCTCCCGTCGCCGGCCCGACCCTCGCCGGCCCGACCCTCGCCGCCAGCGCCCGCGGCCTCACCCGGACCTACGGCCGCGGCGACACCCTGGTGTCGGCGCTGCGCGGCGTCGACCTCGACCTGCCGACCGGCCGGTTCACCGCGATCATGGGCCCGTCCGGCTCTGGCAAGTCGACCCTGATGCACTGCCTGGCCGGACTCGACCAGCCGACCGGCGGCACCGTCAGCGTCGCCGGGCAGCCCCTCGAGTCCCTCGACGACGACGCGCTCACGCGCTTCCGCCGCGACCAGGTGGGCTTCGTGTTCCAGGCCTTCAACCTGCTGCCGATGCTGACCGCCGAGCAGAACATCTGGCTTCCCACCGAGCTGGCCGGACGTCCGCGGGCCGACCACCGTGCGCGCTTCGACCACGTCGTCGCCACCCTCGGCCTGGCCGACCGCCTCACGCACCGGCCCGCCGAGCTCTCCGGCGGCCAGCAGCAGCGCGTGGCGATCGCCCGGGCCCTGCTCACCGCGCCGGCGATCGTGTTCGCCGACGAACCGACCGGCAACCTCGACAGCACGTCCTCTGCCGAGGTCCTGTCGTTCCTGCGCGGCTCGGTGCGCGAGCTCGGCCAGACCGTCGTGATGGTGACCCACGAGGTCGACGCGGCCGGGTACGCCGACGACGTGGTGGTCCTCGCCGACGGCCAGGTCACCCACCACCTCCACGACCCGTCGCGGACCGACCTCGTCGCCGCCCTTGCCAACCGGGCCGCCTGATGCGCACCGTGCTCCTCGCCTCCCTGCGCACCCACACCCGGCGGTACGGCGCCGCGCTGCTCGCCGTCGTCGTCGGCGTCGTGTTCATCGTGGTGACCGGGGCCCTGTCCTCTGCCGTACGTGACGGACTGACCGCCGGCGTCGCCGTGCCGTACGACGGCGCGAACGCCGTGATCGACAAGCCGACCACCGCCGACGCGACCCGCCTGCTGGAGGCCGCACCCGCGGCCGGCGCCGACGCGTGGCTGATCGGCTGGACCCTCCAGCAGGTCACCCACGACGGCAAGGTCGTGGACACCAGCGCCGACATCGCCCAGGTGCCCGACCAGCCCGACCGGCGCTGGCAGGAGCTCGTCGACGGGCGGTTCCCCGCGCGGGCCGGTGAGGCCGTGGTCGACACCAATGCCGCCAAGGTGGCCGACGTCGGCATCGGCGACCGGCTCCGGATCGGGTCGGGCAGTCGGGCCCTCGACGTCGAGGTCGTCGGCCTGGCCGACTCGCCGTCCGCGTTCTCGGTGGCGTCGGTCTACCTGCTGTGGGGCGACCTGTCCCGGTGGGAGGACAGCCTCTACGTCAGCAGCGTCGCGTGGGCCGACCCCGGCGGACTGAGCGCGGCGCGGGCGGCGATCCGGGACGTCGTACCGACGGCGGAGCCGATGAGCGTCCCCGCCTTCACCCAGCTCGTCCAGAAGGAGATCAACAACGAGGTCGACATCATCGCGATCATCGTGCTGCTGTTCGCCTCCATCGCGCTCCTGGTCGCCGTGCTGGTCATCAACAACACGTTCACGATCCTCTTCGCCCAGCGTGCGCGGGACTTCGCCCTGCTGCGCTGCGTGGGGGCAACCCGGCGCCAGCTCGTGCGTTCGGTCCGCCTCGAGTCACTCCTCATCGGGCTCCTCGCGGCCGGCATCGGCATCGGCACCGGGCTGGGCCTCGGCCACGGCCTGGTCGCCTTCGTGCGGGCGCAGTGGCCGGACGCGCACATGGGCGAGGCTTCGGTGGGCGCAGCGTGGTTGCTCGTCGCCGCGGTCGTCGCCCTCGGCGTCACGCTCGTCGCGGCCTGGCTGCCGACCCGCCGCGTGGTCAAGGTGAGTCCCCTGGCCGCGCTTCGCCCCGACGACAGCACGCAGGTGGGCACCTCCACCGGCCGCATCCGGCTTGCACTGGGCCTGCTCGTCATCGCCTTCGGCGCGCTCACGCTGGCCGTCGCCGTGCAGGTGACCAGCCCACCGGCGCTCATCGCGGGCGGCACCACCACCTTCGCCGGCGTGCTCCTGATCGGACCCGTGCTCGTGCCGGCACTGATCCGCGCCCTCGGCCACGTGACCGGACGCGTCCTGGGGCCTGCCGGCCGGCTGGCCGCCGGGAACGCCGTCCGCAACCCGCGGCGGACGGCCGCCACGGCGGCCTCGCTCCTGATCGGCGTCACCCTCACCACCGCGGTCCTGACCGGCATGGCGAGCTCCCGATCGGCGCTGGCGGACAAGATGGACGAGCAGCACCCGATCGACGTCGCGATCACCGGCGCCGGCCCGTTGTCACCCGACGTCGTCGAGCGGGTCTCGGCGGTCGACGGCATCGACGCCGTGGCGACGGTGCCCGGGACGACCGCCCGGATCGAAGGCCTCGGACCCCTGCCCGTCATCGCCCCACCTGCCTCCACGAACGGAGTCCTCCACGGTGATCTCGTCGCACCGGGTCCCCGCCAGCTGCAGGTGCCCTGGGACCTCCTGGGCGACGGCGTCGAGCCGGGCGACCGCGTCGACGTCACCGTCGGCGACCGGACCGAGCGCCTCCGCGTGGTTGGCGGCGAGGGCTGGGGAGAAGCCGTCCTGGTCCGGCGTACGACGCTGGACCGCCTCGCCCCGGATCCGTCCGTGCAGGCCCTCTGGGTCCGTGCGTCGGACGATGCCGATCCCGAGGACCTCGCCGGCTCCCTCGAAGCGATCGCCGTACCGATCGATGCCGGTGTCGAGAACGGCCTGACCCGACGGGCATACGTCGACCTCCAGCTGGACGTCGTGACCGGGGGTGTCGTGGGCCTGCTCGCCATTGCCGTGCTCATCGCCCTGGTGGGCATCGCCAACACCCTCGGCCTCTCCGTCATGGAGCGAGGCCGCGAACACGCGCTGCTGCGGGCGCTGGGGCTCACCCGCCGCCAGCTCCGGCGGATGCTCGCCGCCGAGGCCGTCCTGCTGGCCGTGGTCGCGACCGTCCTCGGCACCGCACTGGGCGTGACCTTCGCCTGGGCCGGGGTGCAGGCACTGGTCGGGCCGGTGGTCGACGGTGCCAGCCTGGTGCTGCCGTGGACCCAGCTGGCCCTGGTCGTGACGGCCTCGGCGGTGGCCGGGCTGCTCGCCGCCGTGGTGCCGGCCCGCCGGGCAAGCCGTACGACGCCCGCGGCGGGGCTCGCCCTGGATTGACAGGGAGTGACCGGGGGCGACGCAGCGGCGTGGGGAGGTTCACGAGACGTATCAGCACCCGTGGGCCTCCCCTGTCGCTACGCTGCCCCGGTGAGTGATTGGGCGAAGGTTCGTCTGCATGTCGTCTCCGGCAAGGGCGGTACGGGCAAGTCGACGGTGGCCTCCGCGCTGGCGCTCGCGCTGGCCGGCCGGGGCAAGAACGTCCTGCTGTGCGAGGTCGAGGGCCGCCAGGGCATCGCGCGGATGTTCGACGTCGACCCGCTTCCGTACGTCGAACGGCGCCTGACCACCGGCCTCCCCGACGAGGACGGCGGCCGCGGCGTCGTGCACGCACTGCACATCGACGCGGAGTCCGCGCTGCTGGAGTACCTCTCCATGTACTACCGCCTGGGCCGCGCCGGGAAGGCACTGGACCGCTTCGGTGTCATCGAGTTCGCCACCACCATCGCGCCGGGCGTGCGCGACGTGCTGTTGACCGGCAAGGTCTACGAGGCCGTCGAGCGCAACAGCCGCAACAAGGGCGCCATCACCTACGACCACGTCGTGCTGGATGCACCCCCGACCGGCCGGATCTGCCAGTTCCTCAACGTCAGCAACGAACTGGCCGGGCTGGCGAAGGTCGGACCGATCAAGGCCCAGTCCGACACGATGATGACCCTGTTCCGTTCACCGCGTACGGCGGTCCACCTGGTCACCGTGCTCGAGGAGATGCCGGTGCAGGAGACCATCGACGGCATCGCCGAGCTCCGCGCCAACCGGCTCCCCGTCGGTGGCGTCATCGTCAACCTCGTCCGGCCGCAGGACCTCACGGCCGACGACCTCGCTGCCGCCCGCACGGGCGGCCTCGACCAGGCCGCCATCGAGAAGGACCTCAGCGCCGGCGGCCTCGCGGTGACCCCGACCCTCGTCGACGACCTGGTCGCCGAAGCTGCCGACCACGCCGAACGCCGAGCACTCGAGGACTCGCAACGGGCGCTGGTCGCCCAGCTCGACGTGCCGTCCTACGAACTCCCCCGGATCGCCGGCGGCATCGACATCGGCGGCCTCTACGAACTGGCCGCCCACCTCCGAGCCCAAGGGATGGCCTGAACCATGGCCCGCAGCAGCACGCAGCGACAGACCCGCGTCGGCCCCGCCACCCCGCCCGCCCGGCGTGCGGGCGCCCTCGACGTCGACGCCCTCCTCGATGACCCGAAGACCGGGATCATCGTGTGCTGCGGCTCCGGTGGCGTCGGCAAGACGACGACCAGTGCCGCGCTCGCGCTCCGCGCCGCCGAACGCGGGCGGAAGGTCGTCGTACTCACCATCGACCCGGCGCGTCGCCTGGCCCAGTCGATGGGCATCGCGGAGCTCGACAACACCCCTCGTCCGGTCAGCGGCGTGCAGGGCGACGGCAGCCTCGACGCGATGATGCTCGACATGAAGCGCACCTTCGACGAGGTGGTCATCGCCCAGGCCAGCCCGGAGAAGGCCAAGCAGATCCTGGCGAACCCGTTCTACATCGCACTGTCGAGCTCGTTCGCGGGCACGCAGGAGTACATGGCGATGGAGAAGCTCGGCCAGCTGCACCGCGACTCCCGTGAGGCCGGCACCTACGACCTGATCGTCGTCGACACCCCGCCGTCCCGGTCCGCGCTGGACTTCCTCGACGCCCCCGAACGGCTCTCCAGCTTCCTCGACGGCAAGTTCGTCCGGCTGATGATGGCGCCGGCCAAGGGCCCGGCGAAGCTGATGACGGCCGGGTTCAGCCTGATCACGAACGCGCTGACCCGGATCCTGGGCGCCCAGTTCCTCAAGGACCTGCAGACCTTCGTCACCGCGCTCGACACCGTCTTCGGCGGATTCCGCCAGCGCGCCCAGTTGACCTACTCGCTGCTCAAGGCCGACGGTACGGCGTTCCTCGTGGTCGCCGCCCCGGAGCCGGATGCACTGCGCGAGGCGGAGTACTTCGTGGAACGGCTCAGCGAGGACGGCATGCCGTTGGCCGGACTGGTGATCAACCGGGCCAGCCCGGAACCGGCCGGGGCACTCTCCGCGGACGAAGCGATGACAGCGGCCGAGCGGCTGCGCCAGCAGGATGCGGGGTCGCTGACGGCCGGGTTGCTCCGGCTGCACGGTGACCGGGTGCGGATGGTGCAGCGTGAGGGCATGCTGCGGGACCGGTTCGCGACCGCGCACCCGCAGGTGGCGACGGTCGTCGTGCCGGCGCTCGCCGGAGACGTGCACGACCTCGACGGGCTGCGCACGGTCGGCACCCTGTTGTCACAGGGGTGAAACAGCCGGGAAGATCGCTCGCGCAACCCTCCCGGATCAGGCCTCAGACAGCAGGTACGCCCTGGCCGTCGCGCGCGTCCTCGAGGACCTTGCGCCACGACGCACTCGGGCGGCGGCGCAGGAGAGCACGGCGCTCCCGTTCCGTCATACCGCCCCAGACGCCCCACTCGATCTGGTTGTCGAGCGCCTCAGCGAGACACTCCGTGCGCACGGCACAACCCGCACACACCTGCTTGGCCTTGTTCTGCTCTGCGCCACGGACGAAGAGCTGGTCCGGCTGTGATTCCCTGCAGGCCGCCCTGGGCGCCCAGTCATCTACCCACATGTTGTCCCCTTGTGGTTCCCACCTCCGAAGAGCCAGCACCCCCACAGCGCATGGCCTCTCCGACTGGAACAAAGTAAAGGACAACCACCCCTCACCAACATCGCTCGTTCTGCCCAACCTGTCTAGTCACATCTGACTAGACGTCCGATGGGTCGAGCGCTTGGAGGAGCCGCGACGAGTCCGGGCTGCACAGGTACGTCCCGTACCCTGAGGCCATGTCCCGCACCCGGTTCGACGGCCTGCCACCCGGCAAGATCGCCTCCCATCTCGGCGTGATGCTGCTGGTGTCTGCCGTCCTCGGCGTCGTCGTCTCCGGCCTGGCGATCCCGTTTGCCGGCGTCCTGGGCTTCACCGCCCGCAACGTGGCCGAGTCCGTCGACGACCTCCCGCAGCAGCTCGCGACCGAGCAGTTGCCGCAGCGCACCGAGATCAAGGACAAGGGCGGGCGCACCATCGCCACCCTGTACGACCAGAACCGGGTCGACGTACCCCTGCGCCAGATCTCGCGCACGATGGTCGAGGCCATCGTCGCGATCGAGGACTACCGCTTCTACCAGCACGGCGCCCTCGACGTGAAGGGCACCGTGCGCGCCCTGTTCACGAACCAGGCCGCTGGCGGCGTGGCCCAGGGTGGGTCCTCGATCACGCAGCAGCTGGTCAAGCTGACCCTGATCAACCAGGCCAAGACCGACGAGGAACGCGCCGCAGCGACCGACGACACCTACGGGCGCAAGCTCAAGGAACTGCGCTACGCCATCGCGCTGGAGAAGCGCCACACCAAGGACTGGATCCTCGAGCGGTACCTCAACACCGCCTACTTCGGTGACGGCGCGTACGGCGTCCAGGCCGCCGCCCAGCACTACTTCAGCGTGAACGCCAAGGATCTCGACCTGCGCCAGGCAGCCCTGCTGGCCGGACTGGTCCAGAGCCCCGAGGCCTACAACCCCACCAAGAACGCCGCGCAGGCGATGGTGCGCCGCAACATCGTGCTCAGCCGGATGGCCCAGCTCAGCGTCGTCACGGACGCCGAGGCGGACGAGGCGAAGAAGCGCAAGCTCGGCCTCAAGGTGCAGGAGCAGCCGAACGGCTGCGTGAACTCCGGCGCCCAGTTCTTCTGCGACTACGTCGTGCGCTGGCTCAAGACCGACCCCGCGCTGGGCGAGACCCCCGCGGAGCGCGAGGCGCTGATCTTCAACGGTGGCCTGACGATCAAGACCACCATCGACATGCGCTTCCAGAAGGCTGCGCAGGCCTCGGTGAAGTCCCACGTCTTCAAGGACGACCTGGCCGTCGGCGCACTGGCGCTGATCGAACCGGGCAGCGGCAACGTCCGGGCCCTCGCCCAGTCGCGGCCGATGGGCAAGAAGAAGGGCCAGACCTTCCTCAACTACGCCGTCCCGACCAAGTACGGCGACGCGGCCGGCTTCCAGCCCGGGTCGACGTTCAAGGCCTTCGTGCTCGCTGCGGCCGTCCAGAAGAAGATCCCGCTCAGCAAGCGGTTCCCCGCGCCGAACCCCGGCCGCTTCGTCGAGAGCGAGTTCGAGACCTGCGACGGCCCGTACCAGAGCAGCGGCATCTGGACCCCCGGCAACTCCACGCGCTCGTCCGCCGCGCCGAACCTCTACGAAGGCACGCAGAAGTCGGTCAACACGTTCTTCGTCAACCTCGAGAAGGAGGTCGGCATCTGTGAGCCGTGGAAGCTCGCCAAGCGGATGGGCATCCGGTCGCTGACCAAGGCGAACATCGTCCCGTCGTTCACGCTCGGCGTGGCCAGCGTCAGCCCGCTGGAGATGGCCGAGGCCTACTCGACCTTCGCCGCGCGCGGCCTGCACTGCGACGCTCGTCCGGTCACCCAGATCGAGGACGTCGACGGCAACATTCTCAAGAAGTACGAGAAGGCCTGCACCCAGGTTCTGGCCAGCCCCGTCGCGAACGCCGTCAACGACGTGCTGCGTGGCGTGATCGCCCCCGGCGGCTTCGGCCAGGCACTGTCGCCCGGCCAGCCCGCAGCGGGCAAGACCGGTACGACCAACGGCAACAACTCCGTCTGGTTCGCCGGCTACACGCCGAACCTCGCCGGTGCCTCCGTGGTGGCCGGCGTCAACCGCAAGGGCCACCCCGAGTCGCTGGACGGCAAGTCGGTCGGCGGGCGGACGCTCTACACGTCCTCCGGCTCGACGACAGCAGGCCCGCTCTGGGGTGACACGTTCAAGGCCATCGCCCAGTACCTCGACGACGAGGACTTCGAACGCCCCTCGGGCACCGACGTCGCCGGCGTCCTGACCCCCGTCCCCTCGGTGGCCGGTCGTTCCTACGAGGACGCACGCGCGACCCTCGAGGACCTGGGCTTCAAGGTCGTCCGCGGCGACACCGTCGACTCGGGCTACCGCGCCGGTCTCGTCGCCTACTCATCGCCGGGCTCGGGCGCCGACCTGGGCGCAGGCGACACCGTCACCCTCTACATCTCCGACGGCAGCCCGAAGGCGGCGAAGAAAAAGAAGAAGCGTGGCGGCGGCGAGGGCGGCGGGCCGCCCGCGGACGACGACGACGACTGACGTCGCGCCGACTCAACCGAGCTGGCGTCGTACCTCCGCGGCCACGGCAGCGCCGTCGGCGCGGCCCTTGACCTGCGGCGTCACGATGCCCATCACCTGGCCCATGGCCTTGGGGCCGGCGCCTGCCGCTCCCACCTGCTCGACGGCGGCGGTGACGATGGCGGCGATCTCCTCGACCCCGAGCTGCTGGGGCAGGTAGTCCTGGAGCACGGCGGTCTCGGCCCGCTCCTTCGCGGCCTGCTCGGGCCGGTTGCCCTCCTCGAACGCCACGGCGGCCTCACGGCGCTTCTTCGCCTCGCTGGAGAGGACGGTGAGCACCTCGTCGTCGGTGAGCTCCTTGGCGACCTTCCCGGCCACCTCGGCGTTCGTGACGGCGGTGAGGACCATCCGGAGGGTGGACGACCGGACCTCGTCACGGGCCTTGATGGCGGTGGTGAGGTCGGCGCGCAGACGGTCCTTGAGGGTGCTCATGCCTTGATTGTGCCTGCCGTGTGATGTGCTTGCCGAATGGGATTCGGGCGAGCTCTGCTGCGCAGCGCCGGTGTCGGCGGCGTGCTCGGGGCCGCCGTGACGTCGTACGCGGCCTGGGAGGCCCGTCAGTACACCCTGCGGACCTACGACGTCCGGGTGCTGCCTGCCGGCATGCGGCCGCTCCGGGTCCTGCACCTGACGGACATCCACATGACGCCCGGGCAGACCCGCAAGCAGGAGTGGCTGCGGTCGCTGGCCTCACTCGAGCCCGACCTCGTCATCGACACGGGCGACAACCTCGCGCACCGCGATGCCGTCCCCGTCGTACTCGACAGCCTCGCTGGCCTCCTCGACGTGCCGGGCGTCTTCGTTCACGGCTCCAACGACTACTTCGAGCCGGGCGTGCGCAACCCGCTGGCGTACCTGACACCGGACGACGGCAAGCGCCACACCGACGTCCCCCAGCTCCCGTGGGGCGAGCTGACCGCCGGGATGGCGGGCGCGGGCTGGCTGGACCTGACCAACCGTCGCTCCCGGTTGACGGTCGGCGAGACGACCTTCGCGTTCGCCGGGGTCGACGACCCTCACCTCGCGTACGACGACCTCGCTGCTGTCGCCGGCCCGGCCGAACCCGACGCCGACCTGCGCATCGCGGTGGCCCACGCGCCGTACCTGAGGGTGCTGGACCAGTTCGCACGGGACGGGTACGACGCGATCATCGCCGGGCACACGCACGGCGGCCAGGTGCGTCTCCCCTGGCCCGGTGGCTCCCGTGCGCTGACCACGAACTGCGACATCGAGCCGGCGCGGGCACGCGGCCTGCACCGCCACCCGGCCGACTCCCGGCCGGGCGACCCGGGGTCGTCGGTCCTGCACGTCTCGGCGGGCATCGGCACCAACCCCTACACCCGGGTCCGGATCGCCTGCCGCCCCGAAGCGGTGGTCCTCAACCTGCTGCCCGTGACCTAGCCACACCCGGCTCCCGATTGCAGGTCGGCCTCTCGCCTCCGCTATGCTCCCGTGCTTGTGAGCCGTCCCCGCAAGGGGCTGGTGATCGGCGGGCTGTGGCGCAGCTTGGTAGCGCGCTTCGTTCGGGACGAAGAGGCCGCAGGTTCAAATCCTGTCAGCCCGACCATGTGAT
>JAKFEI010000250.1:0-1858 GCA_036675765.1 Nocardioides sp. | reverse complement strand
TGGGCTATCCCGCACCGATGGTCGACCATGCCGTCCAGCGCAACGAGGCGCTGGCGGCGTACCAACTGATCCGGGGGCAACGAACATGACCGACGCGCCGAAGTTCACCGACGTGCGCGTACCGAAGGATCCGCGCGCGATCGTGCTCGTCCTGCACGGCGGCGCCGAGCACGGCCCCGGTCCAGCGGACGTCCGGAGCCTGTCGTGGCGCCGCGGGCGCGTGCTCACCCGGCACCTCGCTCCGGCGCTGAAGGCCGACGGCGTCGGCATCCTGCTGCTGCGCTACCGGGTCAAGGGCTGGAACGCCCGGCCGGGCGCGCTGCCCGACCCGGTCCAGGACGCCCGGTGGGCCCTCGACGAGATCCGCCGCCGCTACGACCTCCCGGTCGCGATCATCGGGCACTCGATGGGGGCGCGCACCGCCGTCGCCGTGGCCGACGATCCGTCGGTGCTCGGTGTGGTCGCCCTGGCTCCGTGGTTCCCGAAGGACGAACCGGTCGAGGCGCTGGCCGGCAAGGTGCTCCACGCCGCCCACGGCAGCCGCGACCACATCACCTCGCCCAAGGCGACGCTGCGGTACGTCGAACGGGCCGGCGTCGTCGCAGAAGCGACCTTCGTCGACATGGGGCCCGTGGGTCACTACCTGCTGCGGCAGTCGCGCCTGTGGAACCTGGTGGCCGTGCGCAGCATCCAGGAGATCCTCGCGCCGTCACGCTAGCGCGAGGAAGACCTTCTCCAGCTTCTTCGCGTCGACGCTCTCGGGGCCGCCCTCGGCCAGGCACTTCTGCAGTCCGGTCGAGACGAGGGCGTAGCCGCCCCGGCTGATCGCCTTGTTCACGGCGGCAAGCTGGAGCAGGGCCGCTTCGCAGTCGGCACCCTCCTCGAGCATCCGGATCACCGATGCCAGGTGACCGTTCGCCCGCTTGAGGCGGGTGATGACGGCCTTGATTTCCTCAGGCTCCAACTGCACTTTTCTCTCCCGCCTCGATCATCAGTGTCCCCATCATCGCGCTCAGCCGGGTACGCGCGTCGGCCGCCACCGCACCGAGCTCCGGGTCGGGCGCGATCGTCGCCATGAAGGCGGGGTCGAACACCTCGACCTTGCTGTGCCCCGCGTCCACCGCAGTGACCACGACGTTGCACGGCAACAGGGTCGCGATCCGCGGGTCGACCTGGAGCGCACGATGCGCCAGCTCGGGCCGGCAGGCACCCAGGATCACCTGGGCCGGGATCTCCACCCCCAGCTTGGCGCGCAAGGTCGCGCGGATGTCGATCTCCGTGAGGACGCCGAATCCGGCGTCCCCGAGCAGGTCCCGCACCCGCGCCACCGTGGCGTCGTACGGCGTCGTGACGGTGGTGCTCATCGTGAATTCGGTGGTGCTCATGGAGTTCCCTTCGTGATTCGTTATCCCCCCGGGGGGATGTGCTAGCGTGATGATCGTATCCCCCCGGGGGGATAAATGAAAGGAGACGCCACCGTGGCGCAGACGACACACGAAGCGACGGAAACGACGGCACCACCCGCTTGGCGGGCAGGACCGCTCGGTCGACTCGGCATCTGGGTGACCGAGCACCGCAAGGTGGTCGGCATCGGCTGGATCGTGCTGGTCATCGGGCTCGGCATCTTCGCCCCCTCGGTCGAGAAGAACCTCTCGGGCGCCGGCTGGCAGGCCAACGGCTCGGAGTCCGTCGCGACCCGCGACCTGGTCCAGGAGCACTTCGGCGGCGCCGCGAGCCACGCGATCCAGGTCGTCGTGCACAGCACTGACGGCCCGCTCAGCGAGGGCGACGGCCCACGGGTGCTTGCCGAGGTGACCCGCATCCTCGAGGACGAGCCACGCCTGGCCGAGGTGATCGC
>JAKFEI010000101.1:0-1861 GCA_036675765.1 Nocardioides sp. | reverse complement strand
CCGGTCGGCTGGATGCGCGGCCAGGCGATGGAGAAGCGGTACCCCGGGGCCCCGAGCTCCTTCATGAGGGCGATGTCCTGGGGGTAGCGGTGGTAGTGGTCGCACGCCTCCGCGCCGGTGGAACCGTCCACGATCCGGCCGGGTTCGGCGGTGAACGTGTCCCACACCGACCGGCCGCGCCCGCCCTCATGGACGGCGCCCTCGATCTGATAGGCCGCCGTGCTGGTGCCGAAGACGAAATCCTTCGGGAGCCGGTCGGCCAGGTCCCTCTCCCGGTCCGCCATGAGCGTCACTTTCCCACGTCCGCGGGTGGGCGTCAGCCAATCAGGCAGGTCGTCTCAGGGGTGCAGCTTTCGGTGAGCAGCCACCAAACCGGCGTACCAACCGAAGGACCGCTTGGGGGTCCGTTCCTGGGTCACGTGGTCGACGTCGACGAAGCCGTAGCGGGGCACGAACCCGTCGCTGCCCTCCCAGGTGTCGAGGAGCGACCAGACGTAGAAGCCACGGACGTCGACCCCCTGGGCGATGGCGTTGGACACGGCCTCGAGATGGCGGGACAGGTAGGCGATCCGCTCGGCGTCGTCGATGGTCCCGTCCGGTCCGGGCGGGACGGAGTAGGCCGCACCTGCCTCGGTGATGACCATCGGCGGCAACGCTGCCCGGTAGCGGGCCCGCGTCATGATCAGCCACTCCTGGAGCGCCTCGGGTACGACGGCCCAGCCGGACTCGGTCTGCGGCCGACCGAGGATGTCGAGGAAGCGGAAGGGCGAGTCCCCGGCGTCCCCGGCGTCCCCGTCGTCCCCGTCGTACTCGTTGACCTCGTCGCCCGACTCGTCGAAGGCGGCACCCACACGCAGGGGCGAGTAGTAGTTGACGCCGTAGAAGTCGAGCGGCTGGCGGATCGCCATCAGGTCACCGGGGAGCACGAACTCCTGCAGCAACGGCCCGATGTCCTGGGGATGGCGGCCGAGCACCATCGCCTCGAGGAACAGTCCGTTCCACAGGGCGTCGAACAACTTGGTCGCACCCACGTCGGCGGGGTCGTCGGAGGCGGGCCACACCGGTGCGTGGTTGTTGGCGCACCCGATCCGTTCGGCGCCGGCGGCGCGCAGCGCACCCGCCGCACGCCCGTGGCCGAGCAGCACGTGGTGGGCAGCGGGCAGCGCGTCGAAGAGCAGGCGACGGCCGGGCGCGCGCTCACCGGTGCCGTAGCCGAGGAAGGCGGTGACCGCCGGCTCCGCGACCGGGATCCATTCCTTCACCCGGTCGGCGAAGCGCGCCCCGACGATCGCGGCGTACTCGCCGAAGCGCTCCGACGTCTCGCGGTTCAGCCAGCCGCCGTCGTCCTCGAGGCCCTGGGGCAGGTCACCGTGCACCAGCGTTGCCATCGGTTCGATGCCCGCCTCGAGCAGGCAGTCGACCAGCCGGTCGTAGAAGTCCAGGCCCTGGGCGTTGACCGCGCCGCGACCGGACGGCTGGACCCGCGACCACGAGACGCTGAACCGGTAGCCCGGCGCCCCGAGCCGCCCCAGGAGCTCCACGTCCTCGCGGAAGCGGTGGTAGTGGTCGCAGGCGATCACGGGCGTGGATCCGTCGAGGACACGACCGGGTTCGGCGGCGAAGGTGTCGAGGATGCTGGGCCCGCGGCCATCGATCGCGGCGGCGCCCTCGATCTGGGCCGCAGCGCTCACCGTGCCGAACCGGAAGCCCGCAGGGAGCCGCGCTGCGAGGTCGGCGGCGGGCACCGGCACAATCTGACATGTGAACGTGGAGATCCGCAGGGGTTCGGTCAGGTTCGTCGAGCGCGAGCGCGGGCGCCTGAGCAGGCACGGTTTCTCGTTCGGGCCGCACTTCGACCCCG
>JAKFEI010000383.1:0-13210 GCA_036675765.1 Nocardioides sp. | reverse complement strand
CCGGGGCCGGGACACCCGGCAGACGGAACCAGCAACCACGGACCACACCGATGACGAACACAGCGATGACGCAGCAGGCCATCAGGGACTCCCCCTCATCGCAGTCGGTCGGGCCGAAGGGACCGGTTGATCACCTGGTTGGCCGCGCGCTGGAAGCCACTGACGACGGCCTCGAGGGTGAGTTGCCGCAGCTGGACGATCGTGGACTGGAAGGTCGCCGCTTCTTCGGGTGTGTGGTGCGCCTGCGCCCGGTACGGGCCGACCACCCGCTGCGCGAAGATCTCGGTCAGCTCCTCGGCGAGCGCCTCGGTGTGGCGCCTGACCGCGAGGCCTGCCGCGGTGATCCCTTCGAGGTCGATGTCGAGGGACAGCAGCTTCACGAAGGCGTCGAACCCGGGCTGCAGCTCGAACTGGTCATCGGCAGGCTCCACGAGACCGACGGCCATCAGCACCTCGAGTGTCGGCCCGTCGAGCTTGCGGCCAGCCCGGCGCTCGAGCTCGGCGCGACTGACGACCTCGGGAGGTTGCGGCGACCAGGTGGTCAGCGCCAGCGCGCGTACGGCGACCTCGTCGGCGTCGCCGTCCGCGGGAATCCGCGCGAGGTAGTCCTCGATCGCAGTGAGGCTCAGCCCGTGGTCCTGCAGCGCACGGACCAGTTTGAGGCGAGCCACGTGGACGTCGGCGTAGTAGGCCTGACGCCCGCGGCGCTCGGGAGGCGGGACGAGTCCGAGGCCGGCGTAGTAGCGCACCGTGCGGACCGTCATGCCGGCCGCTGTCGCCAGCTCGTCGACGGTCAGCCGAGCGATCTGGGCGGACGAGGTGTCGTTCACCACGATGCTTCCCCGATCTCGTCGCCAGTATTGTGACAGTGATACTGTAACAGTAGATTGATCGTCGCACTGTCATCGTCACCACTCCACTCTTCGTCAGGAGCACCTTCCATGCGCGAGCTCTTCCTTCCCGAGCACGAGGACTTCCGTGACTCCGTGCGGACCTTCTTCGCCAAGGAGGTCGTGCCCCACAGCGAGGCATGGGAGCGCGACGGCATCGTGCCGCGCGACCTGTGGCTCAAGGCGGGCGCGGCCGGCCTGCTCTGCTTCGACGTCCCCGAGCAGTACGGCGGCCCCGGGATCGACGACTTCCGGTTCAACGTGGTGCTCTCCGAGGAGCAGACCCGGGCCGGAGCAAACGGCCCGGGCTTCTCCGTGCACACCGACATCATCGTTCCCTACCTGATCTCGCTCGGGAACGAAGAGCAGAAGCAGCGCTGGCTCCCCGGCTGCGTCACCGGCGAGACGATCACGGCCATCGCCATGACCGAGCCGGGAGCGGGGTCCGACCTGCAGGGCATCCGCACGACCGCGGTCGACCAGGGCGACCACTACCTGCTCAACGGGTCGAAGACCTTCATCAGCAACGGCATCAACGCCGACCTCGTGATCGTCGTGGCGCGCACCAACCCGGAGGCGGGCCACCAGGGCATCAGCCTGCTCGTCGTCGAGCGCGGCATGGAGGGCTTCGAGCGCGGCCGCAACCTCGACAAGATCGGCCTGCATGCCCAGGACACCGCCGAGCTGAGCTTCACCGACGTGCGCGTGCCCAAGGAGAACCTCCTCGGCGCGGAGGGCAGCGGCTTCATCTCGCTCATGATGAACCTGCCCCAGGAGCGCCTGATCATCGCCGCCCAGGCGGCCGCGGCGTGCGAGAGCATCGTCGAGATGTGCCTCGACTACGCGAAGACCCGCGAGGCCTTCGGCAAGCCGATCGGCAAGTTCCAGCACAACCGCTTCCTCATCGCGGAGATGGCGACGGAGGCCAAGATCACCCGGGTCTTCGTGGATGACTGCGTCCGCAAGCACGTCGCCGGCAAGCTCGACGCCGTCGAGGCATCGCAGGCAAAGTACTGGGCGACCGAGCTCCAGAACAAGCTGGTCAACCAAGGAGTCCAGCTCCACGGCGGCTACGGCTACATGCTGGAGTACCCGATCGCCCGCGCCTACCTCGACAGCCGGATCTCGACGATCTACGGCGGCACGACCGAGATCCAGAAGGAGATCATCGGCCGTTCGCTCGGCCTCTGACCTCTGCGTCTCCCCCGCCTGCCCGCCGACCCACCGATCCCGAGGAACACGATGGACTTCAACCTGCCCGAGACCGCGCTCGCCGTACAGGACGGCGTGCGCGCCGTGGCCGCTCGCTACGACCACGCCTACTGGTCCGAGTGCGAGGAGGCGCACCGCTTCCCGATCGAGGTCTTCAACGACCTCGGCAAGGGCGGCTGGTTCGGCCTCAACATCCCCGAGGAGTACGGCGGCGGCGGGCAGGGCCTGCTGGAGGTGGCCATCGCCAACGAGGCCCTGTGCGCCTCCGGCGGCGGCGCCGGCACCTTCTTCTACGTGACGACCCCCGGCTTCGGCGCGACCACGCTCGTGCGCCATGGGACCGACGAGCAGAAGGCCGAGATCCTGCCCGGCATCGCTTCGGGTGACGTGCAGTTCTGCTTCGCGCTCACCGAGCCCGACGCCGGCAGCAACGCCCTCGAGATCACCACGTCCGCACGTCGTGACGGCGACGACTTCCTGATCAAGGGCCAGAAGGTCTGGATCTCCAACGTCGAGAACGCCGACTGGATGGTCGCGGTGACGCGGACGATTCCGGCAGCGGATGCGAAGCCGCGGGCCAACGGGTTCACGCTCTTCCTCATCGACGTGAAGGAGGCGCTCGCTGCCGGAACGCTCACGTACAACCCGATTCCCAAGATGGGGAGCAACATCCTGTTCTCCAGCCAGGTGTACTTCGACGACGTGCGGGTGCCCGCCCGCAACGTGATCGGCGAGGTCGACGCCGGGTTCGCCGTGCTGTGGGACGTGCTCAACCCGGAACGGATCCTGGCAGCGGCAGGCGGCGTGGGAGCTGCTGACGCCGCGCTGGCGTACGCCGCGAAGTACGCGAGCGAGCGCGTGGTCTTCGGTCGTCCCATCGGCGCCAACCAGGGCATCCAGTTCCCGCTGGCCCAGATCAAGGCGAAGACCGAGCTCGGCCGACTGATGGCCTACAAGGCGGCCTGGCTCTTCGACCAGGGCCTGCCGTGCGGCAACGAGGCCAACGTGGCCAAGCTGACCGGAGCACAGGTGGCCTGGGAGGCCGCAGACCAGGCGTTCCAGACGCTGGGTGGCATGGCGTACTCCAAGGAGTTCCCGGTGGAGCGCTGGCTGCGCGATGCCCGGATCGGGAAGAACATCCCGGTGGCCGAGCAGCTGGTGCTCGCCCACATCGGTACGTCGATGCTCGGCCTGCCCAAGTCCTACTGACGAGCCGTGCCGGAGGTCATCCTCTAGGCTCGCCCGCGTGTCGGTGAGTCGTTCGTATCGCGGGGTCACCGCCGACGAGCGACGGAGCCGTCGCCGGGCGGCCCTCCTCGAGGCCGCCCTCGACCTGCTCGGGGGCGACGACGGGGACATCGGCGTACGCGCGGTGTGCGCGCAGGCGCGGCTGACGCAGCGCTACTTCTACGAGAGCTTCTCGAGCCTGGACGAGCTGCAGTTGGTCCTGTTCACCGGGATTGCCGACGAGGTCGCCCGCCAGGGAGCAGCAGCAGTGCGCGGCCGCGCGCCGGCCGACCTCTTCGACGCCTGTCGCACCGCCTTCGAGGGCGCCTACTCCGTGTTCCAGCAGGATCCGCGCAAGGCCCGGGCCGCGATGATCATCACCGCAAACACCGAGGGCCTGACGAAGGCACGGCGCACCATCGTGACCTCCTACGCCGACGCGATGCGGGCCTTCCTCGGCCCGGCGCTCGGGCAGGTCGCGGACTCGCCACGTGGTCGGGTCACCCTGCTGTATGCCGTCGGCGGAGCGCTCGAGGTGACGCAGGGCGTCCTGAGCGGCGAGGTGGAGATGACCCACTCCGACCTCTGCGACACGGTGGGGCACCTGCTGGCGTCGTCGGTCCAGCAGCTGACCGAGCAGCCTCCGGCTCCCGGCCCGGCGCACTCCTGACCGCAATCGGTCAGGTCAGCGGCCAACCCCGGCGCATCCGCAGCCGGACCTCGGCGAGCTGGAGCTGGATCGGCAACATCCGCACCCAGCGCGGGAGCAGCCGTGACCCGAAGCGCACGATCGTCACGAACCTGTCGAAGCGGCGCTGATCGGTGCTGGTCCAGGTCAACCCCATCGCCTCGCGGAACTCCGGGGGGAGGAAGCCCACCGTCGCGAACCGGTTCATCGCCCGGTTGCCGACGCGCATCCAGCGGGGGATCATCCGCAGGTCCACGATGGCCAGCAGGTGCTGGCGCACCGGTTCGTCGTACCTCACCCGCTCGAGCCCCTCGGCCCAGTACACCTCGAACGCCTCCCGGTCAGCGGGCCACATGTCGAGGGGTACCTGGAGCGAGGTGCCGAGCCGACTGCAGTAGACGTAGAGCGCGTCCGCATCGGCCTCGGTCATCGGCCCCAGGAAGGCCAGCCTCATGTCGCGGAAGCCGATGTAGAGGCATGCCGCGACCCACAACTGCAGGGCCGGGTCGAAGGCGTTGTACTTCACCGGGCTGTCCGGTCCGGACCGCACGGGCACGTGTGAGCGGTTGACGGCTTCGCGGTACGCCGTCCGGTCGGCCTCGGTGCCGAACAGCGCGACGACCAGGTAGCTGATCGTGGTCCGCAGCCGCTTCCACGGGTGCAGCATCACATTGCCGCTGTCGACCTTGCTCTCGACGACGCCGTACCCCACCTCGCGCCAGCCGAGCTGCATGATCACGTTCGCGGCGGACCCGAGGAAGCCCGCCGGCCCGGCGATGTGGTCGCGAATGTCGAACGGGCGGGCTCGTGTCATGGAGCCATCTTCCCTTCTTCCCGGTGTGACGGACGTCGCGGCCCTCAATTCGGACAACCAACGTTGTCAGAATGGCCGAACGCGAGTAGTTTGCCGGATGTGGCCACCAACAACCGCACGCTCTGCGCTGCCTTCCAGCAGACGGCCTCGGCTCGCCCCGACGCCGTCGCCCTCCGCACTCCCGACGACAGCGTCACCCTGACCTGGCGCGAGTACGCCGACCGCGTGCGCAACGTCGCGGCCGGGCTCGCAGCCCTGGGCGTGACCCGCGGTGACACCGTCGCCCTGATGCTGACCAACCGCCCGGAGTTCCACGTGGTCGACACGGGGGCCCTGCACATCGGTGCCACTCCGTTCTCGATCTACAACACCTTGGCGACCGACCAGATCGCCCATCTGTTCTCCAACGCCGCCAACAAGGTCGTCGTCACCGAGCTGCAGTTCCTGGAGAAGCTGAAGCTCGCCAACAGCGACGGGCAGGTCGAGCACTTCGTCTGCATCGACGGGACCGCGGAGGGCGCCATGACCCTCGCGGAGCTCGAAGCCGCGGGCGACCCGTCGTACGACTTCGACGCCGGGTGGCAAGCCGTCGAGGCCTCGGACGTGCTCACCCTCATCTACACCTCGGGCACGACCGGGCCACCGAAGGGTGTGGAACTCACCCACGCCAACCTGATGGCCGAGATGGACGCCCTCGAGGGCTGGTTCCCGCTGACGCACGACGACAAGCTGGTGTCCTACCTCCCCGACGCGCACATCGCGAACCGCTGGGGAGCGCACTACAACAACTTGCGCTACGGCATCCAGATCACCACCGTCGACGACCCGAAACAGCTCGTCGCCACGTTGCCGAACGTCCGACCGACGTTCTTCGGTGCCGTGCCCGCGGTCTGGTACAAGGTCAAGGCGGGCATCGAGGCTGCCCTGGCCGCGGAGCCCGACGAGAAGAAGCGCAAGATCGCACATTGGGCGATCGCCACCGGCACCAAGGTGGCGTGGCTGAAGTCCGACGGGAAGTCGGTGCCGATCACCCTCGCGCTGCAGCACGCGCTCGCCGAGCGGCTGGTCCTGAGCAAGCTGCGGGAACGGATGGGCCTGGACAAGGTCCGGGTCGCCGCCACCGGCGCATCGGCCATCGCTCCGGACGCGCTCGCCTTCATGCTGGCGCTCGGCGTCCCGGTGCTCGAGGTCTGGGGGATGTCGGAGACCTCCGCGGTCGTCACCATGAACCCGCCGGACGGCATCCGTATCGGCACGGTCGGCAAGGTCGTCCCCGGTGGTTCGGAGATCATGCTCGCCGCCGACGGCGAGCTGCTCGTCCGCGGCCCGCTGCTGATGAAGGGCTACCGCAACGATCCGGTGAAGACAGCCGAGGCCATCGACACCGACGGCTGGATGCACACCGGCGACATCGCGACGATCGACGACGAGGGATACGTCCGGATCGTCGACCGCAAGAAGGAACTGATCATCAACGCGGCCGGCAAGAACATGTCGCCGCAGAACATCGAGGGCGCCGTCAAGGTGGCCTGCCCGCTGGTGATGAGCGTCGTCGCGATCGGGGACGACCGGCCCTATGTCACGGCGCTGCTCACCCTGGACCCGGACGCCTGCGCGGCGTACGGCGCCAAGGTCGGCCTGGCCGACGCCTCCCCCGCCGTCCTCGCGCAGGACGACACCGTTCGAGCGCTCATCCAGGCCGGCGTCGACCAGGCCAACGAGAAGCTGTCGCGGGTCGAGCAGATCAAGAAGTTCGCCCTCCTCCCTTCGTCCTGGGAGCCAGGCGGCGACGAGCTCACCCCGACGATGAAGCTCAAGCGCACCCCCATCGCGAAGAAGTACGCACCCGAGATCGACGCCCTCTACAGCTGACGCCGTCGTGGCCATCGCTGGCCACATCCCCCGACCAGGAGGTCCCACTCATGGGCGCCGAACCGATCCGATCCCACGATCCCGTCCTCGACCCCGAGTCGGGCGAGGAGGCTGCGGCCTTCATCCGCGCCGACCAGAAGGCCCTGCGGGCCGAGGAGATGGCGCTGTTCCGCCGCAAGCTGGACGGAGGCGTTGTCTTCCTCGCCGGCCCGGCCAACGTCGCGCTGCAGCTGGCGTGGCCCGAGGTCGGGTACGGCGTCGTGGAGAGCCGGGTCGCGAGCGGCCAGGCCACCCGACACCCGTTCAAGCGGTTCCGGACCACGATCGGCTACATCGGTGTCGCCCTCCTGGGCAACCACGAGTTGCGCCTCGCCTATCGGCAAGCCATCAACACCCAGCACCGTCAGGTCCGGTCGACCCCGGACAGTCCGGTCAAGTACAACGCGTTCAACCGCGACCTGCAGCTCTGGGTGGCCAGCTGCATCCACTACGGCATCGTCGACTCGATGACGCGGATGCACGGCCCCCTGACGCGCGAGGAGGAGGTGGTCCTGCTCCGGGCGAATGCCCGGTTGGGCACCACGCTCCAGGTGCCGGCGGACATGTGGCATCGCACTCCCGAGGACTTCCGGGCCTACTGGGAGGAGGGCCTCGAGCGGGCCCACATCGACGACCGGGTGGGCGACTACCTGCGCAGCCTGCTGCGCGTGGAACTCCTCCCTGCTCCCCTGGACCGCATCGGCCCGGTCTTCCAGTGGATGAACACCGGGTTCCTTCCCGAGCAGATCCGCGACGAGCTGGGCCTTGCGTGGAGCGACAAGGACGAGCGTCGCCACGCGCGAATGATGCGTGCCTTCGGCGCAGTCTCCCGACCGATGCCGCACGTGATCCGGATGCACCCCACCAACGCGATGATGTGGGACCTCAGGCTCCGGCACCGACTCGGACGACCGATGGTCTGATGAACGGGCCGGACAGCACCACGAAACGCACCTTCCGCAACCGGGTCAGGACTGTGCTCGACGTCGACCTGACGCTCTCCCGCGTCGATGCCGTCGCGGCCGAGATGGGTCCCCTCCTGGAGACCTTCACCGGGGTCCTCGCCGACTTCAACACGACCCTGGACCGCTTCGGTCAGTCACTGGACCGGTTCTCCCACGCAGCCGAGACCATCGACGGCACAGCAGCCCAGCTCGACGACCTGATCGTCACTCTGGGCAAGACCCTCGAGGCCGTCAACGTGGTGACCTCGCCCATCACGATGGCCCGCGAGGGCGTACGACGCGTGCGGTCCAAGGAGTGATCCTCGACCTCGCCCCCATCGAGCGCTGGATGGATGGCCAAGGCCTCGGACACGGCCCGCTCGAGTCCGTCGAACCCATCTCGGGCGGCACCCAGAACGTCATGGTGCGGTTCGAGCGTGCCGGTCGACCGTACGTGCTGCGGCGCGGGCCCGAGCACCTGCGCCCGCGCAGCAACGACGTGATCCGCCGCGAGTGCCGGGTGCTCGGCAGCCTGGGCGGCACCGCCGTCCGGCACCCGGCGCTGATCGCCGCGTGCGAGGACGAGTCGGTGCTCGACGGAGCAGTCTTCTACCTGATGGAGCCGATCGACGGCTTCAACGCGAGCATCGCGCTCCCTGCCCTGCACCAGGCAGATGCCGCGATGCGCCACGAGATGGGACTGAGGCTGGTCGACGCGCTGGCCACGCTGGCCGAGGTCGACCACGTCGCGGCCGGGCTCGGCGACTTCGGCAAGCCGGAGGGCTTCCTGGAACGACAGGTGCCGCGGTGGCTGGCCGAGCTCGCGTCGTACGACGCCTTCGCGGAATACCCGGGGCCTGACATCGGACCGGTCGACGAGTTGGCCGCCTGGCTGGATGCCCACCGACCGACCGACTGGACGCCGGGCATCCTGCACGGCGACTTCCACGCGGCCAACGTGATGTTCTCCCGAACCGGTCCTGACCTCGTCGCGGTCGTCGACTGGGAGATGTGCACCATCGGGGACCCGCTCCTCGACCTGGGCTGGCTGCTGGCGACGTGGCAGCTGCCCGGAGCACCGGACGAGTTCGCCGGGCCGCTCACCCGCGCCGGCGGCCTCGCGTCCAGCGAGGAGCTGGTCCAGCGCTACGCCGAGCGCAGCAGCCGCGACCTCGCGGCCATCGACTGGTACGTCGTCCTCGCCTGCTTCAAGCTCGGCATCATCCTCGAGGGCAGCCACGCCCGGGCGCTGGCCGGCCTGGCGCCCAAGGAGATCGGCGACCGGCTGCACCTGACCACCCTGCGTCTCTTCGAGCGCGCACATGAGCTGATCCAGCAGAGCTGAACCATGCCGATGGCATGCCGATGAGAGGGCAACCATGATCGACTTCGAGATCCCCGCTGACCTGGCCGCACGACGTGACGAGGTGCTTGCGTTCGTCACCGAGAAGGTGGTGCCGTTCGAGAAGGATCCGCGGGTGACTCCGCACGGCCCGACCGAGAGCCTGCGCAACGAGCTCGTCGCCCTCGCCCGGGAGGCCGGCCTGCTCACCTTCCAGGCTCCCCGCGACGGCCGCGCCGCTCCGACCCACGTTGAGCAGGCGATCCTTTTCGAGGCCGCCGGCTGGTCGTTCCTGGGCCCGGTCGCGCTCAACTGCGCGGCTCCGGACGAGGGCAACATGTTCCTGCTCGACAAGATCGCCAACGCGGAGCAGGCCATGCAGTTCCTGCGCCCGGTGGTCGAGGGCAGGCAGCGCTCGGTGTTCGCCATGACCGAGCCCGATGGCGCCGGGTCCGATCCGCGGCAGCTGGCGACCACCGCCGTACGTGATGGCGACGACTACGTGGTCAACGGCCGCAAGTGGCTCATCACCGGCGCGAACGGCGCGCAGACCTGGATCATCATGGCCGACCTCGAGGGCGTCGGCGCGACGTTGTTCCTCTGTCAGGGTGACGCGCCCGGGATCGTCATCGAACGGACCATGGACACGATGGACCGCAACTACGTCGAGGGGCACTGCGTGGTCCGCTTCGACGACCTGCGCCTGCCGGCGACCGCGCTCCTCGGCGAGGAGGGCGAGGCCTTCCGCTACGCCCAGCTCCGGCTCGCGCCGGCGCGACTCACCCATTGCATGCGCTGGCTCGGCGGCGCCGTCCGTGCACAGTCGATCGCGGTCGACCACGCGAAGACCCGGACCGCCTTCGGCAAGCCGATCGGACAGCACCAGGGCGTCGGCTTCAAGCTCGCCGACAACGAGATCGCCATCCAGCAGTGCCGGATGATGATCTGGTGGGCATGTTGGGTCCTCGACCAGGGCCACCAGGGCAGGCACGAGAGCTCGATGACCAAGGCCATGGTGTCCGAGGAGCTGTTCAAGGTCGCTGACCGATGCGTCCAGGTCCTGGGCGGCATGGGCATCAGCGACGAGACGCCCGTCGCCGGGTTCTTCCGCGACGTCCGGGCGTTCCGGTTGTACGACGGCCCGACCGAGGTGCACCAGTACGCCATCGCCAGTCGACTTCTGCGCGACTGACCACGGACATGGGAATCCTCAACCGTGTGGCCGGAGTGGCTCGCAGCCTTCCCGGGGGCGAGTTGCCAGCCCGGATTCTCGAGGCCTACGACGCCGGGCTCGCCACGATCGAGCACACCGCCCTGCGGATCCTCGCCTCCCGACTGGACGCGGCCGGCGCGCTGCCGACGCCCCGAGTGCTGGAGCATCCTGGTGCCGAGACCGATCCCCGAGCCCTGATGGCCGCCCTCCTGTCACGCTCCCTGCAGACCGACACCGACACCGGGCACCAGGACTACTTCCGCAGCCTGCTGACCCAGCTGTTGCCGGACGAGGCCAGGATCGTCGAGGCCCTCGCCGCCGGGCGGTCGGCCCCGCTGGTCCACGTGCTGCAGCGCAGCAATGGCGAGCCCGTGCTGGAGAACGCGTCGCTGATCGGCCGCACCGCGGCGGTGACGATCCCCAGCCTGACGACGAACTACGTCACCCGGCTGCGCTCCCTCGGCCTGGTGGAGATCGGACCGGAGGACCCCGACCAGGGCCTCAACTACGAGCTGCTGCTGGCTGACCGGGCCGTACGCGACGCCTTGAAGGCGGGCGAGATGGGCAAGCTGCCGGCAAAGGTCGTGCGTCGCACCCTCGTGCTCAGCGAGCGGGGACGTGAGCTCTGGGAAGCCACCCGACCGGTCGGTGACGCATGAACACCCCCGCCGAGGCCTGGCAGTTCTTCCTGGACAACTGGCTGATCCTGGCGCTGATGCCCGTGGTCGCCGGCTTCATCGGCTGGATCACCAAGGTGCTGGCCATCGAGATGGTCTTCAAGCCGATCGAGTTCAAGGGCATCGGACCGATCGGCTGGCAGGGACAGCTCCCGCGCCGGGCCGCGAAGTTCGGCAGCCAGGCCGCCGAGATCATCCTCAACAACGTCATCGATCCCAAGGACCTGGTCGACCGGCTGGACCAGCAACGGATCGCCCACGAGCTCGACACGATCATGCTCGAGGCCATCGACGAGCTGGCCCGTGACGTCATCGGGTCCCGCTGGGATCAGCTGCCCGGTCCTGCGAAGGCCCTCGTGATCGCGCGGGCCCGCGCCCGCGCTCCTCACCTGGTCGGCGGGATGCTCGACCACGCCAAGCGCAACATCACCGAGCTGTTCGACCTCGGCTTCATCGTGTCGTCGGAGCTGATCAAGGACAAGGCGCTCCTCAACGACCTGGTGCGCGGCCCGATGCGACCGATCATGGAGTTCATGAAGACCTTCGGGCTGGTCTTCGGCCTGATCGTCGGCTGCCTCCAGGCCGTGGTCTTCGCGTTCACCGAGAGCCACCTGGCGATCCCCCTCTTCGGCCTGGCCATCGGTCTGGTGTCGGACTGGATCGCGCTCCAGATGATCTTCGAGCCCAAGGTCCGCAAGCGCTACTTCGGCATCTTCCCCTGGTACGGCATGGCGTTCGCGTACCGCGACCACTTCGTCCAGGAGTACGGCGTCCTCGCCGCCCAGCGGATCTTCACTCCCCAGCTGATCCTGGGTGCCCTGCTGGACGGACCGCTCGCCGACCGACTGTTCGCGATGGTGCACGACGAGGTCGAGGCAGCCATCGCAGCGGAGCTCGGCACGATCGAGCCGCTCGTGCCAGCCGCCATCGGTTCGAAGCGGTACGACGACCTGCGGCGACTGGTGATCACCAAGGCACAGGCCCGGATCCCCGAAGCAGCGAGCCAGCTGCACGCCTACACCGCCGAGGCGATGGACGTGGAGAACACCCTCAGGGAGACGCTGGGGTCGCTCACCAACGAGGAGCTCGAGGCCATGCTGCGCCCGGTCTTCAAGGACGACGAGTGGCTGGTCGTGGTGGTCGGCGGCGGGCTCGGCTTCGCGGTCGGCGAGCTGCAGGTCCTCGCACTCATCCACTTCGGCGGGATCTGAGCGATCACCCGGGGGCGCTGACCTCGGCAGCCAGGCTGGGCGCGAGATCGCCGCGGGGGGCGACCTCGACCGTCGCCAGCCCCAGCCAGCCCGCGAGTTGGCGGAGCTCGGCCGCGAGCTCGGCCGCGGTGTCGGCGGGCGCGCCGGGCTCGGACCACGCGGACTGCACCAGCAGACGCGACCGCGCCCGGTCGGCCTTGAGGTCGACCCGACCGACGATCGCGTCGCCCAACAGGAACGGCAGGACGTAGTAGCCGTGCACCCGCTGGGCAGCGGGGACGTAGATCTCGATCCGGTAGAAGAAGTCGAACAACGCCTCGGCGCGGTCCCGCTCCCACACCACCGGATCGAACGGGCTGAGCAGCGCACGTGCGCGGACCCGGCGTGGGACCCGGGCCTCGTGGTGGAGGTACGCCGGACGGCGCCACCCCTCGACCTGCACGGGCTCCAGCTCGCCGGCGTCGACCAGCGACTCGATCGCGACCCGCGCCTCGCCGATCCTGATCCGGTAGTAGTCGGCCAGGCAGTGGGCCGAGCCGACACCGTGTGACCGGGCCGCCCGGCGGACCAGTTCGACGTGCGCCTCGGCCTCGGTGAGCGCCGGGGCGTCGAGAGCGGACGACGGGAGCACGCGCTCGGGCAGTTCGTAGCGGATCTCGAACTGGCTGTTGCGACCGGCGATGGCGAGGTCGCCCACGGTGAAGAGGTAGTCGAGCATCCGGCGGGTGCGCGACCAGTTCCAGCCCCAGTGATCCTTGGTGCGCGGCAGGCCGTCATCGAGTTCGCGCGCCGTGCTCGGACCCCGGTCCGCGATCTCGGCGATCAGAGCCGCCTCCAGCGCGTCGTCCTCGGCCACGAAGGACCACTTGCCCCGCTTCGCGCGATGGGCGTCCATCCGGTGCCGCATGGCCGGCCACAGCTCGACGGGCATGAAGGCCTGGACGTGCGCCCAGTACTCCACGACCCGGCGCTGCCGGCCGGCGGCAGCGCGCGCGAGCAGGTCGACGTCGTACGGCCCCATCCGGGAGTAGAGCGGCATGAAGTGCGCCCGCTGCAGGACGTTGACGCTGTCGACCTGGAG
>JAKFEI010000193.1:0-1871 GCA_036675765.1 Nocardioides sp. | reverse complement strand
GGCGAGGTCGCCCTGGGCGGCCACCATCCACGCGTGGGTCTTGATCGTGCCGCCGTCGGCGTACTCCGCCGTCCCGGTCTTGGCGATCACCGGGGCGCCGGGCACGTCCGCGAGGCCGCGGCCACTGCCGCCGGTGACCACGCCGCGCAGCATCTTCTTCAGCGCCGCGGCTTCGTCGGCGGTCAGCGGCGCAGCCTCCTTGGGAACGCTCACGTCGACCTGCTCCAGCAGTCGCGGTACGACGGTCCTTCCTGCCTGCACGCTCGCGATCACCGCGGCCATCGCCATGGGCGAGGCGAGCACCTTGCCCTGGCCGATCAGGTCGGCGGCCGCCTCGGTCTCGCTGGCCGGCTCGGGCACTTCACCGAAGAACGCCGGGAAGCCGAGGTCGTGGTCGATGCCGAGTCCGAGGCTGGCGGCGGCTGCGGCGAGGTCGCCGTCGTCGACCTTCGCGCGGGCGTTGATCAGCGCGGTGTTGCAGGAGTTCGCGATCGCCTCACTCAGCGCGATGGTGCCGAGCGCCGACGACGGGTAGTCGGAGTAGTTCTTGAACCGCTTGCCGTTGACGGTCGTGGTCGGGGCGCATTCCACCGGCGACTCCGGCGTCAGGCCGGCTCGGAGCAGGGCCAGCGAGGTGACGATCTTGAAGGTCGAGCCGGGCGCGAACTGCCCGTACGCGGCGTAGTTCTGTTCGGGTGAAGCGGCCGCCAGGATCGCGCCATCGCTGGGTCGGATCGCGACCAGCGCGGTGACCCCCTCGACCTCCGCCAGCACACTCTCCGCGATCTTCTGGGTGGATGCGTCGAGGGTCAACGACAGCGGTCGGCCTGCCGTGGCGGCGCGGTCGTAGAGGGTGCGCTTCTTCGCGTCGGCGGCCTCGGGGACGGCGTACACGATCCGGCCGGGGTTGCCGCGGAGCTGGTCGTCGTACCGGGCCTGCAGGCCGGAGAGGCCGGCGATGTCGCCGGTGCGGTACTTGTCCGGGTCCTTCTCGACCATCTCGCCGGTGACTGGACCGACGCGGCCGAGGATGGGTGCCGCGAAATTGCGGGTGGGCGCGAGCGCGACCTCGTCGCTGACCTGGTGCGCACCGTCGATGGTGCGCACACCGGTCTGCACGGCGCCCGGGACCTCGCCCTCGCGGTAGGTGATCGCCTCGACGAAGGCCCGCTGGCCGGCGTTCCTCACCGCCTTGACGTACGGCGCCACGTCGATGTCGACGAGCTCGGCCAGTGCCTTGGCGGAGGCCGGCGCCTGGCCTGCCTCCACGCGGGTGCGGTCGATCCCGAGGCGGATGACGGGGCGCTCGGTCACCAGGACCTCGTCGCCGGCGCCGAGGATGTCGCCACGGTCCGTCGGCTGGGTGACGGCGTCCAGGATGTCGCCCGGCTTCAGGGTCGACTCGACGACCGACGGCGCCCAGGTGACGCGCCACGTGTCGTCCGCCTCGGCGAGCGCGACCTCGGTCTCGTAGGTCCAGGCCGCGTCCTTGCTCTCGGGCCAGGACCACGCGAGCGTCGCGGTGCCCTTGCCGTCGTCGGCGCTGAACTCCTGCACCTCGATGGTGGGGGCGATGCCGTCCATGTCGTCGATGATCGCGGCGTACTCCTCCGCCACCGTGGCGGCTTCCACGTCACCGAAGTCGACGCCGTCGAACGCGGCCGGCTGCGGCTTCCCGGCGGCGGCCCCGTCCGGCGCGGCCGCCGCGGCCAGCGCCGACGCCAGGTCGTCGGCCATCGATCGCCCTGCCTTCTCGTCCTCCTGGCCGCTGCAGGCCGTGAGCCCGCCGGTCACGAGCAGGAGGAAGCCGAGGGTCACCGAGATCCGACGCATGCCGTTGGTTCTACCAGCACGCACCCACTGCGCTGGCA
>JAKFEI010000469.1:0-13248 GCA_036675765.1 Nocardioides sp. | reverse complement strand
TTCCGATGCGGACAGCGTCCGCGAGGTTCCTTCGACGGTGACCGGGGCTCGCGCTGCTGCGGGAGTGCGCCGATCGGGTGCTCATCACCGGGTGCGCATCAGTTGCGACGTCGCTCGGTGGTGACACCAGATTAGCGCACCCGAGTCGTGTGGGTGAGAGTGACCACAGGGTCACTCTCACCCACACGACTCAGCACGTTCAGGCCGCGAGGGGCGTCCGTCCGCTGTACGCCGCCAGGCGGGTCAACGCGTCGGACCCCGCATCCGCGACGACCTCGTCGGCGAACGCCCGGCCGCGCGCCCCGGGGATGACCTTGGCGGCCGACCCGGCGACGTACTCGACGACGGCGTCGCTGACGGTGATCGTCGCACCGGTCGCCTGGGCGAAGTCCCAGGCGTGCAGGAGCAGTTCGATCGAGACGATCCCGGCGAGCACGGGCGCGGGCGCCTCGCCGAACGGGCTCGTCGCCATGCCGTCGAGGCCCCGACGGCGCCACGCCTCGATGGCGTCGGACGCGAGGGTCGAGACCGCGTCCTCGAGGGTGGGCGCCTCGGCGCGTACCAGCTCGGCACCGGCCATCGCGCCGAGCGACACCAGCGTGTCGAGCAGGTGATCGGCCAGCTGGTGGACCGTGAAGTCGGCGCACGGCGTCGGCTTTTCGCGGTCGGTCGAGACGACCTGGCGAAGCACTCCCTGGAGGACGGCGAGGCTCGCCTCGGCTGCGACGACCTCGTCCATCCGCTCGGGGGCGAACGCCCATTCGTCGGGGCCGGCATCTCCCTTCGCGGCGGCGACCTCGAGGCGGCCGAGGAAGTGGTTCCACCCCTCCTCGTGGCCGACCTCCTGCTCGGGAGTCAGCCCCTCGTGCGTGAGCGTGACGAGCGAGCCGCCGTCGGTCGGCTCGACCGTGATGATCACCGTGCTGTCGACATCCTCGGCGCCCGGCATGTCGTCCCACGCCCACTCGAGCACGACGCGTCGACCGGGCTCGACCTCGCGAACGGTTCCGGCCACGACGTTGCCCGGCGTCACGGTCCAGCGGTACTCGCCGCCGGCACGCAGGTCGACGCGGGCGGTGACGGCGGTCCACCGGCGCAGCCGCTCGGGCTGGGTGACGAGCGCGAACGCCTCGTCGGGCGAGACGGGCAGGGAGACGGTCTTCGAGAAGGTCATGGCTCTACTCCTGGTTGCGGTTGTTGTTGAGTTCGTGGGCGTCGGCGACCAGTTGGTCGAGCTCGGAGGTCCAGAACCGGTCGATCTCGGCCTGGAGCCGGCGCAGACCGTCGGGGACGACGCGGTAGATCCGCTGCCGGCCCGACTTCTCGGCCGCAACCAGTCCCGCGTCGGCGAGGACCAGCAGGTGCTGGCTGATCGCCGAACGGGTCACCGGGAACTGGTCGGCGAGCTCGGTGACGCTCATCGGACCGGCCGCGAGCAGCTGCAGCAGACGGCGCCGGCTGGGCTCCGCGGCTGCACTGAACGGGTCGGTCACGATCAATACGTTAGCTGTCACTAACGCATTTATCAACAGCTCCCGGATTCACAGGTTCCCGACAGGTCCAGACCAGCGCAGACCTTGGCCCGCGGCGGACCGTGATCCCAGGCCCCCACCAAGGGCGGGCCACGAGAGGAGCACCTGATGAGCACGTACCGGATGAGGGCCGCGGCCCTCCTGGCCGCCGGCGCCGTTGCCGGCGGCGTCACCGCCGCCACCCTGACCGCCACCGCGGACGAGGGCGCCCCCGACGTCACCGTCAGCGCTGACGGCCGCCCCGGCCCGGGAGGTCCTGGCGGCCACGGCCACGGCGCACACGTCGACGCGGCCGCACTGGCGAAGGCGCTCGGCGTGACCGAGGACAAGCTCACCGCCGCCCTCGAGGCGGTCCGCGAGGAGTTGAAGCCGGCCGCGGGCGAGAAGCGCACGCCGCCCACCGACGAGGAGCGGGCAGACCGACAGGCCGCCCTGGCGAAGGCGCTCGCCGACGAGCTCGGCCTCGACGAGAGCAAGGTGGCCGACGCACTGGACAGCGTGCGCGACGCCCACAGGGCCGAGCGTCGTACCGACCTCTCGGAACGGCTCGACACGGCCGTCAAGGACGGCGACCTGACCGACGCCGACAAGGCCTCGGTCCTCAAGGCGTACGACGCCGGGGTGCTCGGCGGGCGCTGATCAGCACCCGCCGAGCGCCGGCCGCCGGTCGCCTACAACCCCACCGCGTGGCGACCGGCGGCCACCAGGGTGTCCTCCGGCGTGAGGGGGTGGAACTTCGCGGCCCGGATGTCGCGGTAGCTCCGCTCGATCACCGAGCCCTTGAAGAACGCACCGCCGCCGGCGACGTCCATCGCGATGTCGCAGACCTCGATGCCGGCCCGGGCGATCTCGGCCTTGGCGGCCATCACCGCCAGGAAGGTGTCGTACGACGGCGCGGGGTCGTCGCCCACCAGGGCCAGCGCACCGTCGAGGGCCCAGCTCGCCACCTGCAGCTTCGTGCGCATCAGGCCGACCTGGCGCTGCACGAGCACGTCGTCCTTGCGCCGGGCCGCGGCCGTGACGGCGGCTTCGTAGGCGGCTTCGGCCACACCGAGGTAGGCACCGGAGACGATCGGGAACGCAACGCTCGTGATCACCTGGAGCGGCGGGTCGACGACGCCCCAGGGGCGGTTGGCGAGCACCTTCTCGTCGGGCACGAACACGTCGGCGAGGTCGACGTCGTTGCTCGCCGTTCCCCGCATGCCGAGGGTGTTCCAGTTGTCGGCGACGGTGACGCCCTCGGCGGTGACGGGGACGGCCATGTTGAGGACGCGCCGGCCCTGCTCGGGGTCGTCGAAGCCGAACATCGTGGAGAGCACGTCGCCGTGGCCGGACTGGCTGGCGAAGCGCTTGCGGCCGGTGACGCGGTAGCCGCCGTCGACCTTCACGGCCTCGCCCTGCGGGTGGGTGAAGTCGCCGCCGCCGGTGGACACCAGGAGGATGCCCTCCTCGGCGACCCGGCGCAGGGTCGCCTCGGCGCCCGGCAGCCCGCGGCGGTAGCGCCAGGCCGTGAACGCGACGACGTGCTGGTGCATGGAGCTGGCCAGGGCAGTGGAGCCGCAGTGATGGCCGAGCTCGCGCTGCATCGCGGTCAGCTCAGCGATGGTGGCGCCGTCGCCACCGAGCTCGACGGGGACGGCGGCCCGGAGCAGTCCGGCGCCCCGCAGGGCGTCGTACGCCTCGGAGACGAAGGTGCCGTCGATGTCGTGGCGGGAGGCGTGGGCAGCGAGTTCGGGGCCGAGGGCGGCGGCGCGGGCGAGGGGCGTGGCGACGCTCGTGGCGTCGCTCTTGAGTTCGGTGATGGTCATGCCCTCAATGTCCGGCCATCCGGACCCGCCCTCCAGTCCACAAAAGTGACCCGGGTGGTCCAAATTCAGGACTTCCACCCGGGCTCCCGCGGGACCACGATGAGCCCATGCCCGACTACGGCAACTTCTGCCCCGTGTCCATGGCCGCCGAGGTCGTCGCCGACCGCTGGACGCCACTGATCATCCGCGAGCTCGTGCTCGGCAACACGCGGTTCAACGACATCGCCCGCGCCATGCCGGGGATCTCGCGGTCACTGCTCGTGCAGCGACTGCGGCACCTCGAGAAGCGAGGCGTACTGGACACGTGGCCCTCCCCCACGGGACGCGGCAGCGAGTACCACCTGACGCCGGCCGGGCGGGACCTCGAGCGGGTGATCGACAGCCTGGGTCGGTGGGCGATCGAGTGGCTCTTCGACGAACTGCGACCGCACGACGTCTCGCCGACGACGCTGATGTGGTGGATGCACCGACGGGTCGACCACGGCCGGCTCCCACCCGGGCGGACCGTCGTGGAGTTCCGGCACACCGCACCCGATCCGGTGTCGATCTGGCTGGTCATGGAGCACGCCGAGGTCTCGGTCTGCCTGCAGCACCCGGGCTTCGAGGTCGACGTCGAGGTCACCGCCGCCACACCGGCGCTCGCCGACGTCTTCCAGGGCTACTGCAGCTGGGCCGAGGCGGTGGACGCCGGGCGGATCGAGGTCGCGGGCCCGCCCCGGCTCGTCAGGGCACTGCCGCGGTGGTTCCTGTGGAGCCCGTGGGCCGACGTCACACGGGAGCGGTCGGACCGGGTCGTGAATACATAGACGTTTGTCTATATCTGCTGTACTGTCCTGACATCGACGTTCATCTATGTCAGGAGATCACCATGTCCGACCCCCTCGTCGGCCCCCTCGTCGTCATCGGCGCCGGCCCGATCGGCCTCGCCGCAGCGGCGCACGCCCACGCACGCGGCCTGCCGGTCGTCGTACTCGAGCAGGGGGCGGACGCCGGCAGCGCGGTGAGCGAATGGGGCCACGTCCGGCTGTTCTCGCCGTGGTCCGAACTCATCGACCCCGTCGCCCGCGAACTGCTGGGCGCCACCTGGCCCGCACCGGACGAGCGCGCCTTCCCGACCGGGGCCGAGTGGGTCGCCGGCTACCTCGCTCCCCTGGCGGCCGCACTCTCCGCGACCGGCACCGTCGACGTCCGCTTCGGGCACCGGGTCACCGGAGTGGCCCGCCGCGGCCGCGACCTCGTCGTCGACGCCGGCCGGGACACCGAGCCGTTCGTGCTCCACCTCGACACCGCGGACGGCCCGACGAGCCTCGTGGCGTCGTCGGTCATCGACGCGTCCGGCACCTGGGGCTCCCCCAACCCGCTCGGGACCGACGGGTACGCCGCTCCGGGCGAGCGCGCGCACGCCGACCGGATCACCTACGGCATGCCCGACCTCGGCGACCCGGCCATCGCGGCTCGCTACGCCGGCAAGCACGTCGCCGTTGCCGGCACCGGCGCCTCGGCGCAGAACGTCCTCGTCGCCCTCGGCCGCCTCGCTGCGGCCGCCCCCGACACCCGTGTCTCCTGGTTGGTCCGGCGCTCCGACGCCGGGTTCGGCGGCGGTGACAACGACCAGCTGGTGGAGCGCGGCGCACTCGGCAAGCGCGCCGAGCAGGTTGCGTCCTCCGGCCTCGTCTCCCGTCGTACGACGTTCAGGACGACTGCGGTCGCGTCCGACCCGGACGGCCGACTCCGGCTCACCTCGGCCGACGGACAGGAGGTCGAGGGTGTGGACCAGGTCGTCGTCGTGACCGGGTTCCGGCCCGACCTCGCGATCCTCTCCGAGGTGCGACTCGACCTCGACCCGGTGTTGCAGTCGCCGCGGACCCTGGCGCCGCTGATCGACCCGAACGTCCACTCCTGCGGCACGGTCTACCCGCACGGCGCGGCCGAGCTCGCCCAGCCGGAAGCGGGGTTCTACCTCGCCGGCATGAAGTCCTACGGCCGGGCGCCGTCGTTCCTGACGCTGACCGGATTCGAGCAGGTGCGCAGCATCGTCGCGGAGATCGCGGGCGACCACGAGTCGGCCGCTCGGGTCGAGCTCGTGCTGCCCGAGTCGGGCGTCTGCGGTGGATCGGGATCCTTCGACGAGGCCGAGAGCGGCGGTGGCTGCTGCGCTCCGGAGCCCGAACTGTTCACCCTCTCGCTACCCAGCTAGACATCGACGTCTGTCAACATAGACACATGTCGAAGTCTCTCGAGCTCACCCCGGTGGAAACCGTGGCCTGCTGCTCGCCCCTGATGAGCGAGCCGATCAGCACCGACCAGGCCGACCGGATCGCTCCGCTCCTCAAGGCCCTGGCCGACCCGGTCCGGCTCCGCCTCTTGTCGCTGGTCGGCGCGCACGCCGACGGCGAGGCCTGCGTCTGCGACCTCAACGACGCCTTCGACCTGTCGCAACCGACGATCAGCCACCACCTCAAGGTGCTGCACGAGGTGGGCCTGCTCGACCGCGAGAAGCGCGGGGTCTGGGTCTACTACCGGGTCAACGCCGCGGCCCTGTCCGACCTGTCCGGCCTGCTCGGCCGCGGCGTCCGGTGAGCCTGCTCCGCGCAGCCGCGGCAGAACTCATCGGCACCGCAATCCTGGTGGCCACCGTCGTCGGCTCGGGGATCATGGCGACCCGCCTCTCCCCCGACGACGTCGGCCTGCAGCTGCTGCAGAACAGCCTCGCCACCGGCGCCGTCCTGGTCGCGCTGATCCTCACCCTGCAGCCGGTCTCGGCCGCGTTCAACCCGGTGGTCTCGCTGGTCGAGGCGTTCCTCGGCCGGATCACGGCCATGACGGCGGTCGTGCTGACGGCCGCCCAGGTCGTCGGGGCCGTCATGGGCGCCGTCATCGCCAATCTGATGTTCGACCTCGACGCCGTCTCGATCGCCGCGACCGAACGCACCGGCGGCCACCTCTGGCTCGCGGAAGCGGTGGCGACGTTCGGCCTGGTGCTCGTCGTGTTCGGCGGCATCCGTACCGGACGCACCGAGACCCTGGCCTTCGCGGTCGGCGGCTACATCGCGGCGGCGTACTGGTTCACCTCGTCCACGAGCTTTGCCAACCCGGCCGTCACGATCGGCCGGATCTTCTCCGACACCTTCTCCGGGATCGCCCCGGACTCGGTGGCGGAGTTCATCGTGATGCAGATCGTCGGCGCGCTCGTCGCGTACGGCGCCGTCCGCCTGCTCTTCCCCGAACCCGCCCCCGAGGAGATGTCCACATGACCAGCACCAAGCCCACCGTCCTCTTCGTCTGCGTCCACAACGCCGGCAGGTCCCAGATGGCCGCAGGCTTCCTGCAGGCCCTCGCCGGTGACCGGATCGACGTACTCTCGGCCGGTTCGCAGCCCGCCGACCAGATCAACCCGATGGCCGTCGAGGCGATGCGCGAGGTCGGCATCGACATCGCGGCCGAGCAGCCGAAGGTGCTCACCACCGAGTCGGTGCAGGCGTCCGACGTCGTGATCACGATGGGCTGCGGCGACGAGTGCCCGTACTTCCCGGGCAAGCGGTACGAGGACTGGAAGCTCGACGACCCGGCGGGCCAGGGCCTCGAGGCCGTGCGCCCGATCCGCGACGAGATCCGCGGGCGGATCGAGGAGCTCATCGCCTCGCTCAAGGTCGTCGAGTAGCCCGAGCCGCCAGGCGAGGGCATATCGAGACGCTATGCAACTTGTTGCAGATCACATCCTGCAACTAGTTGCATAGCGGCTCGGGATCATGCACGCTGGTGCCATGGCCCTCGAGCACGCGATCCTCGTCTCGCTCAGCGAGCGCGCCGCGTCCGGCTCCGACCTGACCCGCCGCTTCGACGCGTCGATCGGCTTCTTCTGGACCGCCACGCACCAGCAGATCTACCGCGTGCTGGGCCGGATGGAGTCCGACGGCTGGATCACGGCCGAGTCGATCCCGCAGGCCGATCGCCCCACCAAGAAGGTGTACGCCGTCGCGGATGCCGGACTCGCCGAACTGCGCCGCTGGATCGCCGAGCCGACCGTGCCCGACTCCGTGCGCAACTCGCTCGGAGTCAAGATGCGCGGCGCTTCCCTCGGGGACCGCTCGGCGCTGCTCGACGACCTGCGCCGCCACCTCGACGAGCACACCAAGCGGCTCTCGCTCTACGAGTTCATGCAGAACCGCGACTTCCCCGACCCCGGCGCGCTGTCCGGCACCGACCTCGACATCTACCTCGTGCTGCGTGGCGGTCTCCTCATGGAGGAGTTCTGGATCCGCTGGCTGACCGAGTACCTCGACGCCCACACCGCTGCACCCGTCACTGAACAGCAGGAGAACCGATGACCAGCTACCCCCTCCTCACCTCGCGCGCCACCGTCGGCGGCCTCGACCTCCAGTCGCGTGCCGTGATGGGTTCGATGCACACCGGGCTCGAGGACCGCCCGTGGCACATCGACGAGCTGTCGGCGTACTTCGCCGAGCGCGCCCGCGGCGGCGTCGGCCTCATCGTGACGGGCGGGTACTCCCCCAACGTCCGCGGCTGGCTGCTGCCCTTCGGCTCGCAGATGACCACGCGCCTCAACGCCCACCGGCACCAGCGGGTGACCGAGGCGGTGCATGCAGAGGGCGGCAAGATTGCGCTCCAGCTGCTCCACGCCGGCCGCTACGGCTACACGCCGTTCAGCGTTTCCGCGAGCGCCACGAAGTCCCCCATCACGCCGTTCAAGGCGTCCGCCCTGTCCACGCGCGCCGTCGAGAAGACGATCGACGACTTCGTCGACTCGGCGAAGCTCGCGCAGAAGGCGGGGTACGACGGCATCGAGGTGATGGGGTCCGAGGGCTACCTCATCAACCAGTTCATCGCTTCGCGCACCAACCGTCGTACCGACAAGTGGGGCGGCAGCGCCGAGAACCGGATGCGCTTCCCCGTCGAGATCGTGCGCCGGATCCGCCAGGAGCTGCCCGACTTCTTCGTGATGTACCGGCTCTCGCTCCTCGACCTCGTGCCCGACGGGCAGACCTGGGACGAGACCGTGGAGCTGGCCCACAAGCTCGAGGAGGCCGGCGCGAGCGTGTTCAACACGGGCATCGGCTGGCACGAGGCGCGGGTGCCCACGATCGTGACGAGCGTGCCGCGCGCCGCGTGGGCGGACAACACCCTGCGCCTCAAGGCGGAGGTCGGCATCCCGGTCTGCGCGAGCAACCGGATCAACACCCCCGAGGTCGCGGAATCCCTGCTGGAGCAGGGCATCGACCTCATCTCGATGGCGCGGCCGTTCCTGGCCGACCCCGACATCGTGTCGAAGGCCCGGGCTGGTCGCGCCGACGAGATCAACACCTGCATCGGCTGCAACCAGGCCTGCCTGGACCACACCTTCAAGAACCAGCGCGCGTCCTGCCTGGTCAACCCGCGCGCCTGCCACGAGACCACGCTGGTGCTGAGCCCGACCCGTTCGGCCAAGCGCGTAGCCGTGGTCGGCGGTGGACCGGCCGGTCTCGCGACCGCCGTCAGCGCCGCCGAGCGCGGCCACGACGTGACGCTGTTCGAGGCGTCCGAGGAGCTCGGCGGCCAGTTCCGCCTCGCCATGCAGATCCCCGGCAAGGAGGAGTTCGCCGAGACGCTGCGCTACTACCGCCGCCGGATGGAGGTCCTCGGCGTCAACGTGAAGCTGTCGACCCGTGCGACACCCGAGGTGCTGACCGGGTTCGACGAGGTCGTCGTTGCGACCGGCGTCGCGCCGCGTACGCCGGCTGTTCCCGGCATCGACCACCCGAAGGTCGTCTCCTACCCGGACGCGATCACCGGCCGCGTCGACGTCGGCGCCAAGGTCGCCGTGATGGGCGCGGGCGGCATCGGCTTCGACGTGTCCGAGCTGCTGGCGCACGTACCCGAGACGCTGGAGGAGTGGAAGGCCAACTGGGGCGTCGCGGACCCCGCCGTCGTACGCGGTGGTGTGACCGACAAGCTGCCGCGCACCCCGAAGCGCGAGGTCTGGCTGTTGCAGCGCAAGGAGACCGCGCAGGGCAAGGGCCTCGGCAAGACGTCCGGCTGGGTGCACCGCGCGATCGTCAAGGACCTCGGCGTCCACCAGATCAGCGGCGTGACCTACGACCGCGTCTCCGACGAGGGCCTGCACATCACCGTCGACGGCAGGTCGCAGGTGCTCGACGTCGACCACATCGTGCTCTGCACCGGCCAGGAATCCGTCCGGAGCCTGTACGACGACCTGCTGGCCACGAACTTCCCCGGCTCCGTGCACCTGATCGGTGGGGCCGACGTCGCCGCCGAGGTGGACGCGAAGCGTGCGATCAAGCAGGGCACCGAGCTGGCGGCGGCGCTGTGAGCGCCGCATTCCGCGCCGCGGTGGAGGCCGGCGACGTCACCGCGATGCAGGCAACGCTCGCGGACGACGTGACCTTCCGCAGCCCGGTCGCCCACAAGCCGTACGAGGGCAAGGCGATCACGGCGGCGATCCTGGCCAACGTGTTCGAGGTGTTCGAGGACTTCCACTACGTCCGCGAACTCGCCGACGACACCGGCCACGCACTGGTCTTCGAGGCGAAGGTCGACGGCCTCCAGATCACCGGCTGCGACTTCCTGGTGCTCGACGACAACGGCCTGATCACCGACTTCATGGTGATGGTCCGCCCGTTGAAGGCCGCGCACGCGCTGGCCGAAGCGATGGGCGCGCGGTTCGACAAGATCGTGGAGATGGCCTCCGCCTGACGCACCTCGACAGCGAAACCCTCGCACTTCGTGCCACCGGGTTGTCCGTGTCGCCCCCTAGGGTGGACGGATGGGGATCGAGTTCCAGAATGTCGGGAAGACCTATCCGGACGGCACCGTGGCGGTGGCGGACTTCTCCTGCACGATTCCCTCGCACCGGACGCTGGCGCTGGTCGGTTCCTCGGGATCGGGCAAGACCACGCTGATGCGGATGGTCAACCGGATGGTCGATGCGACCGTCGGCGCGGTGCTGATCGACGGCCGTGACGTGCGCGAGCTCGACAAGGTCGCACTGCGCCGGTCGATCGGTTACGTCCCGCAGGCCGGTGGCCTGCTCCCCCATCGTCGGGTGATCGACAACGTCGCGACCGTCCCGATCCTCAACGGCACGCCCAGGAAGGCGGCTCGTGAGGCCGCCATGGGCCTGCTCACGACGGTCGGCCTCGACCACTCGCTGGCGAAGCGCTACCCCGGGCAGTTGTCCGGCGGCCAGCAGCAGCGCGTCGCCGTCGCGCGAGCGCTCGCGGCCGAGCCCAACATCCTGCTGATGGACGAGCCGTTCGGTGCGGTCGACCCGATCGTGCGGCGCGACCTCCAGGACCAGTTGCTCCAACTGCAGGCCGAGCTCGGCAAGACCATCGTCCTGGTCACCCACGACATCGACGAGGCGTTCCGGGTCGGCGACGAGGTCGTGATCCTCAAGACCGGCGGGATCATCGCGCAGGTAGGCACGCCGCAGGAGATCGTCGCCGCGCCGGCCGACGACTTCGTGCGCGACTTCGTCGGCACCGACCGCGCCGAACGCAACCTGACGACCGTCGACATCCGCGGCCAGCAGGTCGTCGTCGACGGTGACGGGCGTCCCGTGGGAGTCCTCGGGAGATGACCTGGCTCGACCTCAACCGTGACCTCGTCCTGGACCTCCTCGGCCAGCACGTGCGCCTCGCGGTGCCCGCCGTCCTCATCAGCGTCATCGTCGCGATCGCCCTCGGCCGGATCGCCTGGCGCTGGCCCCGCGTCGGCACGGTCGTCCTCGGCGCCGCCAGCCTGCTCTACTCCGTGCCCGCGCTCCCGCTGCTGATCGTGGTGCCGGTCGTCCTGTCGGTCCCGCTGCGCAGCGAGACCAACCTGATCGTGGCGCTGTCGATCTACGGCACCGCCCTGCTCGCGGGTACGGCGGCCGACGCGTTCCGTTCGGTCGACAGTCGTGTGCGTGAGGCTGCGGAGGCGATGGGCTATTCGCCGACGGGCATCTTCTGGCGGGTGGACCTGCCCCTCGCGCTCCCGGTCCTCGTCTCCGGCATCCGCGTGGTGACGGTCAGCACGGTCAGCCTCGTCACGATCGGTGCCCTGGTCGGCATCTCCAGCCTCGGCAGCCTGCTGACCGACGGCTTCCAGCGCAACATCCGCGAAGAGGTCGCGACCGGTGTGATCGGCACGATGCTGCTCGCGGTCGTGCTGGACCTGCTGATCGTCGCGGCCGGACGGGCAATGACCCCCTGGCAGCGCAGCAGCACCACGAGGACGAAGGCAGGTGCGTCCGGATGAGCCTCTTCGGCGACGCGCTCAACTGGATCTTCGACGGCGCCCACTGGGGCGGCCCCGGCGGCATCGACACCCGGATCCTGCAGCACCTGTGGGTCACCTTCGCCGCGGTCGGCATCGCCGCCGTACTGGCCATGCCGCTCGGCATCCTGATCGGGCACACCGGCCGCGGGCGACTCCTCGTCGTGGCGGTCGCCGGCGCCGTCCGCGCCGTCCCGACGCTGGGCCTGCTCACCCTGCTCGGGCTGTGGCTCGGCATCGGCGTCGAGGCACCGCTGCTCGCCCTCGTCGCGCTCGGCTTCCCGTCGTTGCTCGCCGGCGCCTACGCCGGCATCGAGTCCGCCGACGACGGTGCGGTCGACGCCGCCCGGGCGATCGGGATGAGCGAGTGGCAGATCGTCACCCGCGTCGAGATCCCCCTCGGCGCCGACGTCCTCATCGGCGGGATCCGCGCCGCCACACTGCAGATCGTGGCCACGGCCACGCTGGCGGCGTACATCTCCGACACCGGGCTGGGCCGCTACCTCTTCGCCGGCCTCAAGACCCGCGACTACCCGCAGATGCTGGCCGGTGCGCTGCTCGTCGCCGGCCTCGCCCTGCTCCTCGATCTCGCGCTCGGAGCCCTCCAGCGCGCCAGCCGGGGCCACACGCCCTCCCCCGGCTCCCCGACCCGCAGTCCCGCCGGGGCTGCGCCTTCGAAAGGTTGACCATGACCCCCCTTCGCCTGACGACCCGTCGCATGGCCCGCAATCTGGTGGCCCTCGCCGCAGCCAGCGCCCTCACGCTCACCGCGTGCGGTGGCTCCGACCCGTTGGCCTCCGACAACGACGGCGACAGCTCGACCATCGTGATCGGTTCGCAGGCCTACTACTCCAACGAGATCGTCGCGGAGATCTACGCCCAGGCGCTCGAGGCCGACGACATCAAGGTCGACCGCCAGTTCCAGATCGGCCAGCGCGAGGTCTACCTGCCCGAGATCGAGAGCGGCGCGATCGACCTGTTCCCCGAGTACACCGGCCCGCTGCTCCTCGCCCTCGACCCCAAGGCCACGGCCACCAAGCCCGACGAGGTGTACGCCGCCCTCGGCGACGCACTGCCGAAGGGGCTGCGCCTGCTCGACGCCTCCCCCGCCACCGACCAGGACTCCTACGTCGTGACGAAGGAGTTCGCCGACAAGTGGGGCGTCGCGACGATCGAGGACCTCAAGAAGGTCACCGACCCGCTGGTGTTCGGTGCCAACTCCGAAGCGGAGTCGCGCCCGAACGGCCCGAAGGGCCTGAAGAAGACGTACGGCGTCGACGTGAAGTTCGCGCCGATCGAGGACAGCGGCGGCCCGCTCACCGTGAAGGCCCTCAAGGACGGCGACATCCAGATCGGCCTGATCTACACCGCCGACCCGTCGATCAAGAAGAACGACCTGGTCACGCTCACGGACTCGAAGGGCCTGTTCCTGGCATCCGCGTTCGTCCCGGTGGCGAGCGACGACGTCGACGATGACGCCGCCGCGATCATCGACAAGATCAGCGCCGCCATGTCGCCGGAGGACCTGATCGCGCTCAACGCCCGCAGTGTCGAGGAGAAGCTGCCGGCCGCGACCATCGCGAAGGACTGGCTGAACGACGAAGACCTGCTGTGATGACGGCGCCGGCCCT
>JAKFEI010000529.1:0-1876 GCA_036675765.1 Nocardioides sp. | reverse complement strand
GTCTCGGTCGGGTCCTCCGCGATGTCCGGGTTCCCGCTGTCGCGGGTCCCCAGCGCCACAGCAGACACCGCCACGACGAGCGCAGCCGCGACTCCCCCCACGGCAATCCGCCGCTGGCGTCGTACGCGATGACGACGGCGGGCGCCGGCGGCCAGCCCGGACGCGTCCGGTGCCTCCTCGGCGACGGCGGCGAGCGTTGCGCCCACCTGCTCCTCGAAGTCAGTCATCACGCTCACCCCTGTCCTGGTCGTTCAGGTTGCCCAGCTCGGTCCGGAGTACGGCGATCCCGCGAGACACCCGCGAGCGGACGGAGCCCTCGCGGACCCCCGTCAACGCTGCGATCTCGTCGTACTCGAGTTGTTCGTAGAAGCGCAGCACAACGGCGGTCCGCTGCGCCTCGGGAAGCGCCTGGCAAGCCGCCCAGATCCGCGCCCGTTCGTCGTGCCCGGGACCCTCACCCGGCCCGGCGACGACCTCGCTGCCACCGACGAACTCCGATGGCGACTCGCGACGCCGGAACTTCCGCCACCACGAGGTGTGCGCGTTGACCACCATCCGGCGGACGTACGCGTCGGGGTTCTCGACGCGGGCGATCCGGTCCCAGCGCGGCAGGGCTCGCGACAGGGCGTCCTGGACGACGTCCTCCGCATCGGCCGCGTTGCCCGTCAACACGTAGGCGAGTCGCAACAACGCAGGTCCACGCGCCGCGACCCAGGCATCGAACGCCGGGGCGTCGGTGAACGCGGCCGGGTCCGCCCCGCTCGACTCCATCACTGCTTCCACACACCTCCAACGCTGCAACCCGCAATCCTGTTGCGAGTCTGGTGCAAGGATTCAGTCATGGAGTGGATCGACCTGCTGCAGACGACGACCGATCGGTTCGCCGAGGCACTGGAACGCGGCGACCTGACGGCACCGGTCCCGGCCTGCCCCGGCTGGTCCCTGGCCGATCTCGGTGAGCACACCCGCTGGGTACACGCTTGGGCGGCGCACGCGATCACGGCCGGCACTCCGGACGGCGACACCGTGGCCGTCGGCACCGGTCGCGCGGCACTCGTCGCGGGCTACCGTGCCGCTGCCGGCACCCTGCTGGACGCACTGCGGACCACCGCGCCCGACGACACCGTCTGGACCTTCGGCCCCGAACCGAGGAGCATCTTCTGGCGTCGCCGCCAGACCCAGGAAGTCACCATCCACCTGTACGACGCCCTGGCCTCCCAGGGACGCGAGGCTGAGTGGGCGATCTCCCCCGAACTCGCGTGGGACGGCGTCGACGAGGTCGCGACGCTGTTCTACCCGCGCCAGATCAAGCTCGGCCGGACCCCACCCCTGCAAGGGACGGTGCGCTTCGTGGCGACTGACCTCGACCGCTCGCTCGACCTCGGCGAAGGCGAGCCGGTGGCTGAATTGTCCGCGCCTGCGGCCGATCTGCTGCTGATCCTCTGGAACCGCCAGCCCGTCGAGGGCGATGCCGCTGCCGTTCTGGCCACTGCGGTTGTCACACCCTGACCGTCAGCATATGCTGACGGCATGAGAACAGCAGTCGGCACAGACGATGGCGGCGAGGTGGTCCCCGAGCTGGCCGCTGTCGCCGAGGCACGACGGGTTCTCGCCCGCCGCGAGGAGGTCGCCGTGAGGCGGGCGCGCCACGCCGGTCTGAGCTGGGCGGAGATCGGGACTCTCCTGGGGGTCACGAAGCAGACGATCCACCGCAAGTACGGCAAGGTCGGCTGAGCGGTCCCATTAATCCGTAGGCGCCCGGCCCGCTCTCGCCGTAGCCTCTCCCTGCGAGATCAGCAGGCGGTTCGGCGTGCCGAACCAGATTCTGCGCGTTGTACCTCGCAACGCCCTGCGAAGGCACCTGGCAAGGCGCGCA
>JAKFEI010000017.1:0-1878 GCA_036675765.1 Nocardioides sp. | reverse complement strand
AGTCGGCAACGATGTGGTTCGACTTGAGCGGCAGGAGCAGGCGTACGTCGACGCCGCGGCGTGCCGCTGCCTTGACCGCATCGATGAAGTCCTCGTCGGGGAGGAAGTACGCCTGGGTCATCCACACGTTGTGGCTGGCCCGATTGATCGCCTCGATGTACATCGCGCGGATCGGGAACATCCACAGGCGCGGGACGTTGCGCTGCACCCGGACCCGCGGTTCCCAGGTCGAGGCCGTCTCCAGCAGCAGCGGCCGCTCGGAGGTGCGAATGCGGCGACGGCGGTTGAGGTTCCAGAAGTCGGCGAAGGCCCGCTTGAGGTCCCACACCGCCGGCCCGGTGATCCGGACGTGGGTGTCGCGCCACTCGGTCTCGTAGCTGGAGCCGATGTTGTAGCCGCCGATGAAGCCGACGTTGTCGTCGATGACAAGAATCTTGCGGTGGTCGCGGCCGTAGCGCCGGAGGTCGAAGAAGCGCCAGCCCGCGGCGTAGACGGGGTACTTCAGCACCTTCACATTGGTGGGGAACCGCTTGAAAGCGGGGGAAACCACGAGGTTCGCGAACGCGTCGTAGATGCAATAGACGTCGACGCCACGGTCGGCAGCGGCGATGAGCGCCCGCTTGAACCGCTCCCCCGTCGCGTCGCCCTTCCAGATGTAGGTCTCGAAGAGGATCTGGTGCTCGGCACCTTCGATCGCGGCCAGCATGTCGTCGTACAGGTCACGACCGAAGGTGTACGTCGTGATCTGGCCGTCGCCCACAGCGACCGTGTGCGGCTCCCTCGTCGGGAACGGCTTGGGCCGCTTTCCGCGCCGACGGTAGGAGTCGACCACGGACATCGCGAACGCCACCACGAACGGGACACCGATCACGGTGAGCAGAACCCGCCGCAACACCGTTCTCAGCCCGGCGAGCCTGTCCCTGTCACCATGCGCCACGCGCGTCAATCTAGAGCATCGGGTCGGACGGCCGACGCACTACTGCGCGGGCTCGTTGTTGGTGCCGCTGAGAAGCTCGAGACGCTCGACCAGCCACTGGTCGTCGACCAGCTTCATGGTCATGCTGACCCGCTGCTCCTCGATCTTGATGTCCTTGTTGGTCTCGTCGGTGATGGCCTGGTCGACGAAGGCCAGGACCTCGACCTGTGTCTCGTCGACCACGCGTGCTGCCGAGTCGACGACCTGCCCCTCCGCGGTGACCTTGCCCTTGACGATCTGCTCCTGGAGCAGCGGGACGTTGGGCGCGAGCTTCTCCTTCAGCTCGGTGCCCGCAATCTTGTCGAGCCACGCGAACTCGTGGTCGCCCTCCTTCCAGGAGTACGTCGTGATCTCGGCGAGCAACGTCTTGGCCGCGGCGAGGGCTTCGTCAGCGGCGGTGTCCTCCGCCGTCAGCTCCTGCACCTTCGCGCGGGCCTCCTTGAGGTCCTTCGCCTGCTGGTCGTCGGCTCCGCACCCGGAGAGTACGGCGCCCGTGAGCACCAACGCGACGAGTGGGCCGGCGGCCCGGTGCAGGCTCTTCCCGACGTTCACCGAACGGGCCCGGGCGCCTTGTCGGCACCGCGCTCGAGGTTCGCGAACGACGCTTCGCAGCGAGCGTCCTTCTGGAGCGGCCGACGCTCCGTCTTCACCGGGTCGAGCCGCGTGGTGCCGTACTTCTTGCAGCGTGGGCTCTTGTCGCCAATGATCTGGATGCGCAGCTCGCCACCCCTGACCTTGGCGAGAAGCGACCGCAGGCCGGGCTCGTAGGACTGCAGGAGCGCCCGCAGGTGGGGCTCATGGGATCGGAACACGTCAGTGAAACTAACGCCCGTCGCCAAGAAGCCCGGCAGCACCGTGTCGGCGTCGTTGACCAGCCGGACCAGTTCCTCGAGCTGCGCCGG
>JAKFEI010000176.1:0-1878 GCA_036675765.1 Nocardioides sp. | reverse complement strand
GTCGACGAGCAGGTCGAGCACGTTGGTGCACAGCGCACGCACCTGCTCGGGCGTCAGGTCGAGGCCCAGCTCCTTGCGCGGGATGTGGCCGGCCACGCGCTCCATGACGTAGAACTCCGACCCGATCACCGCGTCGTCCTCGCAGAAGGCGACCATCGGGGCGACGTACGGGAAGACGGGCGCGAGGGCCGACTGGATCCGGTACTCACGACCCATGTCGTGAGCGCCCTTCGCCTTGGTGCCGGCCGGCGGACGGCGCAGGATCAGGTCCTTGTCGTCGGTCTTCAGCAGGTACGTCAGGTTCGACGCACCGCCGGAGAACTGCCGCACCTCGTGGATGTCGCGCCCCAGCCACTCGGCCACGGCAGCGACGTCGAAGGCGTCCTCGTCGCGGACCGCACTGGCTGTGTTGGCGCCACCGTTCTCTTCACTCACTGCTCGTTCACACCAGCTTTCGCACGACGGACAGGGGCAGGTGCTTCATGGCATGGCCCAGCGGCACCCACGGCCAGGCGGGGACGTACGCCTTCGCCTTGCGCTTCTCGATCGCCTCAACCATGGCACGCACACCGGTCTTCGTGTCGACCATGAACTTCGTCTTCTGCTCGACCTTCGCGTTCATCTCCGAGCGGATGTAGCCGGGGTAGATGATCGACACGTCGACGCCGGGGACGTTCTCGTTCTGCAGTCCCTCGGCCAGCGCCGCGACGCCGGCCTTGGTGGCGGCATACGTCGTGATCGTCTTGCGCATCCCGCGGATCGCGGAGATCGACGAGATCATCACGAGGTGGCCGCTCTTCTGGGCGCGGAAGATCTCCATGGCCGCCTCGGTCTGCGCGAGTGCGGCGACGAAGTTGGTCATCGCAGTCTCGCGGTTGGCCTGGTAGCGCCCGGTGCCCAGCGGCGCGCCCTTGCCGAGGCCGGCGTTGATCACGACGCGGTCGACGGTGCCGAACTCCGCGGCAAACTCACCGAAGACCCGGAAGACCGCGTCGTCGTCGTTCACGTCCAGCGCCTTGAGGACCACGCGCGCGTCCGGGTGGACCGCGGAGATTTCCGCAGCGAGTGCCTCGAGTCGTTCCGTACGACGCGCGCACAGACCCATGTCGTAGCCCAGATCGGCGAACTGGCGGGCCATTTCCTCGCCGAGCCCCGAACTGGCACCCGTGATGACGATCGTTCCCTTGCTCATGCCCCTGCTCCTGACTGGCCTTCGGTGATGGACTTGATGCGGGCGCCGAACTTGCGCTGCTCGCGGTCGTACAACGGGCGGGCGAAGCGCTTGGTCCAGGCCGCCTTGCGGGCAGCCGGGTCCGGGAGGATCACCATCGACTTCTTGTCGAGGCCCTTGAGCACCGCCGCGGCCACCTGTTCGGCCGTGTACGGCGACTTGTTGATCAGGCGCGCAGCGATGGCATCCATCGCGGCGTCGCTGCCGGCCAGCGACTGGGCCAGCGGCGTCTTGATGAAGCCGGGGCACAGCGCGGTCACGTCGATGCCGTGCGGGTGCAGCTCGTAGGACAGCGTCTCGCTGAGCGCCACGACGCCCGCCTTGACCGCCGTGTACGACGACATGGCCGGCGGGTGCACGAGGCCGGCGAGGGACGCCGTGTTGAGGATGTGGCCGCTTCCCTGCGCCTTGAACATCGGCGTGAAGGTCCGGCAACCGCGAACCACGCCGAGCAGGTTGATGTCGATGACCTTGCGCCACTCGTCGAGGCCCACGACGTCGATCCGCCCGCCCGTGGCGATGCCGGCGTTGTTGACCAGGATGTCGAGGCCGCCCCAGTTCTCCTCCACCCAGGCGAGGGCCGCGGCCCAGTCGTCGTCGGAGGTGACGTCGAGCTTGATGCCGTCGGGGACCTCGGTCAGGTCGGC
>JAKFEI010000019.1:0-13363 GCA_036675765.1 Nocardioides sp. | reverse complement strand
CCCTTTCCACGTCGAGTCGGACTACGTCCCGTCCGGTGACCAGCCGACCGCCATCGCCGAGATCACCCGGCGGTTGAACGCCGGCACCAAGGACGTCGTCCTCCTGGGTGCCACCGGCACGGGCAAGACCGCCACGGTGGCCTGGGTTGCCGAGCAGGTGCAGCGGCCCCTGCTGGTGCTGCAGCCCAACAAGACCCTGGCCGCCCAGTTCGCCAACGAGCTGCGCCAGCTCTTTCCGAACAACGCGATCGAGTACTTCGTCTCGTACTACGACTACTACCAACCCGAGGCGTACGTCCCGCAGACCGACACCTACATCGAGAAGGACTCCTCGATCAACGAGGAGGTCGAGCGGCTGCGCCACTCGGCGACCAACAGCCTGCTGACCCGCCGCGACGTGATCGTGGTGTCGACGGTGTCGTGCATCTACGGCCTCGGCACCCCGCAGGAGTACGTCGACCGGATGCTCCGGCTGCGCGTCGGGGAGGAGCACGACCGCGACTCGGTGCTGCGGCGGCTCGTCGAGATCCAGTACACCCGCAACGACATGGCCTTCACCCGCGGCACCTTCCGGGTCCGGGGCGACACGCTGGAGATCTTCCCCGTCTACGAAGAGCTCGCCGTGCGCATCGAGTTCTTCGGCGACGAGATCGAGCGGCTGATGACGCTGCACCCGGTCACCGGCGAGGTGCTGACCGAGGACACCGAGCTCCACGTCTTCCCGGCCAGCCACTACATCGCCGGCCCGGAGCGCATGGAGAAGGCGATCAACGGCATCGAGCTCGAGCTCGCCGACCAGCTGGCGACCTTCGAGCGGCAGGGCAAGATGCTCGAGGCGCAGCGCCTGCGGATGCGCACGACGTACGACGTCGAGATGATGCGGCAGGTCGGCTCCTGCTCCGGCATCGAGAACTACTCGATGCACATGGACGGCCGTGAGCGCGGAACGGCGCCCAACACGCTCCTCGACTACTTCCCCGAAGACTTCCTGATGGTGGTCGACGAGTCGCACGTCGCGATCCCGCAGATCGGCGGCATGTACGAAGGTGACATGTCGCGCAAGCGCAACCTGGTCGACCACGGCTTCCGGCTGCCGAGCGCGATGGACAACCGCCCACTGCGCTGGGAGGAGTTCCTCGAGCGGATCGGCCAGACCATCTACCTGTCGGCGACCCCGGGGGACTACGAGCTCGACAAGGTCCAGGGCGACGTCGTCGAGCAGATCATCCGCCCGACGGGCCTCGTCGACCCGCAGGTGGTCGTGAAGCCCACCAAGGGCCAGATCGACGACCTGATCCACGAGATCCGGTTGCGCACCGAGAAGGAGGAGCGGGTCCTGGTCACCACCCTGACCAAGAAGATGTCCGAGGACCTCACGGACTACCTCCTCGACGCCGGCATCCGTACCCGCTACCTGCACTCCGAGGTCGACACCCTCAAGCGGATCGAACTGCTGCGGGACCTCCGGCTCGGCCTGTACGACGTGCTGGTCGGCATCAACCTGCTCCGCGAGGGCCTCGACCTGCCGGAGGTGTCCCTCGTCGCGATCCTCGATGCCGACAAGGAGGGCTTCCTGCGCTCCGACAAGTCCCTGATCCAGACCATCGGCCGGGCCGCCCGCAACGTGTCGGGCGAGGTCCACATGTACGCCGACCGGATCACCCGGTCGATGGAGTCGGCGATCGAGGAGACCAACCGGCGCCGCGAGAAGCAGGTGGCCTACAACCTGGCCCACGGCGTCGATCCCCAGCCGCTGCGCAAGAAGATCGCCGACATCACCGAGATGCTGGCGCGTGAGGACGAGACCACCCAGGAGCTGCTCCAGTCGTGGGCCGACGCCGGGGTGAAGGGTCGCGCCGGGGGAGTGCGGCCCAAGAAGTCGCCGACCCCGCAACTGCGGAGCACCGACATCGGCGGCCACGCAGCGGCGTTGGCGGGCCTGCCGAGTGCCGACCTCGCCCAGCTGATCCAGGACCTCACGGAGCAGATGAAGGGCGCCGCTGCGGAGCTCCAGTTCGAGCTCGCGGCGCGGTTGCGTGACGAGATCAGCGACCTGAAGCGCGAGCTGCGGCAGATGATGGAAGCGACGAAGTGAGGAGGGAATGCCAGCCGAGGAACGAGGCTGAAGCATTCCCGACGAGCGAGGAGCAGCGCGAGCGCAGCGAGCGCTGGCGACGAAGTAACGCTGGTTCGATGGCTCAGTGCTTGCGCGCGGCCAGCCCGACCATCCGGGCGACGACCAACGCGATGTAGAACACGCCGGCCACCTGCTCGACCATCACGAACGACCGCGCCTGGTCCATCACGGGGTAGACGTCGGACAGGCCGACGCTCGTCAGCGTCGTGAACGACAGGTAGAGCAGTTCGAACCAGGGGAGCGCCTCGGCGCCGTCCGCGCTGTTGAATCCGATGAAGGATCCGGGCCAGAGCACCTGCGCCGCGGCGTAGAGGTACGCGAATCCCCAGGCGACGACGGTGAACGCCGCGCCGGTCGCGAAGATCTCGTCGCGGGTCACCTCGTCGTCGTGGAACAGGTACCGGAGCATCGCGTAGGACACGAAGAAGTAGAACGGCACGTGGAAGGCCGCCGAGGCGAGCACCACCCACTCCGTGTCCGGGCTGATCGCCTCGGCCACGGTCAGTGCCATCGCCGGCACGCCGAGGAAGCCGCCCACCCAGGCCAGCACGGGCGTGCGTCGTACGGCCCAGACGGCGGTGAGGACCACGAGCATCTGCACCACGCCCAGGACTGCCCGGCCGACGGTGGAGTCGTCGAGGCTCGGATAGGCCAGGACGACGATGAGCTGGGCGAACAGCAGGACGGCCGACGGATGGCGCCCGGCGGCCTGAGCGGCGGTCACGATCCGGCTCTCTGCAGTGGGCACGCCCCGATCCTAGGGAGTCGGTCGGCCGTCGCGGTGCAGGCGGGTGAACGCGGCCCGCCGTGACTCGGGCAAGGGGGAGGGCGTTGAGTGTGCGTAGGGGCGTTGTAGCGTTGGTCACAACGAGAACGTGTTCTACTATTGCCGGGCAGTGCGGCTCGGGCCGCTGAGGGACACGACGGGAAGAGGAGACGGGGCGTGGCGTTCAACGCCGTTTCGGTCGTACGCGGCCCCGGTGAAATCGCGGTCATGGTGGTCGAGGTCACCAAGATCATCTTCACTCGCAAGTTCCAGCTCCGGGAGTTCCTCGAGCAGGCATGGTTCGTCACGACCGTCACGCTGATGCCGACGATCATGGTGTCGATCCCCTTCGGCGCGGTCATCTCGCTCCAGGTCGGCAACCTGACCGGTCAGCTCGGTGCCCAGTCGTTTGCCGGCGCCACGGCCGTACTCGCCACGGTGCGCGAGGCGGCTCCGATGGCGGCCGCCATGATCATCGCCGGTGCGGCCGGGTCCGCCATCTGTTCGGACCTCGGCGCCCGCAAGATCCGCGAAGAGATCGATGCCATGGAAGTGCTGGGCATCAACCCGCTCGAACGCCTGGTCGCTCCGCGGGTGGTGGCGACGGTGTTCGTGGCCCTGATGATCAACGGCATCGTGATCGCCGCCGGCATCGGAGGTGGCTACTTCTTCACGGTCATCGTCCAGGGCGGTTCGGCAGGCGCGTTCCTCTCGACCTTCGCCCAACTGGCCTCCTTGCCCGACCTCTACATCGCCATGATCAAGGCCGCCATCTTCGGGTGGCTGGCAGCGATCATCGGGGCCTACAAGGGGCTCAACGCGGGCGGCGGCCCCAGCGGTGTCGGTCGCGCCGTGAACGAAGCGGTCATCATCGCGTTCATGGCGCTGTTCTTCCTGAACGCCGTGATCACCGCCATCTACTTCCAGGTCGCTCCACCGGTGGGTCTGTGATGTCGGCGGCCAGTGAGTTCTTCGGCGACGCCGTCCGGGCGCGTCGCGCCTCCCTCGAGGGGTACGGCGACCAGCTGCTCTTCTACGTCAAGGCGCTCGCCTGGGCGCCGCGCGCGATCCGGCGCTATCCCCGGGAGATCTCGAACACCCTCGCCGAGGTCGCCTTCGGCGCCGGGGGGCTGAGCCTGATCGCCGGTTCGGTCGGCGTCATCGCGTTCATGGCGTTCTTCGCGGGCACCGAGGTCGGCATCCAGGGCTACGCCTCGCTCAGCCAGATCGGCGTCGCGAAGTTCAGCGCGTTCATCTCGGCGTACTTCAACACCCGTGAGGTCGCTCCGCTGGTGTCCTCGATCGCGCTCGCCGCGACCGTCGGTTGCGGTTACACCGCCCGGCTCGGTGCGATGCGGATCTCGGAGGAGATCGACGCGCTCGAGGTGATGGGCATCCCCTCGCTGCCGTTCCTGGTCACCACCCGGATGATCGCGGCGTTCATCGCGGTCATCCCGCTGTACATCGTGGCCCTCTGTGCGTCGTACCTCTCGCCGCGGCTGATCGTCACCATGATCTACGGGCAGTCCGCGGGCACCTACGACCACTACTTCCTGCAGTTCCTGCCGCCGATCGACATGCTCTGGTCCTTCTTCAAGCTGTTGTTCCTGGCGGTCGCAGTGATCCTGATCCACTGCTACTACGGCTACACCGCGTCCGGCGGACCCGCAGGTGTGGGCCGCGCCGTCGGTACGGCCATCCGGACCAGCATCGTGACCATCGTCGTGGCCGACTTCTTCCTGAGCTTCGCCATCTGGGGCTCGACCACGACCGTCAGGATCACCGGATGAGGGGGGTCCTGCCGTGCTGGTGAACATCCACCACGACAGCGCGAAGGAGCACAACCGGCTCCTGGTTGCGGGTGTCGTCTTCCTCAGCGTCATCGCGCTGCTGCTCTGGCTGTCGATCGCGATCTACAACAAGACCTTCGACAACAGCACGGTCGTGACCGTGAAGGCGGACCGCGCCGGCCTGCAACTGGCGAAGTTCGGCGACGTGCGCCTGAACGGCGCGCTCGTCGGCCGGGTCGACAAGATCTCCCAGGATGGCGAGGAGGCCGAGATCACCCTGGCCATCGAGCCCGACGCGGCCACGAAGATCCCGGCGAACGTCGAGGTGCAGATCCTGCCCACGACCCTGTTCGGCCAGAAGTTCGTGGCGCTGATCCGGCCCGAGGCCGCCTCGGCGACCCCGCTCAAGGACGGCGACGTGATCCCGTCGGACCGGGTCGAGACCAATGTGGAACTCAGCCAGATCCTCGCGGACCTGTTCCCGCTGCTGCGCGCGGTCCGTCCCGCTGACCTCAACGCCACCCTCAACGCGCTGCTGACCGCGCTCGAGGGTCGCGGCGAGGACATCGGCGCGACGATGGACCAGCTCGGCCAGTACATCGGTGCGATCGACGAGTCCCTGCCGACGCTGCGCAAGGACCTGATCGCGCTCGCCGAAGTGGCCGACGCGTACGACCTGGCTGCCCCCGACCTGCTCGACGTGCTCGACAACGTCACCGTGAGCAGCAAGACGGTGACGGAGAAGGCGGCCGACCTCGACGTCTTCTTCTCCGACCTCACCGGCCTGGCGAACACGTCGCGCCGCATCCTCGGGGACAACGAGCAGAACCTGATCCGGATGGGTGAGGTCACCGCTCCCGTGATCGCCCTGTTGGCGCGGTACTCACCCGAGTTCCCGTGCCTGATCCGCGGCGCCGCCAACTACGAGCCGATCCTCTCCAAGACCTTCGAGGGCAACGTCGTCAAGCAGTACATGGAGTTCGGCAACCCGCAGTTCCGTCCGTACGACGAGCGCGACCTGCCGGAGTACGGCGAGGTCGGCCACGGACCGTGGTGCCTGGGTCTGCCCAAGTTCACTGTGCCCGCTCCCGGTGTGAAGCTCGACCAGGGGTCCGACATCGACGAGAAGGGCGGGTACCTCCCGTTCCCGATCCCGGGCCTCCCCAACCCGAACCCCGCCGCAGACATCGACAGTGGCTACGCCGGCAGCGCCGGCGAGCAGGAGGTCCTCAACGCGATGCTCGCTGGTGACAGCGGCCGTTCCCCCGAGGCGTACGGCGCACTGGGGTCCCTGTTGTACGGGCCCGTGGTCCGCGAAGGGAGGGCGGCCGGATGAGTCTCCCCTCCGAGGCGAACCTGCGCCGTCAGCGGAACCGCGCCACCTACTCGGCAGCGATCAAGCTCGGCGTCTTCACCCTGGTGTCCATCTTCGTGACCGGGCTGCTGGCCGTGATCATGGGCAACATCGGCTTCGGTGATCGCAACGAGTACCGGGCCATCTTCACCAACGCGACGTCGCTGTCGAAGGGCGACGACGTACGCGTCGCAGGCGTCAACGTCGGCGAGGTCAAGAAGGTCGAGCACTACGAGCGTTCACGGGCGATCGTGACGTTCAAGGTCGATGCGGGCGTGAAGATGACGACCGCTTCGCGTGCCGAGATCCGGTTCCTCAACCTCGTCGGCGACCGCTACATGGCGCTCGAGGCGGGTACCGGCGCCGAGGACGCGCGGCCGCTCGAGGACGGCGGGACCATCCCGGTCGACCACACCAAGCCGGCCCTGGACCTCACCGTGCTCTTCGACGGCTTCAAGCCGCTCTTCGCTGCGCTGAGCCCCGACCAGGTCAACGAGCTCAGCATGAACCTGGTGCAGGTGCTGCAGGGCGAGGGTGGAACCGTGAAGAGCCTCCTCGCCCACACGGCTTCCCTCACGGGCACGCTCGCCGACCGCGACGCACTGATCGGTGACGTGGTGACCAACCTGAGCCAGACGCTGAAGACCGTCGACGAGCGCCACGACCAGCTCAGCACCCTGGTGATCGAGCTGAAGGACTGGATGACCGACCTGGCGAAGGACCGCAACACGATCGGGTCCTCACTCGACAACATCTCGCAGCTCACGGTGACGGTGGCGGACCTGTTGCGCCGCGGCCGGCCGTTGCTCAAGGAGGACATCGCCGCGCTGCGCGCGCTGTCCAAGCTGCTCAACAAGCCCGAGAACCGCGCCAACCTGTCGCAGCTCCTGGACCGGATGCCCGAGACGATGCAGGACCAGACCCGGACCGGCACCTACGGCTCCTGGTACCAGTACTACGTCTGTGGCTTCTCGGCGAAGATCAGGCTTCCGCTGGTCGCGAACCTGCCGATCATCAAGGAGATCCAGAAGTACATCGGCGACATCGAATTCCACTCCAGCGCGCCGAGGTGTCAGGACTGATGGCCAAGGCAAGCGAAGCGCGCGTACTCCGGCTCGGCGCGATCACCCTCGTGCTGATGGTGCTGGTGTCGGCGGCGACCTTCAACCTCGGCAAGTTCCCGGGCTTCCGGGGCACCACCTACTACGCCGAGTTCACCGACGCCAGCGGCATTCACAAGGGCAACATCGTCCAGGTGGGCGGGATCCGGGTGGGCCGGGTCAGCGACGTGACCCTCGACGGCGACAAGGTCCTGGTGAAGTTCGACCTCGACGGCGACGTCGACTTCGGCAAGGAGAGCACTGCCTCGATCGAGGTCCTCAACCTGTTGGGCGAGAAGTACCTCGACGTGCAGCCGGTCGGCAAGGGCCAGCTCGCCGAGGGCGGCACCATCCCGGTCGAGCGCACCCAGTCGGCGTACGACATCGTCGGGGTGTTCAGTGACCTCACCAACACGACCGAGGACATCGACACGCGGCAGCTCTCGGAAGCGCTGGACACGGTGGCCGACACGCTCGATGTCTCCGCCCCCGAGATCCAGGCGTCCTTCGACGGCATCGCGCGCCTCTCGCGCAGCGTCGCCTCGCGGGACGAGGAGATCCAGACCCTCTTCGAGAGCTCGAAGGAGGTCACCAAGGTCCTCTCCGAGCGCAGCGACGACATCGTCAAGCTGATGAAGAGCAGCGACCTGGTCTTCCAGGAGCTCACCAAGCGCCAGACCGCTGTCCACGACCTGCTGGTCAACGCGCGTCTCCTGGCCCAGGAGTTGCGCGGCCTGGTCAAGGAGAACGAGAAGCAGATCGGACCGGCCCTCAAGGAGGTCGACGGTCTGGTGACTTTCCTGAGCAGCAAGAAGAAGAAGATCAAGGAGACGCTCGCGGCCCTCGGCCCGTACGTCTCCATCCTGTCCAACATCATCGGCACCGGCCCATGGTTCGACGCCTACGCGGCGAACCTGCTCGCCCTGCCCACCGGTGAGTTCCTGCCTGGATTCCCGGAGTGATGGCGATGGTTTCCTCGATCTTCAAGCGCATCGACCGACGGGTCCTGATCCTCGTCGGCGTGGTCCTGCTCGTCGCCGTGATGATCAACGTCTTCAACTCGCCGACCAAGATGAACACCGTGACCGCGCACTTCCCGCGCGCGGTCAGTGTCTACAAGGGCACCGACGTCCGGATCCTCGGCGTCAACGTCGGCGAGGTGACGGCCGTGACCCCGGCCGGCAACTCGGTCCGGGTCGAGATGGAGTACGACGCGTCGTACAAGGTGCCTGCGGGTGCCCAGGCCGTCATCGTGACACCGACCCTGGTCGCCGACCGGTTCGTCCAGCTCACTCCCGTGTACGTCGGCGGCGACGTCATGGCGGATGGTGCCGACATCGCGCTGCCGCAGACCGGGGTGCCGGTCGAGCTCGACCGCATCTACAGCAGCCTCCAGTCGCTGACCCAGGCGCTCGGCCCCAACGGGGTCAACGCCGACGGCACCCTCGACCACCTGCTGGCGGCGGGGGAGAAGGCCTTCTCCGGTCAGGGCACCAAGGGCAACCAGATGATCCGTGACCTCGCGCAGGCCGCCGAGACCTTCGGTGACGGCGCCGGCCCGTTGTTCGAGACAGTGACCTACCTGGCCGAGTTCACCCGGACCCTTGCCGAGAACGACACCCTGGTGCGCGCGTTCATGCAGGACCTCACCGGTGTCTCGGCGATGCTCGCCGAGGAGAGCGACGAACTGGAACAGGCCGTGACCGCGGTCGCCCAGGCCGTCGGCAGCGTCGAGTCCTTCGTCAAGAACAACAGGGACGCCTTCGTCACCGACGTGGAGAAGCTGACCGACGTGCTGAGCACCATCGTGTCCGAGAAGGACAACCTGAGGAAGGCGATGGAGGTCGCACCCGTGGCCATGGGCAACCTGCACATGGGCTTCGACCACGTCACCGACTCGCAGAACTCGCGCATCGGCATCGGTGGCCAGATCTGGGACGCCGACGGGTTCCTCTGCGCCGTGATCCAGCAGCAGCCGGGCATGCCTGCCGTGCTCAAGGACACGACCTGCGACCTGATCGAGAAGCTGCTCGAGCCGATCGTCAGCCAGTTGCCGTGGCTGCCACCCGAGTACAAGTCGTACCTGCCCAAGCAGGTCGACACCCCCCAGGGGATCCGGCGGCCTGAGGTCACCGAGGTCTCCTACTCGACGGGTGACAACGCCTCGGTCGAGAGCCTGCTCGGAGGTGGATCGTGAGGACCAGGCTCCAGCGCCGGTGGGCCCGTGGTGCAGCAGCGCTGCTGGCCGGCACCGTGCTGCTCACCGGCTGTGACTTCGACGGCGCCTACGACCTGCCCCTGCCGGGGCACCCGGTCGACGCCGACGACGCCTTCGAGATCACGGCGTACTTCAAGGACGTCCTCAACGTCGTCCCGCGGTCCCCGGTCATGGTCGACGACGTCGTCGTCGGCGAGGTGACCGAGGTCGAGCGGGCCGGCTGGAACGCCAAGGTCACCCTGATCCTGCGCAAGGACGTGGTGCTCCCCGACAACGTCATCGCCGACATCCGGCAGGTGTCCCTCCTCGGCGAGAAGTACGTCGCCCTCGAAGCCCCGAAGGAGCAGGCGGCCACCGGTCGGCTGGCCGAGGGCGACACCATCCAGCTCGCCGAGACGGGCCGGAACCCGGAGGTCGAGGAAGTGCTCGGCGCGCTCTCCTTCCTGCTCAGCGGCGGTGGTGTGGCCCAGCTCGGCACGATCGTCCACGAGGCGAACCAGGTGATGTCGGGGCGCGAGGACCGGTTGCGCAACCTGCTGTCGTCCCTGGACTCCGTGGTCGGCACCATCGACCAGCAGAAGGTCGACATCATCAACGCGCTCCAGTCGATGAACAACCTGACCACCAAGCTCAACGCGGAGAAGGACACGATCGGCGACGCGCTCGACGCCACGGGGCCCGCGATCAAGGTGCTCGCCGCGCAGCACGAAGAGCTCATCGCGATGCTCACGGCGCTGGACAAGCTGGGCAAGGTCGGCACCCGGGTCATCAACGCGAGCAAGGAGGACGTGCTGAGCATCCTCAAGGACCTCAGCCCCGTCCTGCGCAAGCTGACCGAGGCCGACGAGCAGCTCGCGCCAGGCCTCAACCTGCTCGTGAGCTTCCCGTTCCCGCAGTCGGCCAACAACATCGTCGAGGGTGACTACGCCGACACGATCATCCGTGCCGACCTGGACATCGCCAACCTCTACAAGACGCTGGGGCTCCCGGAGATCCAGCTGCCCGACCTCGGTGAGGTCCTGAACCAGGTGACCCGATGCCTGCAGAGCGGGAACCTCACGGGGACGGCCTGCGCCAAGGTGCTCAACGACGTCAACCTGCTCAAGGACCTGCAGGACCAGTGCAAGACGGCTGCGTTGAAGAACAGTCCCGTCTGCAAGTTGCTCAACTCGCTGCCGACCCTCGACCTGAACAACCTGCTGAAGAACGGCCTGCTCGGCTCGGACGGCCCGCTGGCCGGTCTCACCCGCGGTCTGTTCGGCACCGAGGCGTCGTACAACAACGGCACCACCGAGAGTCTCCTGGGGGCGACGGCATGAGCCGCGGCGTACGGATCCGGCTGATGGCCTTCGTCGTGCTGAGCGCGGTGGGCATCACCTACATCACCGCCAGCTACCTCGGCCTGGTCGACAAGGTCACCGGTCGTGGCCTCACCGTCACCGCCACCCTGCCCGGCTCGGGCGGCATCTTCGAAGGCAGCGAGGTCACCTACCGCGGCGTCAAGATCGGCAAGGTCTCCAAGGTGGTGCCCACCGAGGAGGGCATCGACCTGACCCTTGCGCTGGACCACGACGCGAAGGTCCCGCTCGACTCGGCGATCTCGGTGCACAACCTCTCCGCAGTCGGTGAGCAGTACTTCGACTTCCAGCCTGCTGACGAGAAGGGCCCGTACGCGAAGGACGGGTCGAAGTTCGTCGGTACGGCCGATTCGCTCCCGGTCGACGAGGGCGACCTGCTGGTCGACCTCAACCAGTTCGTCCAGTCGGTCGACAAGGAGAGCCTGCAGAAGGTCGTCGAGGAGCTCGGCGTGATGTTCAACGACACCGGGGCAGACCTCCAGCGACTGCTCGACGGTGGCTCGAAGTTCATCGCCGAGGCCAGTGAGCACACCGACGAGACGATCGCCCTGCTCAACGACGGCCTGACGGTCCTGCGCACCCAGCAGGGCGAGAAGGAGAACATCCGCAAGTTCGCGGCCGACCTGAACACGGTCACGACGATGCTGCGGAAGAACGACGGAAGCCTGCGCACCGTCCTCAGCGCCACCCCGGGCGCCGCGCGTGAGCTGACGCGCCTGCTGAAGGAGCTGGAACCGACCCTGCCGATCCTCTTCGGAGACCTCGTCACGATCGACCAGATCCTGTTCACCGAGCTCGACGGGCTCGAACAGCTGCTCGTCACCTATCCGGCGCTGATCGCCGGTGGGCCGAGTGGCAGTACGGCCGACGGCTACGGGCACGTCAACCTCCAGTTCGACTACAGCGTCCCGCCCTGCACCCAGGGCTACATACCGCCCGAGGACTGGCGTTCCACGCAGGACCTCACCGACGTGGAGCCCGCGGACGTGAGCTGTACGGCGCCCCCGCCGTACTCCATGCGGGGCAGCAGGTACGCCCCGGCGAACCGCAAGAACCGGGCGTCCCCGGGCCGCGTCTACAGTGGCACCTACGACCCGTCCACCGGCGCTGTGCCCGGACTGGTCGACACAGCAGGGAACCCGGTGAAGCTGATGCAGCCGGAGAACCTGTCCGTCCTGGGAGGGGATGCGTGGAAGTGGCTGTTGGTGGGTCCGGTGGCGAGCCGGTGACCCCGGCGTTGACCGAGGAACGCAGCCGCGTCCGGCTCAACATTGCGCTCTATGCCGCGATCGTCATCTTCGCGTGCATGGCCGTCCTGGTCGCGATCGCGCTGAAGTCCGAGCTGGATTCGCGAGTCGATGGAGTCGACGTCGTGCCCGGTGCCGGACAGGACGTGGGCCGCGGCATCGTCCAGGCTGTCCCTCTGGCCAAGGACGCCGAGCAGGAGCGCGTCGCCGCGCAGCTCGAGGCCGCGACGAAGATGGTCACGGCCTTCGTGAACTTCAGCTACAAGGAGCCCGACGCCACCATCAAGTCGGTGCAGTCGATGTCGACCGGGGACTTCCTCAAGGAGTACAACAAGGGCGTCTCCGGCCTGAAGAAGCTCGCCAGCGAGGCCCAGTCCAGCATGGTCGCCGAGGTCGTCTGGTCCGGCCTGGTGGCCGGCGACAACGACTCGGCCACCGTGATCGTCGCCACCAGCGGCACGGTCACCAACAAGACAACGGAGTTCAAGGAAGAGGCGCGCAACTACCGGATCCAGGTCGAACTGGCCCTGGTCAAGGACCGCTGGCTCACCCGTGATCTCCAGTACGTGCAGTTGGGCTGAGGAGTACCCCCATGAGTCGCCCCACACCCCGACGCCCCGCGAGCTCGCGAGGCACGACGCCCCGACCGCGCAAGCTCGCCGGCCAGAGTTCGACCACGCGTCCGGAAGAGACCGACGAGACGGTCGAGACGGTCGAGGCCGACGAGACGGTCGAGACCGCGTCCGAATCGTCGATGCCGGAGCCCGCGGACAAGTCGACCGTCGAGTCCGGTGCGCCCGGACTGCTGGCTCGCCCGCGGACCACACGCCGTCTCGTGATCGCGCTCGTCGTCGTCGCCCTGATCCTCTTCGCCCAGGCCGTGTGGTTCGGGATCCTGAAGCTGACCGAGGACGACCCGGCACCCAAGGTCACCGACACCGCCGGTGAGATCACCGTGCCCGACGGCCGGCCGGTCGTCGCTTCCGAGATCGCGACGGTCGAGGGTGTGGAGGCGGCCGCCAAGGCTGCCCAGGACATCGTCGCGGTCGACTACCAGAAGTACGACGCCGAGGTCGACGCTGCGGCAAAGCTGATGACGTCGAAGTTCGAGGGGCAGTACCGCACGACTGCCAGGGACATCAAGGAGCAGTTCGTCCTCCAGAAGACGGTGGTCCAGGCCAATGTCGTCGCACAGGGTGTGGTTCGGGCCAACCGGACCAGGCTGCAGGCGCTGGTGTTCCTCAACCAGGTGGTCTCGCGCGAACGCGACGGGAAGCCGGAGACCGTGGTGACGCCCTTCAAGGTGCTGGTCACGATGGTGCACACCGACCAGGGTTGGCTCGTCGATGGTCTCGACACGGATCAGCGGCGAGACAAGACCAACTAGAACACG
>JAKFEI010000015.1:0-13376 GCA_036675765.1 Nocardioides sp. | reverse complement strand
CTCCAGCAGTGCGCAGTGGACCTGACCCTCGACCGTGGATTCGACGGCTGGACCATCGATGAGCTCGCCGAAGCAGCCGACGTGTCACGCCGCACGGTGTTCAACTACTTCGAGGGCAAGGCCGAGGTCATCCTCGGCCCGGAGCCCGAGGTCGACCAGGAGCGCATCGACACCTTCGTCGCCGGCGGACCGACCGGCCGTCTGTTCGACGACCTGCTCCTGCTCGCCCGCGAGGCGACCCGGGAGCGGGCCGAGTCCGGCCAGAACATGGCCGCCGTGCGCGAGGCGATCCTCGAGGATCCCCGGCTGATGCGCCTGGTGCACGAGCGCTTCGAGCTCGCCGCCACCCTTCTCGGCGACTGCGTCCGGCAACGCGAGGGTGACGACTTCCCGGCCGAGAGGGTCCGGCTCCTGCTGCGGATCCTGATCACGATGTTCGACCACGCGCTGGAACGCACCGCCGAGGACACCACCCGCACCTTCGCCGAACACTTCGACGCCACGGTCGCCGACGCCCGTACCGCCCTCGCCTGAACCCTTCCCCCACCCCAGTCCCTGCGCGAGAGACCCTCACGCAGTCACCTACCAGGAGACCTCACCATGGCCCGCCTGCTCTACCGCCTCGGATCGACCGCCTACCGGCGGTGGCCCTTCTTCATCGCCGGCTGGCTGCTGCTCGCCGTCGTCGTCGGCAGCCTCGCCGCCGCGTTCTCGAAGCCGATGGTGGACTCGTTCTCCATCCCCGGCATCCCGTCGGAGAAGGCAGCCGACATCCAGCAGGAGCTCTTCCCCGACGCCGAGGACGCCTTCGACTCGGTGCCCGTGAGCATCGTGGTCGCCGCTCCCGAGGGCCACACCCTCGCCGAACCGGAGTACCAGGCGGCGATCCAGCACCTGATCGACGAGGTGCCCACGCTTCCGCAGACGGCCCCGGAGAACCCGCAGCTGGTCGCGCCGACCGCCGCCGCCGAGGGCGCCTCCCCCGGAACAGCCACCCTGTCCAACGACGGACGGATCGGCATTCTCGGCTTCGAGTGGGATGTCGACGGTCCCTCCGACCTCGAGACCACGTCGATCGACGACCTCGAGGAGCTGCTGGCCGACACCGCTGACGAGTACGGCCTGACGGTCGAGGCCAATGGCGCCGGCACCGCGGCCATGGAGCCCCCGGGCGGCTCCGCGGAGCTGATCGGCATCGGCATCGCCCTCATCGTGCTGCTGCTGACCTTCGGCTCCTTCATGGCCGCCGGCATGCCCCTGCTCAACGCGATCTTCGGCGTCGGCCTCGGAATGACCGGCATCACCGCCATGACGGCGCTGATGGACATCGGTTCCAGCACTCCGATGCTGGCGACGATGATCGGCCTCGCGGTCGGGATCGACTACACACTCTTCATCCTGGCCCGCTACCGCACCGAGCTCTCCCACACGAAGGACCGCGCGCACGCTGCGGGGATCGCCGTCGGTACGGCAGGTTCTGCCGTGGTGTTCGCGGGGCTCACCGTCCTGATCGCACTGTCGGCCCTGGCCGTCGTACGCATCCCGTTCCTGACGGCGATGGGCCTGGCGGCTGCCGCCACCGTGTTCGTCGCGGTCATGGTGGCCCTCACCCTGCTGCCGGCGCTGCTCGGCCTGACCAAGTCGTGGGCCTTCCGCGGCCAGGTCCGCAAGTACGACCCGAAGCGCGACGAGCACGGCCGGGTCCACAACAACGGCGTCCGCTGGGCGCGGGTCCTCGCGAAGGCACCGGTGGCCTGGGCGCTCGGCGCCGTCCTCCTGCTCGGCGCGCTCGCGGTGCCGATCACGCAGATGTACCTCGCGTTCCCGACCGACAGCACCGCCCCGAGCGACACGATGCAGCGCAAGGCCGCCGACCTGAAGTCCGAGGCCTTCGGCCCGGGCCGCGAGGGCCCGATGACGCTCGTCATCGACGGTCGCTCGATCAAGGACGACGACCAGCGCCAGGCAGCCTTCGACGAGGTCCAGGCATGGGCCGCGAACCAGGACGACGTCGAGTACGCGTCCATCGTCGCCACCAACGCGCCCGTCAAGGACGGCGTACAGGAGGGTGTGGGCACCGGCGCGATCATCAACATCACGCCGTCGTCGGGACCCGATGACCCGGCCACGCTCGACCTGCTCGAGAAGTTGCGCGACGGCCAGTCGGCGATCGAGGACCGGACCGACACCGTCGTCGGCGTCACGGGCCTGACCGCCATCACGACCGACGTCTCCGACCGCCTGAACGGTGCGCTCCCGATCTACCTCGCGGTGGTCATCGGACTGGCCTTCGTCCTGCTGGTACTGGTGTTCCGCTCGATCCTGGTGCCGTTGACCGCCACCCTGGGCTTCCTGCTCTCGGTGCTGGCGACCCTGGGTGCGACGGTCGCGATCTTCCAGGAGGGCGCCTTCGGGATCTTCGAGGGCCAGCCGATCGTCAGCTTCATGCCGGTCTTCCTGATCGGCGTGGTCTTCGGTCTCGCGATGGACTACCAGGTGTTCCTGGTGACCCGGATGCGCGAGGCGCACGTACACGGCCTGCCCATGCACGAGGCCGTCGTCGACGGCTTCCGCAACAGCGCCCGGGTCGTGGTCGCGGCCGCCTCGATCATGGTCGCGGTGTTCTCCGGCTTCATCCTCGAGGACGACGCCGTCGTGAAGTCGATGGGCTTCGCGCTGGCCGCGTCGATCATCTTCGACGCGTTCATCGTGCGGATGGTGCTGATTCCCTCGGTGCTCTACCTGCTCGGCGAGAAGGCCTGGTGGCTGCCGGCCTGGCTCGACCGGATCCTCCCGAACGTCGACATCGAGGGCGAGTCCCTCGAGCGGACCTCGGCACCCGTGGCCGTCACGCCGAAGGACGACGAGGACCGCGAGCTGATCAGCGTCTGATGCGCCGAGTTGGGGTTTGTCACCGTCGAGTTGTGAGTTGTCACCGGCTCACCCGGTGACAAACCCCAACTCGCGCGTGACAAACCCCAACTCGCGATCAGGCGAGGGCCTTCTTGATGTCCTTGCTGATCTTGCTGGGCTTGGTGGTCGGGGCATAGCGATCGATGACCTGGCCGTCCTTGCCGACGAGGAACTTCGTGAAGTTCCACTTGATGCCGTCGGTGCCCAGGCCGCCCTTCTGCGCCTTCAGCCACTGGTAGACCGGGTGGGTCTCGTCGCCGTTGACGTCGATCTTCGAGAACATCGGGAAGGTGACGCCGTAGTTCTTCTGGCAGAAGTCTGCGATGGCGTCGTCGGCGTCGAGCTCCTGGTTGGCGAACTGGTCGCACGGGAAGCCGAGGACCGTGAACCCGCTGTCGCCGTACTCGTCGTAGAGCTGCTGCAGGCCCTCGAACTGCGGGGTCAGCCCGCACTTGGAGGCGGTGTTGACGACGAGCACCACCTTGCCGTCGTACGACGACAGCTCGATGGGCTTGCCGTCGATGGCCGTGGCGGAGAAGTCGTGGAGACTGGTCATGGCGCCCAGTCTGTCACCGGGCGCGAAGCGACCGTGCCTGCATCAGGGCGAGGTCGGCAACGACGAGTGCCTGCGCGACGACCCAGGCGCGGCCGAGTCCGTCGATGTCGAACATCCCGGTGACCGCGACCTCGAGCGAGGCGATCACCCAGACGGCGTTGCCGACGACGATCGCCCAACCCATCCGCCTGGACAGCGAGCTGCGGGCGTAGAGGCCGACGACGGCGGCGTAGCCGACCATGAAGGCGCCGAGCCAGCGGTACGTGGTCGCCTGACCACCGAGCAGGTCGGCGATCGGGCCGGCGGCGGCGAGGTAGGCGAGGCCGTTGACGCCGGAGATGACGGCGTCGGCGGTGAACCAGAACCGCCCGGTCGTGGTGGAAGCAGCGGTGGTGCGGGGAGTGATGGTGTTGGTCATGCCCCGACCCTCACCCGCCGCGGTGTCTCCTGACGATGACGTCAGAGGTCATGCGGGCTCGGCCGTGGTGGGTCCCGAGGGAGTGATCCCCGGCCAGGGCGTGCCCCAGCGGTCGCCGTACGCCGTCTCGACCAGGGGGCGTCGCGAACGGACCTTGTGCTCGCGTTCGGCATCGCGCTCGCTGACCTCCGCAGGGTTGCCGCGCACCCCGACCGCGATGCCCGCCACGACCCGCGCATGGGCCGGCACACCGAGCGCCGCACCGACGGCGTCGTGGTCGAATCCCGCGAACTGGTGGGCTTCCAGGCCCATCGCCTTCGCCTGCAGGGTGAGGTGGGCGGAGGCCTGGCCCAGGTCGTGGAGGGGGTACGTCGGGTCGCCGGGCTCCTCGCCCTCGGGGTCCACCACCGCCACCGAGATGAACACGACCGACGCCCGCGGCACCCAGCCCGAGTTGCCACGGCTCAGGTGCGGGACCAGCACGTCATGGGTCGCGTTGCCACGCACCGCCACGAGGTAGCGCCACGGCTGTCGGTTGCCGCTGCTCGGCGCCCATTGCGCCGCTTCGAGCAGCCGGCTGATCTCCGTGTCGCTCAGCTCGTGGGCAGCGTCGAAGACGCTCGGACTCCAGCGGGAACGCATCGGCTCCACGATGTCGACGGGGTTCATGGAGCGAGTATTGCGGCAGGCCTACACCCCCGGCGGCAGGGTGCAGCTCGTGAAGTTGCTGCCCGCGACCACGGCCACCCGCTTGCCGGCGTAGAACCCTCCTCCGAGGGAGCTCAGCGGATTGAGGGTCGTCACGTACGCCTCGGTCTGGGCGTTCGTCGCCGGCGACGGCGCGAGCCCCACCAGCCCGAACTTGTACGTCGTCGCGCCGGCGCTCCCCTTGCGGAGCGAGATCCCGGGGTCCTGGTCCCCGAAGCCGTCGGCCGGCCCGTTGGCCGCGTTGTTGCCAGAGACACTGGCGCACATCGTCGGGTTGTACGCGACGTTGCCGGAACTGCCGTTCTCGATCGAGATCCCCGGGGCCGGACCGAGAACGTTGGTGATCGCGTTGTTCTCGACACGCAGGTTGACACTGCCGTTCGTGTCGCGGTTCAGGATGCGCATGCCTCCGCCCGAGGTGTTGGCGATCGTGTTCCCGGTGATCGTCGCGCGCACGACCGGATTCGCCAGCGTGCTCACGTCGGCCTGGATGTTCCTGTCGACTCCGAGGGCGATACCTGAACTACCGAAGCCGTTGTTGGCGCTGATCCGGTTGCCCGTCACCGTGAAGTACGTCGTCACGTCACCGGCGGCGCCGATCGCGATGGCCGACGACTTCATGTTCTGCAAGGGGGTCCCTGCAGTGCCGTTGTTGGTGATGACGAAGTTGCCCTGGCCACGCCCGGTCACGCTGGCCGAGATGCCGAAGCCGTTCATCTTGTTGGTGGTGTCTCCGGCGATGATGTTGCCGCTGATCGTCACGGCGGCACCGCCCGGCGTTCCGTAGGTGCCCGCCGGGGCCGTGGCGCTGGCGGTGTTGGCGCCCTGGATCGTGATGCCCTCGCCGCTCGGGAAGCCGCTGACCACGTTGTTGTTGATCGTTGCCGTGGTCAGGCTCGCGACGGTCGTCGTCGAGCCGAACAGGTTGAGTGCGATGCCGCTGCGCCGGGAGAGCGCTGTGTCGAACGAGCTGGAGATCTGGTTGTTGGAGATGTTCGCGTTGGTGATCGTCCCGGCGTAGTTGAAGATGTCGACCCCGCCGCCGTACGCACCGGTGAGCGTGTTGCCGGTGATGGTGACGACGCCGTCGACGTTGTTGTTCTGGCCACCGACGGTGCCGTTGAGCGCGATCGAGGAGTCGTTGTCGTTGCTGAGCGAGTCCCCGGCGCCTGTGATGGTGCCGTTGGTGAACGAGAAGCCGTTGACCTGGGTGCCCTGGATGCCGGCACGGTTGGAGCCCTGGATGCGGAGGTTGTTGAAGGAGACGTTCCGGACCCGGGCCAGGTCGATGCCGGCTCCGGTCGTGTTCGCGATGGTGCCACCGGAGTCCGCGACGCCGGTGCCTGTCACGGTGAACCCGCCGGTGCTGCCCGTGGTCGGGCTCAGGAAGATGCCGTTGGCGGCACCGTTGGCCGAGACGCTCTGCAGCGTCACCCCGGCGGCGCCGATGGTCGTGTTGGTGAGGATGAAGGCATGGCCGCTGCCGGTGGCGATCGTGTTCCCGCTGCCGGAGACCGCGATGGTGCCGCCGATCTCGGTCCGGATTCCAGCGCCTGTCGTGGTGTCGATGTCGAGGCCGCCTCCCGACAGGGTCAGCGTGTGGTTGGTGGAACCCGACATGAAGACGGCGTTGGCGGTGCCGGTGTTGAACACCTTCGAGGTGCCGCTGAGCGTCGTGGAGCCTGCAGTGTTGTTCAGCAGGAGGAGGCCGCCGCCGACTGCCGACGTGTCACTGATCGAGCCGGACAGCGTCACCGCGCCTCCGGTCCTGCCCTGGATCGTCGCCGTCTGGTCGCCCAGGGGGCCGTTGCTGATCGCCCCGGCGTAGGTGATCGTGCCGGTGCCCCCCAGGAGGTTGACGCCAACGCCCTCGTAGCCGGTCAGGGTGCTGCTCGCGTTCGCCGAGAAGGTCCCGGCGTCGAGGCCCTTCAGGATGATCCCGTCGGTCGTGCTGTTGGTCGAGTCGACGTCGTCGAACGCGAGGGCTGCCCCGGGCGTGCCCTGGACATCGATCGCAGGGCTCGTGGTGGCGCTCACGTTCGCCGTGCCTGCGGCGGGAACCACCACGGTGCCTGCGTTGCTGAGCTTGAAGGCAGTCTGGGCAGGGCCGACCGGGACGGCCGCGACGGTGGTCAACGCGAGGTCTGTCCCGACCCCGTCACCGAACGTCGTCGAGCCGGTCGTGTTGGTCATCGACACCGCGCCCTTCGAGGAGCCGGTGACGGTGACACTGTCGAACACGCTGGTGCCGAGGTTCGTCGAGTCGAGGTTGACGGCCTTCTCGCCCGTGGTCGTCACCGTCACGGCCCCGGCAGCCGGGAACTGCACCGTGCCGGCGCCTCCGAGGTTGATGCCGTTCACGCCCGATGTGGTGATGGCGGCGTTCGAGATCGTCAGCGAGCCCGTGTTGCCGGAGAGGCCGATCCCGTGGAAGCTCGTGGCCCCGCTCACGTTGATCGAGTCGATCGTCCCCGCGACCTGGGCACCCACGATGAGGAGTGCACCTGTCGTCGTGGTGCTGATGGAGACCGTTCCCGAGAACGTCACTCCACCGACGTTGATCCAGATGCCCGGCTTCGCAGCGGCTGTGCCCGTGTCGGTCACGTCCATCGAGCGGAGCACGACCCCGGTGGTGCTCTGGCCGTACACCCCGCCACCGCCGTTGGGATCGACGCTCAGGCCGGCGACCACGCTGTTGGTCGCGAGCTTGACCACGTCGATGTCCACCGCCGTGAGGACCGGCCTGGCGCCGGCCGGGAACAGCGTTTCTGCCGTGGCGGAGCCGACATCGGTGTTGGTCAGCGCAACGCCCTCGCCGAGCAGCTTGTCGCCCGTCTCGAGAACTGCCTGGCCGGTCAGTACGCCGTCGCCGGTTGCACGACGGATGTGGACGGGCTGGCCAGCGGGCGCGGCGGTCAGGGCTGCGGCGACCGTGGCGAACGGACGAGCAGCCGTACCGTTCGCGCCGACGACGGTCTGGTCGGCGACGTACCAGACCGCGCCGGAGAGGTTGACCGTGAAGGTGATCGGGCTGCTGGCCGTCGCGCCGTCGGTGAGCCTGTACCCGTAGGTGTCACTGGCCAGGGTCGCGCTGGCGGGAGGCTCGTAGCGCAGGTTGCCGTTCGCGGCGAGGGAGATGGTCCCGCCCGATGCCGTGGAAGCCGACGCGACCGGGACGACCGTGATCGCGGACTCCAGGTTGTCCGGGTCGACGGCGTTGACCATGAACGCCACCGCCGGCCGGACCACGTGAGGCTCGGTCGTGGTGACACCGGAGACCAAGGTGGTGTTGCGTACGCCGGTCGTCGTCGGCAGCACCGTGGGTGAGCCCGGTGCGTCGTTGACCGGAGTGATCGTGACGCCACGGGTGACCGGCGCGCTACCGACGACGCCGTCGCTGGTCACCACCGACAGGGTGCGGTTGGCGTCGGTCGGGTTCGCAGTGCCGTCGTTGCGGTTGTCGGGGTCGTTGGACGTGTTGGCGAACTGCACGCCGCGCAGGGCGGCCTGGTACTCCGCGACGGTGCCGCCGGCGCGGATCAGGGTGAGCACCCCGGTGGCGGGCACGTAGGTCGGCGCGAAGCCCGTGATCACCGGGTCCAGTCGCAGGCTGTCGAGCGACGTTCGACCGACGGTGATGGTGACGGTGAGCGAGTTGAGGGTCACCGAGTCGGGGTCGACGATCGTGGCAGCCGGTGCGATCGCCGTGTTGGGTGCCTGCTCGGCGTACGCCAAGGGGGTGGCGGCGTTGAGGTTGACGACCGGCGCGTCGTTGACCGACGCGATCGTGATCGTGCGGATGCCGGCACCGCTGGTGCCGCCGTCACCGTCCGACACCACGACCCGCACGGTCCTCGACGCCGTCACCGGGTTCTCGGAGACGTTCTGGTAGGTCACGTTCCGATGGAGAGCCTGTACGGCGGCCGGGGTCGCGCTGGCGTTGAGGGAGACGATCAGCGGGGTGGTGCCGGGGTTGCCGCCCGCGAAGGTACCGATCGTCGTACCGCCGTAGGTGACGTTGGCGCCGGACACACCGATCTGTCCCGCCGCCACGCCCTGGTTGCGGATCGCCAACCGGTCCTCGGCCTGGCCACCCACCGAGAAGTCGGCGGTGTAGGTGCCGCCCGCGAAGTTGGCGGAGTCGGGGTCGGTGACGGTGCCCGCGACGGTGATCGGCGTTGCCGCGGCGTTCTCCGTGTAAGCCAGGACCGCGCCCTCGAGCGAGGCCGCCGGCGGGTCGTTGACCGCTGCGACCGAGAGGGTCTTCGTGGCGCTGTTGCTGAGCGCGGTGCCGTCGTTCGCGATGAAGGTCAGCGTGCGGTTGGCGGTCGCAGGGTTGTTGCTGCTGTTGTTGTACCGGACACCGCGCAGGGCGGTCTGGTAGGTCGCCACCAGGGCGGATCCGGTGAGCGTGAGCTTGCCGGTCGCGGCGTCGTAGGTGGGCGTGATTCCCGCGGGCGGGGTGAGGGACAGGACGTCCTCCGCACTGACGAGGCCACCCGTGATCTGGACGGTGGCACCCACCAGGTTCGCGTTGTCGCTGTCGGTGACCGTCACGGTGCCGTCGACGACGAGGGCCGCACCGTTCTCCGTGTACGCCGTCGTGCCGGCGCTGGTGGTCACCACGGGCGGCGCTGCCGTCGCGGTGACCGTGATCGTGCGCATGATCGGGCCACTGACCCCGCCGTCACCGTCGGCGAGCATGAAACGCGCGAACCGGTCCGCGGTCACCGGACTCGCCGAGACGTTGCGGTAGGTGATGGCGCGGAGCACGGCCTGGGCCACCGCCGGAGTCACGTTGGCGTTGAAGGTGACGACCAGTGGGGTGACGCCCGAACCCCCGCTGAAGGTGCCGATCGTCGTACCGCCGTAGGTGACGTTCGTTCCCGAGACGCCGATCTGGCCGACGCCGATGCCCTGATTCTGGATCTCGAGCCGGTCCTCGGCCTGGCCACCCGACAGGTAGTCGACGAACAGGCTGCCCGTGTTGAAGTCGGCTGAGTCGGGGTCGTTGACCGAGCTGTTCGGCGTGATGACGGTCGCCGGGTCGCCGGCGTCGTACGCGAGGGAGCCGAAGTCTCCCATCAGGAGGACCGGCGCATCGTTCACGGGCGTGACGGTGATGGCCCGGGTGGCCGCGTTGCTGGTGCCGCCGTCCCCGTCGGTGAGGACGAACCGGACGGTGCGCGACGCGGCAGGCGTGTCGGACAGGCTCCGGTAGGTGACATTGCGCAGCAGGGCCTGGACGGCGGCGGGCGTGGCGCTGACGTCGAGGTTGACCACGAGCGGCTCGATGAGACCGCCCGCGTGGACGCCGATCAGGATGCCGCCGTAGGTGACGTTCGATCCGGAGACGCCGATCTGTCCTGCGGCGAGTCCTTCGTTGCGGATCCCGAGCTGGTCGGCGGGCTGGACACCGATCGAGAAGTCGACGGTCAGGGTGCCGGACGCGAAGTTCGCCGAGTCGCTGTCGGTGACGGTGCCCGTCGCGGTGATCGGCGCGAACGGGTCGCCCTCGCTGACGGCCAGCGGCGTGGCTTCGACAGCTCCGATGACGGGGGCGCCGTTGACCGCGCAGGTCACGGTGACCGAGACGGTCGCCGTACTGCCGCCGTTGAGCGTGTAGGTGAAGGTGTCCGGAGTGGTCCCCGGCGGGTTGTTGCAGTAGCCCGGGTCGGGCGCGTAGGTGAGTCCGGTGTGGGCGCCCGCGGTGCCGCCGGTGAGGGCGACCGTGCCGTTGGCCGGGTCGCTGGCCGACGCGATCGTCTTCGGTCCGCCGTCCACGTCGGTGTCGTTGGTGAGCACCGGAACGGCCGTGGCCGGTGCGTTCTGGCCAACGGTGGTCGCATCATTGACGGCCTGGGGGGCGTCGTCAACGGCGACCACCGTGATGCCGCGGGTGTCCGGAGCGCTGGTGCCGCCGTCGCCATCGGTCAACACGAACTGCACGGTCCGCGGCGTCGTGGACGGGTTGTTCGAGACGTTGGCGTAGGTGATGGAGCGCAACAGGGTCTGTACGGCGGCCGGCGTCGCGGTCGCGTTGAGGGTGATCACCAGCGGGGTGCTCCCGTTGGTGCCGCCCACGACGGTGCCGATCGGCGTCGTACCGCCGGAAACGGCAAGGCGGTCCTCGGCCTGGCCACCCGCGGAGAAGCTCACCGTCAGCGTGCCCGTCGCCAGGTTGGCCGAATCGACATCCGCAACGGTTCCGGTCGCAGTGATCGGATTCGCCGCGGCGTTCTCGGTGTAGGCCAGTGCGCCGGCCTCGATGCCCGCGATCACGGGCGCGTCGTTGGCACCCGCGACAGTGATCGTCACGACCGCGGTGTCCGTGCCGCCATGGCCGTCGGACACGGTGTACCCGAACGTGTCGGTCGCGGTCTGTCCGGCGCCCAGCGCCTCGAACGCCCCGTTGGGGTGGTAGCTGACACTGGTGCCGTTGTTGGTGACGACACCCGTGGTTCCGGTCTGGTCGATCGCCGACACGGCCAGCGAATCACCGTTGGCGTCGGTGTCGTTGCCCAGCACGGAGACCACCGTCGCTCCGGCGTTCTCGCCGATCGTCGCGGCATCGTCGACGGCGACCGGGGCCGTGTTGGGCGTGGCCACGCCGGTGACCGTGATCGTCACCGTCGCGGTGTCCGTGCCGCCATGGCCGTCGGAGACGGTGTAGGTGAAGGTGTCGGGCGCCGTGTCGCCCGCGCCCAGGTGGTCGAAGGCACCGTTCGGGTCATAGCTGACGTCGGTGCCGTTGTTGGTCACCGTCCCGGCGGTCCCGGTCGTGTCGACCGCCGTCACCGCCAGCGAGTCGCCGTCGGCATCGGTGTCGTCATCCAGCACCGTGACCACCGTCGAGGTGGCGTCCTCGGCCACGGTCGCGGCGTCGTCTCCGGCAACCGGGGCGTCGTTGACGGGCACGACGGTGAGGTCGCGCGTGACCGGTGCGCTGGTGCCGCCGTCGCCGTCGGTCAGCACGAACCGCACCGTCCGCGGCGTCGTGGACGGACTGTCGGAGACGTTGCGGTAGGTGATGTCCCGCAACAGCTCCTGTACGGCGGCCGGCGTCGCGGTCGCGTTGAGGGTGATCACCAGCGGCGTACTGCCATGGGTGCCGCCCACGACGGTGCCGATCGTCGTACCGCCGGCAACGGCCAGCCGGTCCTCGGCCTGGCCACCTGCGGTGAAGGCCACTGTCAACGTGCCCGTGGCGAGGTCGTCGGAGTCGATGTCGAACACCGTCCCGGTCGCGGTCAGCGGCGCCGCGGCAGCGTTCTCGGCGTAGCTCAGCGCCGAGCTCTCGAGGCCGGCGAGCACGGGGGCACCGTTGACACCCGTGACGGTGATCGTCACGGTCCCGGTGTCGGTGCCCCCGCTTCCGTCGGAGACGGTGTACCCGAACGTGTCCGTGGTCGACTCCCCCACACCCAATGAGTCGAACGCACCGTTCGGGTCGTAGCTGACGTCGGTGCCGTTGTCCGTCACCGATCCGTCAGTACCGGTCGTGTCGATCGCCGACACCGACAACGCGTCCCCATCCGCGTCGGTGTCATTGGCCAACACGTCCACCGTCACTCCGACGGAGTCCTCCGCCAGCGATGCCTCGTCGTCGCCCGCCACCGGCGCAGCATTGGGTGTCTCGACCCCGGTCACCGTGATCGTCACCGTCGCGATGTCCGTCCCGCCGTTCCCGTCGGCCACCGTGTACGCGAAGGTGTCGGTTCCGGTCTCACCCGCGCCGAGCCCGTCGAAGGCACCGTTGGGGTCGTAGGTGACATCGGCGTCGTTGTCCGTCACCACCCCCAGCGTCCCGTCCGTGTCGACCGCCAGCACCGACAACGCGTCCCCGTCGGCATCGGTGTCGTTGCCCAGCACGTCCACGTCCACACCGGTCGAGTTCTCCGCCACCTCGGCGTCGTCGTCCACGGCGACCGGCGGCGTGTTGGGGGACGCCCCCGTCACCTCGTAGTCCTCCAGCGTGGTCTGCGGCGAGGTGCGGTGGGTCGCGGACCCGATCCGGGCGACGACGGTCTTGTCGTCACCGAGCGCCGCAACGATCGCCACGTCGTCCCACGAGCCGAGGATCCGGCTGTCCGTGGTCGGCGCGACCGGGCCGGAGCTGAACCCTTCGGCACTGGCGACGAAGGTGCCGGCCAGGCTCGACCGCGACGCCGTGGGCGTCAGCGTCCCGGTCGTGCGGTTGCGCCCGCAGACCACCAGCGTGTGCCCGGTCGTCGCCGATTCGGCGGTCCGGTTGGCCTCCGGACAGGGAGCGCCCGGCGTCGTGGTCCCGGGGTCGACGACGACGTCGAGCACCTCGAAGGAGTGCACCGTGATGTCCAGGCCGGGCGGGGTCGCTGCCGCGGCGATCAGGGTGCTCTTCTTGTCGAAATTGCTGCTCCTGCTGACCTTGACCGGCCACGTGCCGGCCTGGTTCTGCGTACCCGCGGGCGTCGTCGCCGTGACCCGGAAGGCCGAGCTCTCTGCTCCCGGCGCGATGTCGTCGACGGTCGAGGCGCCACTGCGGTAGCGGCACATCGTGTCGGAGCGCTGCGCCGTCCAGCCGTCCGGCGCGACTGGGCAGTCCGTGATCGTCCAGGACTTCCCGGGTCGGCCGATCTCCACAGCACCGATCGAGTCGGCGGTGCTCGTGTTCCTGATCGTGAACGTGAACGCGGAACCCGCCGCGTCGTCGAGGTACTGGATCCCCGGGGACACGCTGGCTCGCGCCGAGAACGCGGCCGCACTGCTGCTGGGCACGAGCGCGCCGCCCAGCACGGTGGA
>JAKFEI010000046.1:0-13440 GCA_036675765.1 Nocardioides sp. | reverse complement strand
GTCGCCCGGGCACCGCGGCAAAAAGCGAACTGACCCGACTCGGGTGACCGAGCCGGGCCAGTTCTCACTGGTCGTGCTGACGCAGGGCGTCAGCGGCGACCGCTGAAGTTCGCGGCGCTGTGGCTGCTGCCACCGGTGCTGCTGGTGCGGGCCGCGCCGCCGCCACCGCTGCGTCGACCGCGGTTGCCGCCGGCCGACTGCCCGGTCTTGCTGGCCTGGCCGGACTTGGCACCGGCAGACGCGCCACCGTTGCCGCGCGGGGCTCCACCGGAGCGGCCGCCGCCCGTCTTGGTGCCCGTCTTCGCGGCCGGACGGCCACCACCGGACTTGCCACGGTTGCGACCGCCGCCACCGTTGCCGCCGCCACCGGCCGAGGGGGCCGGGCCGAGGTCGATGCCACCGGGACGCGAGCGCTCGCCGGGGGCGAGCTCCTTGAGCATCGGGTGGTTCGGGTTGTCGATCCGGGTGGTGGTCGGCTTGATGCCGGCCGCCCGGGTCAGGTCGCTGACGTCACGACGCTGGTCGCTGGTCATCAGGGTGATGACGGTGCCCGCGGCACCGGCGCGCGCCGTACGGCCCGAACGGTGCAGGTAGGCCTTGTGCTCGGCCGGCGGGTCGGCGTGGACGACGAGCGAGACGTCGTCGACGTGGATGCCTCGGGCGGCGATGTCCGTGGCCACCAGGGTGGTCGCGGTGCCGCTGTGGAAGGCGTCCATGTTGCGGGTGCGGGCGCCCTGGCTGAGGTTGCCGTGCAGGTCGACCGCGGGCACGCCGTTGCTGTTGAGCTGGCGGGCCAGCCCCTTCGCGCCGTGCTTGGTCCGGGTGAAGACGACCGTGCGGCCCGGCGCGCTGACCAGGTCGATCAGCACGGCGAGGCGCTGCTCGCGCTCGATGTGCAGCACGTGGTGGTCCATCTTGGAGACCGGCGACTGCGCCGAGTCGGCCTCGTGGACGGCCGGGTTGGCGAGGAAGCGCTTGACGAGCACGTTGATCGCGCCGTCGAGCGTGGCGGAGAACAGCATCCGCTGGCCGTTCTTCGGCGTCTGGTCCAGCAGGCGTCGTACGGCGGGAAGGAAGCCGAGGTCGGCCATGTGGTCGGCCTCGTCGAGCACGGTGACCTGGATGTCGCTGAGGTCGCACGCGCGCTGCTGGATCAGGTCCTCGAGCCGGCCGGGGCAGGCGATGACGATGTCGACGCCCTGGCGCAGGGCGTTGACCTGCGGGCCCTGGCCGACGCCACCGAAGACGGTGGTGACGCTCAGGCCGGAGGCCTTGGCGAGCGGGGTGATGGTCGCGGCGATCTGCGAGACGAGCTCACGGGTCGGAGCGAGCACGAGGGCGCGCGGCTTCTTGGAGGCCGGGCGACGGTTCGCGGAGGCGAGCCGGGCGACGAGCGGAAGACCGAACGCATAGGTCTTGCCCGAGCCGGTACGACCGCGGCCGAGGACGTCGCGTCCCGCCAGGGAGTCCGGCAGGGTCGCGGCCTGGATCGGGGTGGGGATGGTGATCCCGTCGGCCGTCAGGACGGCGAGCAGGTCAGAGGGAACGCCGAGGTCGGCGAACGTGGAAGTCACTGGATGGTTCTCTCCGGGGACCGCAACAACTCGGCGCAGCCCCCTGATGTGGGCGTCTCGCCGTGCTGCCCGTCTGGTGACGGGCGGTGAAGCGGTGCCTCAGGTAGAGGGCGCATCCGCGGGCGGAGCGCAGGATCCAGGGCAAGACTGGCCGGATCGGTGACTCCACCCTAGGGGTTGCGGACGCGTCGCGTTGCATTCCGGAGCGCGCAGCGGGTGTGGGCTGCAACACGCTGTCCGGGAGCCGCCCTGAGGTCAGCCCTCGAGTTGCACCGCGGCACCGCGCTCGATCAGCCCGTCGACGTCCTTGATTCCCCACGCGGCCAGGGCCTCGCGGGTGTGCGCACCGGCGCCGGGGGCGGGCGGGTGCGACAGGGTCGCCTGAGTGCGGGAGAAGCGCGGCGCGGGCTGCGGCTGGACGATCCCCTCGTGCTCGACGAAGACGCCACGGCCCTTGATGTGCGGGTGCTCGGGCGCCTCGCTGAGCTTGAGGATCGGCGCCACGCAGGCGTCGGTGCCGTCGAAGATCGCGCACCACTCGTCGCGCGTCTTCGTCAGGAAGGTCGCGGTGAACAGCTTGCGCAGTTCGTCGGTCTTCTCCGGGTCCCAGCGATCAGGCGCCTGGTCCCTGACGCCGAGCCCGTCGATGAGGAGCTCGTAGAACTGCGGCTCCAGGGCGCCCACCGAGAGGTGCTCGCCGTCGGAGGTCTCGTAGATGTCGTAGTAGGGCGCCCCGCCGTCGAGCATGTTCGCTGCCCGCTCCTCCTTGAAGCCGTTGCCGGCCAGGAAGGCCGAGGTCATCGCGTTGAGGCTCGCGGTGCCGTCGACGATCGCGGCGTCGACGACCTGGCCCTGGCCGGACGCCTTGGCCTCGAAGATCGCGGCGAGGATCCCGATGACGAGGTACGTCGACCCGCCACCGAAGTCGCCGACGAGGTTGGTCGGGAACTGCGGCTTGTCCTTGGACTGACCGAGGCCGTGGAGGGTGCCGGTGATGGCGATGTAGTTCATGTCATGGCCCGCAACCTGCGACCACGGGCCGTCCTGGCCCCACCCGGTCATCCGGGCGTAGACCAGGCGCGGGTTGCGCGCGTGGCAGTCCTCGGGGCCGAGGCCGAGGCGTTCGGTGACGCCGGGGCGCATGCCCTCGACGAGGACGTCCGCTTCGGCCACCAGGTCCAGCACGGTCGCGACGGCTTCGGGGTTCTTGAGGTCGAGCGCGATGCTCGGGCGGCCGCGGTTGAGCAGGTCGTGCGAACCACCGGAGAGCATCTGCCCGCCGGGACGCTCGACCCGGATCACGTCGGCGCCGAGGTCCGCCAGCAGCATGCACGCGTGCGGGCTGGGCCCGATGCCGGCGATCTCGACGACCTTGAGGCCCTTGAGCGGACCGGTTCCCTGACCCAGTGCGAACGTCATGGGCCGATCATGGCACGAACGTGACAGTGATCATGTCAGCGTCCGTCGTCCGGCGGGACCGGTCGCCGTACGCTGGAGGCATGACCGGCACCTGCATCTACGACGGCGACTGCGGCTTCTGCACGCAGTCGGCCCAGTGGCTGCAGCGCCACGGCAACTGCGCGATCGTCCCGTGGCAGTCGCTCGATCTCGACGCACTCGGCCTCACCGAGGAGCAGGTCTCCGCGGCGGTCCAGTGGCAGGACACGTCCGGTGCAGTGACCGCGAGCGGGGCCGACGCGATCGCGCAGGCGCTGCTGACGTGCGGTCGTCCCTGGCGCTGGATGGGCCGCGCGCTCACCTGGCGTGTGGTCCGGCCGTTCGCGGCGATCGGCTACCGGCTGGTGGCGAGGTACCGCTACAAGTTGCCCGGCGCGACCGACGCCTGCCGGATCTGACGGGCTCGATACGCGGCTACTCGACGAGCTTGACGGCTCAGCCCGGATTGACGATGCGCGACAGCTCGAAGTGCATCGGGTCCGTGAAGGCCCAGTCGCCGCCCCAGGCGAAGCCCCAGCGCTTGAAGATCGCGACGACCCGGCGGTCCATCTGGCCGACGGTGCCGCGTTGGTTGCCGGGCACGTTGAAGTCGAGCGCGAGGCCGAACGAGTGGTTCGACAGTGACGACGAGCCGGCGATGAAGCGCGGGTAGTAGCAGCCGGCGTACTCGTTGGCATGGATCTTGTCGGCCAGCTTGCTGGTGACGACCTCGGCGAGGGCGGCCTTGAGCTGCGGCATCATGAACTTGTTGCACGTCACCCGGCCGAGGATCGGCACCTGTTCGGTGACGATGTGGCTGCGCACCCAGCTCGGGTCAGGGGCGATCCGGCCGCCACCGATCGGGCGGTACCGGAACACCCCGACCGCGTCCCCGAAGGCGCCGACGGGGATGACGTTCTGGAAGGTGTCGAGGTCGATGCCGGCCTGGGCGACGATGTCGAGGGCAGTGATGGAGAAGGCGTCCTTGCCGAAGGTCCTCTCGATGACCTTGCGGACCGCTTGTGGTGAGGTGATGCCGGTGTTGATCAGTACGGCGTTGTCCTCGGGCAGGCCGAGCTCCTCGCCCCACTTCTCGTTGACCACGGCGTCGACGCTGTCGACTCCTTCGCGGTCCCACGAGCCGACGTGGATGCTCTGCTTGCCGACCTCGAGGTAGCCCTTGCCGTCGATCGGGAGTTCCTGCTGCAGGTGGACGGCCACGGAGACCTCGCCGCCAGCGATCCGGTCCCACTGCTCCTGGAACTTCGCGCTGTTCGGGCCCGAGAACCTTCGGTACTCGGCCGGGTCGACCGCGGCGATGTTGAACAACTTGTTCTCGACGGAGAACTGTCCGACGGACAGCTGGGTGTGGGCGGCGACGCCGACCTTGCCCTTCACCTTCACGCCCGTGATCTGCTTGAGGACGTCGGCAGGGATGGTCTTGTTGCTGACCAGGAGCAGGTCGTCGCCGTACTGCGTGCCGTCGAACTTGCCCGGCGGCGCCACGGCGTGGGACGGGTCGGCCGCGTCGGTGGAGATCGCGGTCGTGGAGGCGGCCGCCTTGCTCGGCCTGGCCTCGGACGAACCCTTCTCGGGCGTGCCACAACCAGCCAGCAGCGTCGCGACCACGACGGCCGACAGGCCAGTCGTCAGGCCAGCCGTCAGCCGTACGCGTCCTCGCGCCAACCCCATTGTCCCTTCCCTGCCACCGGTGACCCGGCAGTCCTCCCACAGGGAGGATACCGGTCAGCGAAGGACGCGTTCAGCGATCCATGCGATGTCATCGCCCGTGCGGGCCGGATCGCCCGATGGCTGCATGACGTGACTGAGCACCAGTCGCACGACCATGTCGATGCTGGCGTCGTGACGTTCCTCCGGCAGGTTGAGGTCGTACGACGCCACGCGCTCCGAGACGACGGCCTTGGCACCTTCGAGGAGGTACTCCGAGTGGGTGGTCAGCAGCGGCAGCAGCTCGGTGTCGGCGCCATGGGTGGCGGAGACGACCGCGTGGAGCAGGGCGTTGTCCTCGGCGTACTTGAGCACGCGGCGCGCGGAGGCGCGGATCGCGTTGATCAGGTCACCGGGGTTCTCGTCGAAGGAACGGGTCACGCCGGCGAGGAACCGGTCGAGCTCGCGCATGACCATCGCCTCGGCGAGGTCGTTCTTGGTGCCGATCTCGTTGTAGACCGTCTGTCGGCTGACGCCGACCTCGTCGGCCAGGCGGGCCATGGTGACCTTCCCCCAGCCGGCGGTAGTCATGACCCCGACCGCGGAATCAATCAGGCGATCCCGCAGCGACGAGGCTGCCTCCCCCGCAGGGGAGACAACCTCGTACACCTTCGCGGGACGTCCCGCGAGAATCGACATGGGGTGGATCAGCCTTCCAGGGTCAGCGCGAGGACCGGGCAAGCCTGGACGGCAGCGTAGACATGCGCGCGATCCGCCTCGGGCGGCGAGTCGTCGAGCACCTCGACCTTGTCCTCGTCCTCGTCGACCATGAAGTAGTCGTTGGCCATGGCCTCGCACATGCCCAGGCCCTCGCACTTGTTCAGGTCAGCGACGATCTTCATCTGGATCAGGCCTCAATCTTCTCGGGGTCGAAGGGGACAAAGTCTGCCTTGTCCCGCACGCCGCAGTCAGGGCAGAACCAGTCCTCGGGGATGTCGGCCCACGCCGTACCCGCTGCGAACCCCTGGTGCTCGTCGCCTGCGGCCACCTCGTAGGTGTAGGAACAGCCGGGGCACTTGGCGGCCAGGATCTCGCCCACCTGGTTCTGCAGCCAGTGGTCCTCGTGCTGGACGTGCACCTCCGGCGGCGGGAACTTGGCGAGGTACTTCTCCACCTTCTTCGGGTGGATGTTGGCCAGGGTGACGTCGCCGTCGAGGTGCTCGACCACGCGGTGGTCCATCACCTTGCGCCACAGCGGCGGGAACAGGGCGAGGGTCAGCATGCCGGCGTAGCCGGTCGGCAGGGCCGGCGACTCCTTGAAGTCGCGCAGCGTCTGGTAGCGCCGGGTCGGGTTGGCGTGGTGGTCGCTGTGACGCTGCAGGTGGTAGAGGAACAGGTTGGTGACGATGTTGTTGCTGTTCCAGCTGTGCATGGGCAGGACCCGCTCGTAGCGCTGCTTCTCGCCGACCTTCTGGCGCTTCATGCCGTAGTGCTCGAGGTAGTTGATGATCTCCAGCAGCGAGAAGCCGAAGACGATCGTGACCAGGGCGTACGGCGCGATCTGCCAGCCGAACATCGCGAACATGCCGCCGTACAGGACCGCCGACATCACCCAGGCGTTGAGCACGTCGTTGCCGACGTGGAACGGGTGCGTGCCCTTGCGCTTGTAGCGCTTGGCCTCGACGCCCCACCCGGACTTGAGCGAGCCCACGACGGTGCGCGGCCAGAAGGCCCAGAAGGACTCACCGAGACGGCTGGACGCGGGGTCCTCGGGGGTCGCGACGCGGACGTGGTGGCCCCGGTTGTGCTCGATGTAGAAGTGGCCGTAGAAGGTCGGCGCGAGCGCGATCTTGCTGAGCCAGCGCTCGACGTTCTCCTTCTTGTGGCCGAGCTCGTGGGCCGTGTTGATCGCGATGCCCTGGACGCCGGCGATCGAGACCGCGAGGAAGAGCTTCTCGTACCAGGTCATGTCGACCGAGCGGACCAGGTCGCCGCCGAGGTTGTCGGTGACCCAGCTGGTTGCGCCGACGAGGTCGGTGAACCAGGCGATGGGGTTGGTGCCGGCGATGATCGCGAAGCCCGCGAACAGGATGAAGAACTGGAGCGGGATGTACGCGTAGACCACCCAGCGGTAGTACTTGTCGTTCTCGAGCTCTTCCATGACGTCGTCCGGCGGGTTGGACGGGTCGAGGCCGAGCGCCAGGTCGAGCAGCGGGATGACCGCGTTCACCAGGATCGGTCCGGCGAGCAGCAGCCACATCCAGTCGGTGTAGAGCCACGCGACCACGGCAGTGATGCCGAGTCCGGGCACCATCAGCCCAAGAAGCCACAGGTAGCGCTTCTTGTCCTTCCACTTCTCGGTGGAACCGTCAGGGACGGTCTTGCCGATCTGCTCGGGATTCATCCCGGTGCTCGAGGTCTCCATCGATCTCTGCCTTCCATCTGGGTACACGCTGAGTCCCTCCCCGGGCACAGCGGCCGCGACGTTCACTGTCGCTTGACAAGACGGTACGACTTGTAAAGCCCGTTTGACAACCCCCCCAGATCTGTAAAGTGAATTTCACTGGTCTCCGGTGACCCGGGCAGCCCGGGGCTGCGCGCGGGCAGGGCTCGCGGCGCTCGGTAGTGTCACGTCATGCCGTCCACCACGCCCGGGCCCTCCGCCGCCCAGTTCGCCACGTCGACCCGCATCCTGAGCGGCACGCTGATGGGGGCCCTGCTCTTCCTCGGACTCGCGTGCTTCTTCGTGCTCCCGGTCGACGAGGCTCCGCCGCTGTGGGTTCCGATCGCCCAGGTCGTTGCCGGCATCGCCGTCCACACCGTGCTCGAGGCGATCGGGTACCACGTCGCTCCGCTGGATGCTTCACTCACCGGCGATGACGCCACGGCCCAGGCGAGGGCAGGCTGGCAGTCGACCATGATCGTGCGCTTCGCCCTCAGTGAGACCATCGCGATCCTGTCGCTCGCACTGGCCTTCGTGCTGTCCGACGGTGGCTTCCTCATCTACGCCGGAGGCGCCCTCGTCGCGCTGGTCCTGATGGTCGTGCACGTGTGGCCGTGGGCGCGTCCGGTCGGCAAGCTCGCGGACCAGCTGGAGTCCGCCGGTCAGGCGTCCGGACTGCGTGAAGCATTCGGCGTCGTGGGTGCGTCGAGCGGTCCCATCCAGCGCCTCTGACCTGAGTTCTGGCTGGTGAACACCGTCAGGCGACGACCCGAGCCCCGGTCGTCACCGGCAAGTGCTCGAACCCCCGCAGCACACGCGTGCCACGACGCTCGGGAGCGCTCGCCACGCGGAGGTCGGGATAGCGCTCGTACAACGCTCGCAGTGCCACCCCGGCTTCGAGCCGGGCCAGGCTCGCGCCGAGGCAGAAGTGCACACCCGCCGAGAAGCCGAGGTGCTGGTCGGCGTTGGTGCGCGTCACGTCGAACGCCGCCGGGTTCTCGAAGACGGCCGGGTCGCGGTTGGCACCGCCGAAGTAGAGCAGGATGCCGTGGCCCGGTTCGAACAGCTTTCCGGCCACCACGGTCTCGCGCAGCGCGATCCGCAAGGTGAGTTGCACCGGCGACTGATGCCGGAGCACCTCGTCCACCGCATTGCCCCAGCCGTCGGGATTCTGCTGCAGCCAGGCCAGCTGGTCGGGGTGCTCGTCCAGCATCGCCACGGCGTTGCCGATGAGGTTCACGGTCGTCTCGAAGCCGGCCGCGAGCACCAGCAGGCCGACCTGGCGCAACTCGACCGGGTCCAGCCGGTCGGGGCCGTCGAGCAGGACGAGCTGACTGATCAGGTCGTCGCCGGGATTCGCCTCGATTCTCTCGACGTGACCGCGAAACCACGTGTGCATCTCGCGGATGGCACGTTCGGCCCGGCGGAACTCGCGCCACGGCAGGCCCGGGTCGAGAGTGACGGCGGCCGCGTTGCCCAGCTCCAGCAGCCGGCCGCGGTCCTGCTCCGGGACACCGAGGAGGTCAGCGATCACCGTGACCGGCAACTGGGAGGCGTAGCGGTCGATGAGGTCGAAGTGCTCGACGCCGTCCAGGTCGTCGAGCAGGCCGGCCGCCACGGACTCGACCCGGTCCCCCATCCGGCCCACCTTGCGGGCGGTGAACGCGCGAGCCACCTGCTTGCGATAGCGGGTGTGCAGCGGCGGATCGACCGCGAGCATCGACGGCGGGTCCACCGGGCCCAGGGTGTCGGGGTCGATCACCTTGTGGTGCAGCCACTGCAACGGCTTGGGCAGTTCACCCTGCCCGCCGGCGGTACCGAAGGCATCGCTACGGAGCACCTCGTTGCACACGGCGTGATCGACACTCGCCGAAATCAGTTCATTGGCGCTGATCAACCCACGGCCACGCAGTTCCTCGTACGCCGGGAACGGGTCGAGGCGCAGCGCGGGATCCATCACCATCCGGCTGATCAGGTCACCCTTGCGCGCCCCGCGCTGGATGAGTGCGCGCTGGATCCCGTGGGCGAGGGTCCACGCAGTGAAGGAGCGCGGCAGATCAGGCGACCGCACGCGTCGTACCCCTCTTGTCCTGGTGGTCCTGGCTCCCGCGCACGTGGTCAGCATCCGCCTCGGCCTGCAGGACCCGCAACACCCCACGGGTCCGGCGGATCAGCTCGGCGCGTTGCTCCTCGAGCACCCGCTCGGGCAGGTGCGTGTCCATCTGGGTGTTGACGCTCAGGTGGTGGCGGTAGCGCAGCGCGGCGAGCAGGCCGTCCCGGTCGCCGAAGATCATGGCGAGGTCGTCGTTCCACGGGAGCTCGGGGTGCGTGGCGTCGGCCAGCTGCTCCTCGATGGAGCGCAGTGCCTGCCAACGACGGTGGGTCTCGGTCCAGGTCATGGTCCTCACGGCCTCTCTTCGGTGCTGTGACGGGAGGTGTGACGGGAGGTGTCACGGGGGGATGTCACGGGGGATGGCACCGACGCTACGGCGCCGGCGACCGCCGAACATCGGTCGGCGGGACGCACTTGGACTCCTCCCACGGGAGGAGTCCGCGACCTCCTCCGGTCCGATGCCGGGCGGGCCGGGGATGCCTAGGCTGGGGGTCATGTTGTGGCGGCTACCGCGCTGGGTGCGCGAGCGGATCGAGCGAAATCTCGCGCGCCGCGACATCCTCTACCCGTGGTGGGTCCCGATGACCTGTTTCGTCGGGCAGGTCCTCGCGGTCGTCCTCGCCCTCGCCCAGCGCGACGCCCTCTGGCCGGTGCAGCCGATGAGCGTGACCGTTCTCCTGGTGCTCGTCTCGCCGGTCGTGCACTTCGGCCTCGGAGGTTGGCTGCCGTGGTGGATCGACAGCGCGGCCACGATCGTGGCCGCGGCCGTCCTGATGGCGTCCCCGGTCGCCTCCGGCATCGACCTCGCACCGGCGCTGCTGGCGCTGATCGCCGCCGAGGCCGTGGCCCGCGACGGGCCGCGCCCGGGAGCCGTCGTGGCCACCGTCGCGACCGGCGTGATCATCGCGACCGAGGTCACCGCCGACCTCGACAGCTACGGCGTCTACCTGCTCGAGGTGCTGCTCGGCTTCGTCGTCGGCGCCATGTTGTGGTGGCAGATGCGCGCGCTGGCTTCGGAACGCGAGGCCCGCACCGCTGCCTGGGCGCAGGCGACCACCGCCGAACGCGAGCGGATCGCCCGCGAGATCCATGACCTCGTCGCCCACTCGCTCAGCGTCTCCCTGCTCCAGGTCACCGGCGCCCGCCGGGCCCTGCGCGACGTCGTCGACGCGCCCGGTCCGGCCGAGACCGCCGACGCCGTGGCCGAGGTCGACGCCGCCCTCGCCGACGCCGAACAGGTCGGTCGGCGCGCCATGGCCGACATCCGCCGCACCGTGAGCGCCATGGCCGACGGCCCCAGCGAACGCAACGCCCTGCCCGGCGCCACCGACATCGCCGCCCTCGTGCAGGAAGTGTCCGACGCCGGCCTTCGCGTGGAGTACGACGAGCAGGGCGAGCCCGGCACCCTCAGTGCCGCCGCTGGCCTCGGTCTCTACCGGATCGCGCAGGAGTCGCTGGCCAACGTCAGCAAGCACGGCAGCGGCGTGGCCAGGGTGACGTTCCAGGTGACCGGTCCCGGTGCCGCCACGCTGCGGGTCCTCAACCCCCTGCCGCCCGGCCGACCCCGTGCCGACGGACTCGGCTCCGGCCTGGCCGGCATGCAGGCGCGGGCGACCCAGCTCGGGGCGACGCTGCACACCGGCGTCACGGACGATGGGTGGGAGGTCGTCGTACAACTGGGACCGGAACGGGGCACACGTCGTGAGGCCTGGGTGGAGCTGCCGTGCGGCAGGACGATCGGAAAGGTGAGTCCCACGTGATCGAACCGACCGTGCGGGTCGTGCTCGTCGACGACCAGGAACTGGTGCGGTCCGGACTGCGCCGGATCCTGCGCCGACGCGACGGGTTCGAGATCGTTGCCGAGTGCAGCGACGGGTCCGAGGTGCCGGCCGCGCTCGACCGGCTCGCTGACGGTGCCGACCGCGGGGTGGACGTGGTCGTGATGGACCTGCGGATGCGCACCGTCGACGGGATCACCGCCACGGGCGCCGTGGTCGCGCGGGGCGACGGTCCGCCCGTCCTGGTCCTGACGACCTTCGACGACGACGAGATGTTGTCCGGTGCGTTGCGCGCCGGCGCTGCGGGCTTCTTGCTGAAGGACTCCTCGGCGGACGACCTGATCCGCGCCGTACGCACCGTCGCCGAAGGCGGCAACTGGCTCGACCCGTCGGTGACGGGCCGGGTGCTGCACCGGTTCCGGAGCATTGCTCCGCGCCCGGAGGCGGCGGGGGTGCGGGGTGCCGTCGACCAGCTGACCGTCCGCGAGCTCGAGGTGCTGCGCCGGATGGCACTGGGTCGCAGCAACGGCGAGATCGCCGGCGACCTGGTGATCTCGGAGCTGACCGTGAAGAGCCACGTCGGCCGGATCTTCACCAAGCTCGGCCTGCGCGACCGGCCCGCCGCGATCGTCTACGCCTACGACAACGGGCTGGTCACTCCGCACCTGTCCTGACGTCGCGGGACAGGCACGGAGCGTCCGACGTCAGGCGGTCGGCCCGGTGTCGCCCGGCTCCTCGGTGTCAACGGTCTCGGCGGTCTCGGCGGTCTCGGCGGTCTCGGCGGTCTCGGCCGCGCCCGTGGTGCCGACCAGCGTCGCGGTGGCTCCACCCAGGCCGCTCGCGGCCCGTTCGACCGAACGGTGGATGAGCGACTCCAGGTCCAGGCCGGTCGTCGTCTTCAGCATCGCCAGGGTCTGGGTGACGTTGTCGGTGACCTGCCGCGGCAGCGCCCCGGCACCGTCCGAGGACAGGATCGTGAGGTTGTCGATCGCTCCGATGGGAGCCGCGACCTCCTTCGCGATCTGCGGAAGGACCTCGATCAGCATCTGCAGGACGGCGGCGTCGTTGTAGTGCGCGAACGCCTCGGCCCGCTTGTCCATCGCCTCGGCCTCGGCCTGGCCCATCGCCAGCGTGGCCGCGGCCTGGGCCTCACCCTCGAGGCGGGTGGCGTCGGCGAGCGCGCTGCGTCGCGCCTTCTCGGCCTCACCGCTGAGCTTGGTCTCCTCCGCCTGGCCCTGCGCCGCGGCAATGGTCGCGGTCCTGCGGGCGTCGGCGGCCGCGATCTCCGAGGATCGCCGGGCCTCGGCCTCCTGCTCGACGCGGTACCGCTCGGCGTCGGCCGGCTTGCGCACCTGCGTCTCGAGCTGGCGCTCGGTCAGTGCGGCCTGCTGCACCGCGACCTTCTCCTGCTCCGCGAAGATCGCCTGGTCGCGATCGGCCTGGGCCAGCGGTCCGGCCGCGGCCGCCTGGGCGGCAGCGGCGTCGGTCTCCGCCTTGATCTCGGCCTGCTTGAGGGCCAGGGTCCGCTGCGAGACGGCGATCTCCTGCTCGGCGGCGATCTGCGCCTGCTCGGCCGCCTGGCGGGCGTTGGCCTCGGCGATCCGGGCGGCCTGGCTGACCCGGGCGGCCTCGGGCCGACCGAGGTCGGCGAGGTAGCTGCCGTCGTCGGTGACGTCCTGGATCTGGAAGGCGTCGAGGATCAGGCCCTGTCCGGTCAGTGAGCTCTCGGACTCGTCGGCCACGCGCTGCGCGAACGCAGCGCGGTCGCGGATGATCTGCTCCACGGTCAGGCCGCCGACGATCGAGCGCAGCGCACCGGCCAGCACTTCCTGGGTGAACGTCTCGATGTCGCCCTGCTGGCTGAGGAACCGCTGGGCACCGAGCCGGATCTGGTCGGCATTGCCACCGACCTTGACGATGGCGACGCCGTCGAGGTTGAGCTTGATGCCCTGACCTGACACTGCACCGCGGATCTGCACCGAGATCCGGCGGCTGGACAGGTCCATCGTCGCGAGCTTCTGGACGAACGGGATGACGAAGACGCCACCGCCGAGGACGACCTTCTGGCCGGACAGGTCGGTGCTCAGCTCGCCCGTCTCCGGGTTGATCACCGCCTTGCCCTTGCGGCCGGTGACGATGAACGCCTGGTTGGGTCCGGCGACCTTGTAGCGGCTGGTGACCAGGAGGACGAGCAGGACCAGGAGGACAGCGATGCCGGCGATCGGCACCCAGACAGCGGAGTTCATGAATCGACTTTCAGTTCGCGGGCGGGGGGTGGATGAGCAGAGGGCAGGCGGGTCAGGGTTGCCAGACCGTGGTGACACTGACCGCGGTCGGGGACAGGACACCAGTGACGTTGACCTTGGTCCCGGCCTCGATCGGCAGGTTGGCGCTCGCGTTGACCTGGAGGCTGTGGCCACCGATCAC
>JAKFEI010000191.1:0-1906 GCA_036675765.1 Nocardioides sp. | reverse complement strand
TCAGCGCAGCGGGTGCCGGACGATCGCCTGCTCGCGCTCGGGACCCACGCCGATGACCGAGATCCGGCCGCCGGAGCGCGCCTCGACGTACTCGACGTAGTCCTGCGCGGCCTTCGGGAGGTCCTCGAAGGTGCGGCAGCCCGTGAGGTCCTCGGACCAGCCGGGCAGGTTTTCGTAGATGGGCACGGCGTGGTGGAAGTCGGTCTGGTTGACCGGCATCTCCTCGTGGCGGACCCCGTCGACGTCGTAGGCGACGCAGACGGGAACGACATCGAGACCGGTGAGCACGTCGAGCTTGGTGAGCACGAAGTCGGTGACGCCGTTGACCCGTGCGGCGTAGCGCGCGATCACGGTGTCGTACCAGCCGCAGCGGCGCGGGCGGCCGGTCGTCGTACCGAACTCGAAGCCCTGCTTGCGCAGGAACTCGCCGTGACCAGCAGGGTCGTCGTTCAGCTCGGTCGGGAACGGGCCCTCGCCGACGCGCGTCGTGTAGGCCTTGACGATCGCGATGACCTGGTCGATCCGGGTCGGCGGGATGCCCGAGCCGGTGCAGGCGCCGCCGGAGGTGGCGCTGCTGGAGGTCACGAACGGGTAGGTGCCGTGGTCGACGTCGAGCAGCGTGGCCTGGCCGGCCTCGAGCAGCACGACCTCGCCGCGGTCGAGGGCCTGGCCCAGCAACAGCGTCGTGTCGCAGACGTACGGCGCCAGCCGCTCGGCGTGGCTGCGCAGCTCTTCGACGGTCTGCTCGACCGAGGGCGCGCGGCGGTTGTAGATCTTGGTGAGCACCTGGCCCTTGAGCTCGAGGGCGCCTTCGACCTTCTGGGTGAGGATCTTCTCGTCGAAGAGGTCCTGGACCCGGATGCCGATCCGGTTCATCTTGTCGGCGTACGTCGGACCGATGCCGCGGCCGGTGGTGCCGATCTTGCGGCTGCCGAGGAAGCGCTCGGCGACCTTGTCGACCTGGCGGTTGTAGTCGGCGATGACGTGCGCGTTGGCGCTGAGCTTGAGCTTCGACGTGTCGATGCCGCGGGCCTCGAGGCCGTCGATCTCGTGGAAGAGCACGTCGATGTCGACGACGACACCGTTGCCGATGACGGGCGTGCAGCCGGGCGTGAGGATGCCGGAGGGCAGCAGGTGCAGGGCGTACTTCTGCTGCTCAGATCCTTGGCCGATGACGACGGTGTGGCCGGCGTTGTTGCCGCCGTTGAACTTGACGACGTAGTCGACCTGGCTGCCCAGGTGGTCGGTCGCCTTGCCCTTGCCCTCGTCGCCCCACTGGGCTCCGACGATCACGATCGCAGGCATTTGGTTCTCCTTCGTTCCGGACGGAGTCCCTCCGTCCGGAGACGGCTGCTCGACGCGCCACTGATGATGCTGGTGGGTGTGACAAGCAAGAAGCCCCGGCAAGGACCGGGGCGCTCTTGCGGCGCAACGTTACCAAATCGCGACCGAGGGGCTAGATTCGGCGAAACAAGAACACGTTCTATGTCTCGTCGGGCTCGACAACCGACCGAGGCTCGACCATCAGGAGAATCAAGTGGCCGCCAGCAGGGAAACCATCCTCGAGACCGTCCAGAACTACATCGACCTGGTCGCGAACGGCACCTCTGCCGAAGTCGTCGCCCTGTACGCCGACGGCGCGACCGTGGAGGACCCGGTCGGCACGGAGGTGCGCACCACCCGCGAGTCGATCGCGGAGTTCTACGGCGCCCTCGACGGTCTCGAGCAGGAGGCCCGCCTGATCCACGCCCGGGTCGCCGGCAACGAGGCGGCCTTCGCCTTCGAGCTGGTCACCAAGGTCGGCGACCAGAACTACACGCTGGCGCCGGTCGACGTGATGACCTTCGACGACGAGGGCAAGATCCTGAGCATGCGCGCCTTCTGGTCCTCTGAGGACATGCAGGTC
>JAKFEI010000137.1:0-1913 GCA_036675765.1 Nocardioides sp. | reverse complement strand
CGTTCGTAGCCCCACGACGTCATACGAACTGAGGGCTCTCGCCCCCAGTTCGTATGACGTCCTGAGCCACCCTGGGCCACTCAGATCCGCTCCAGCTTCGTCCACCCGGTCCACCCGCGCTCCTCGAGGAGTCCGAGCAACGTGCGAGCGAGGGGTACGGCGTCGAGGAACACCGCGTCGAGCAGCTGCACCAGTTCGTCGGGCAACGGGAACTCCTCCCACTCCTCGACGTCGGCGGGCTCACCGGCCTCGAACATCGACACCATCCGGTCGGCGAACGCCGGGAGGCGCGGGTCGTCGGGCGCCCAGTCGAGGGCCTCGTTGAGGTCAACGTAGAAGTCCGCGACGACGGGCTCGTCCAGCTGGTTCCCCTTGAGCTCCATGAACAGCGGCATGTGCTCCGGCAGCTGCGCAGCCACGAGGATCCAGGCGTCGCGCTCGCCCTCGATCAGGCGCTCCGAGACCCCCGCGGCCCGCAGCCGGTCGAGATAGGCCACGGCTTCGGGCGGTAGCGCGAGGTTGTCGCCGGCCGCGAGCTGGGCGATCCGCTCGCGGTGCCGCTGGCGTTCGCGGATCTCGGCCCGCAGCCGCTGGTCGATGTCGGTCACGGCGACCGCGAACTCGTCGGGGTCGGCGGCCAGCAGTTCCTGCACCCGGGCCAGGGGTACGCCGGCCTCCGCCAGCGTGCGGATCTTGATCAGGTCGGCGACCGCCCTGGCGTCGTACCGCCGGTAGCCGGAGTGATCCCGTTCGGGCTCCGGCATCAGGCCCTTCGCGTGATAGTGCCGTACGGCGCGCACCGTCACTCCGGCGTACGACGCCAGCTCCCCGATCGTCAGCATGGGATCAGCGTGCCTGAGCCCGGGCGAAGAGTCGGCGTGCCCACGCGAAGCTCAGCACGGTGATCAGCACGCACCAGCCGATCGCCCACGCCAGGTCGGCGCCCGGGGCACGACCGTCGAAGCAGGCGCGGAGGGTGTCGATGATCGGCGTGAAGGGCTGGTTCTCCGCCACCCAGGCCAGCCCGGTCGACATGGAATCGGTCGGCACGAACGCGCTGGAGATGAAGGGCAGCAGCACCAGGAACATCGGGGTGTTGCTGGCCGTCTCCACGCTGTCCGCAGCGAGGCCGAGGGCGACGCAGAGCCAGGTGAGCGCGATGGCCAGCAGCGTCAGGACGCCGATCGCACCGAGCCAGCCGACAGGACCGGCGTCGGGGCGCCAGCCCAGCGCAACCGCGATCGCCAGCACCACCGTCACGGCCAGGACGGTCTGCACCAGTGCGGCCAGGACGAGACCGGTCAGCACGGAGGACTTCGCGATCGGCATCGTGCGGAACCGGTCGATGATCCCCTCGGTGGCGTCCTTCGCGGCATAGATCGCGATGCTGAGCGCGACCGAGGACACGGTCACCAGCAGGATCGCGGGCGACACGTAGGCGAGGTAGTCATCGCGGCCGCCGCCACCGGGCAGCCCGGCGCCCATGGTGCCGCCGAAGACGTAGACGAACAGCAGCAGGAACAGGACCGGCTGCGCGATCAGCATGATCGTGAGCGACGGGTACCGGACCATGTGCTTGAGGTTGCGGCGCAGCATGGTTACCGAGTCGCGGGCGGTGAAGGCGAGCGTCGTCATCGGACCGGCTCCTTGGTGTCGTCGTTGATGTCGATGTCGGTGTCGGTGTCGGTGTCGTGGAGGTCGGTGGCCGGGGTGGCCGGATGACCGGTCAGAGCGAGGAAGACGTCGTCGAGCGTCTCCCCTCCCGCCAGCGCCTTGAGCTCGACCGGTGTCCCCTCGGCGACCAGCCGGCCGTTGTCGAGCAGCCCCACCTGGTGGGCGAGCTGGTCGGCCTCCTCGAGGTACTGGGTGGTGAGGAAGACCGTCACCCCTTCGGTGAGGAGCTCGCGCACGAT
>JAKFEI010000263.1:0-13473 GCA_036675765.1 Nocardioides sp. | reverse complement strand
GTTCCGGAGACCGGCATCTCCCTGGCGTCGTACGACGACCGGTGGCCGGGTGACTTCGAGCGGCTCGCCGCACTGGTCCGTGGGGCGCTCGGGTGGCGGGCGCTGCACGTCGACCATGTCGGGTCGACGTCCGTGGTCGGGCTGCCCGCGAAGCCGATCATCGACGTGGACCTGATCGTGGCGGACCCGGCGGTCGAGGCGGCCTACGTGCCGGCGCTGGTGGCCGTGGGCTTCGTGCTGCGGGTGCGCGAGCCCTGGTCGTGGGAGCACCGGATGCTGCGGCACGAGGACCCGCGCTGCAACCTGCACGTCTTCGGTCCGGCGGCGCCCGAACCGGTCCGGCACCGGTTGTTCCGGGACTGGCTGCGGGGCAATCCTGACGACCTCGCTCGTTACCGCGATGCCAAGACGGCGGCGGCCGAGGCGGCGAACGCTGCGGGCGAGCACACCATGCAGTACAACGCCAGGAAGCAGGACGTGATCCGCGAGATCTACGACCGTGCGTTCCGTGCGGCCGGCCTGCTGGACGCCTGACGGACCCATGGGCCCCGGCACCACCGGCTCCTGAGACAATCAGGGGGTGAGCGACAACACCCCGATGAGCACCGACGTCCTCGTCGTCGGCGCCGGCCCGGCCGGATCGGCTGCCGCCGCATGGGCTGCTCGTTCGGGTGCCGACGTCCTCCTGGCGGACGCGGCGATCTTCCCTCGCGACAAGACCTGCGGCGACGGCCTGACGCCGCGCGCGATCGGCGAACTGGACCGGCTCGGCCTGCGCGACTGGGTCCGCTCGCACACGGTCAACCAGGGCCTGCGGGCACATGGCTTCGGCCAGACCCTGCACCTTCCGTGGCCGGGCGGAAACCTCCCCGACTGGGGGAGTGCGGTGGCCCGCACCGAGCTCGACGACCACCTGCGCACCACGGCCCTGAAGTCCGGTGCGACTGCTCTGGACGGCGCCCGCGCGGTCGACGTACGCATGGACGGGGACCGGGTCGCTGCGGTCGTGTTTCGAGGCTCGCAAGCTCGCACCTCGACAACCGACAACACCTTCGAGGTCGCCTGCAAGCGCCTCGTGGTCGCTGACGGCGTGCGCTCGCCCCTCGGCAAGGTTCTGGGCCGTGAGTGGCACCGCGACACCGTCTACGGTGTCGCCGGCCGCGCCTACGTGACCTCGACCCGCTCCGACGACCCGTGGATCAGCTCGCACCTGGAGCTCCGTGGCGAGCAGGACGAGATCCTGTCCGGCTACGGCTGGATCTTCCCGCTCGGCAAGGAGAGCGGCGAGGTCAACCTCGGCGCCGGCACCCTGGCCACCGCCAAGCGCCCGACCGACGTGGCCATCAAGCCGCTGATGAAGCTGTACGCCGACCGCCTTCGTCAGGAGTTCGGCCTCGGCGAGGAGCTGCGCGCCCCGACGTCGGCCCTGTTGCCGATGGGTGGCGCGGTGTCGAACGTCGCCGGCCGCAACTGGGCCCTGATCGGCGACGCCGCCGCCTGCGTGAACCCGCTCAACGGTGAAGGCATCGACTACGGCCTCGAGACCGGCCGGGTGATCGCCGACCTGCTGGCCGACACGCCCGACATCGACCTCAGCCAGGCCTGGCCGGCGCTGCTGCGCGAGCACTACGGCGAGTCCTTCTCCGTCGCGCGCCGTCTCGCGGGCCTGGTGACCGTCCCGCGCCTGCTCCCCGCGCTCGGCCCGATCGGGATGCGCTCGGACCTGCTGATGACCCTGGCGCTGCGCTGGATGGGCAACCTGGTGACCGACGAGGACCGCGACCGTTCCGCGCGTGTCTGGCGCTGGGCCGGCCGTCGTTCGCTCGCCCGCGACGCACGTCCCCCCTTCTCCTGAGCGCGAGTTGGGGTTTGTCACCGCCGAGTTGTGCGTTGTCGACCGCCTCGGCGGTGACAAACCCCAAGTCGGCGGTGACAAACCCCAACTCGGCGATGGCTAGGGTGGTGGACATGGGTCAGCGGGTGCAACGGTTGGCGGCCTACGCCGTGATCGTCCGCGACGACGAGATCCTCCTCTCCCGGCTCTCGGAAAAGGTCACCACGAAGGAACTGTGGTCCCTGCCCGGCGGCGGTGTCGACCACGGCGAGGACCCGCGCGATGCGGTGGTCCGCGAGGTCTACGAGGAGACCGGGTTGCGGGCCGAGGTCGACCTCACCGCGCACGTCTTCTCCCTGCACGTCGCCGACTCCTGGCGCCGCGGTCGCCGCGTCGATGCCCACTCCGTGCGGATCGTCTACGAAGGCTGGGTGCCGGCGGACTCGCCGAAGCCCCGGGTCACCGAGGTCGACGGTTCGACCGCCGAGGCGGCATGGAAGCCGATCGCCGAGGTGCTGGACGGCACCGTGCCGACGGTCGGGCTCGTGAACGAGGCCCTGTCGTCGTACCGCATCCGGCAGCGGCAGCGCACGGCCGCCTACGCCTACGTCGTCCGCGACGGTGCCATCCTGCTGACCCGAACGTCCGACCTGGCGCCGGATCCGGGGACCTGGCACCTGCCCGGCGGCGGGATCGACCACGGCGAGACGCCGAGCGACACCGTGCGTCGCGAACTGTGGGAGGAGTGCGGGCTCGAGGGGGAGGCCGGCGACCTGCTGACCGTGCTCGACCACCACTTCACGGGTACGGCGCCCAACGGGCGCGCCGAGGACTTCCACGCCATCGGCATCATCTACCGCGCCACGGTGGGCGCCGGGGAGCCCCGGGTCGTCGAACAAGGCGGTACGACGGACGCGGTGGCCTGGGTGCCGCTGGCCGACATCGAGGCCGGGACGTTGAAGGTCTACGGATCGGTGCGTGCCGCAATCGCCTCCGCAGGCGACGCCTGACCTGCTAGCGTCGCGTCTCTCGGGTGCCCCTTGGGGAGGGGATCGGAGATCTTTGTGCGGTTCATCAGTCGGGCCCTGCTCGCCGTCGTCCTCGGTTGCGCGACCTCGCTGGTGGCGCTGACCGGTCCGGCGGTCGCTGCCCCGTCGATCACGATCGGGTCGCTGACGGTGCTCCCGCAGGCCGGCGGCGAGGTGGTCCTGTGGGGCCAGGCGCCGATCGACGCGATGCCCCAGGTGGTCCAGGGACGGTTGTCGGGCCAGGAGTGGCGCCCGCTGACGGCCACGGTCACGTCCGACGGGACCACCTGGTTCGCCACCGTCCCGCTGACCACCGCTCCGTACGACCGCGGTGGGTACTTCTACCTGCGGGCGCTCCGGCCGGCCGCGGGGGACCGGTCGGCCGCGGCCTCGGACGCCTTCGGTGTCTTCGTCCTCGGACCGGGGAACCCGGCCTTCACGGCGGTCACCCTGCCGACCGTCACGGGCAGCCACGCCGTCGGTTCGGTGTTGCGGGCCAGCGCCGGGACCTGGACGCCCACGCCGGCCAGTCTCGGGTTCCGGTGGAACCGCGACGGCGTCTGGACCGGGGCCAGCGGGTCGTCGTACACGGTCAAGGCCGAGGACCTGGGCCATCGGCTGACGGTGACGGCGATCGGGTTCCCGAGCTCGGCGACCACACCGACCTATCGCGACAGCCGTCCCACCGGACGGGTGGTGCCGGGCACGTTCACGGGACCGCCGCCGGAGATCGTCGGCCGGGCCGCCATCGGAGACGAACTGCACGTCGAGTTCGCGGGCTGGAGTCCGGCGCCCACGTCGACGACCTATCAGTGGCGTCGCAACGGCCTGCCCATCGCCGGTGCCACCGCGAGCACGTACGTCGTCGCGGGGGAGGACGCGGCGCGGACGCTGACGGTCGCCGTCCACGCCGAGGCGCCCGGTGTCGCGGCTGCCGACGTGATCAGTGCGGCGCTGCCGGTGCCGGCCGTGACGCAACCCCGGACCACCTTCGCCGAACTGATGGTGCCCGCCTCGAACACCCCGTGGCCGACCACGCAGGTCCGTCACACGGCGGGGCTGGTGGCGCCCGCCTGGGGCACGACGGTCCGGACCCGCTGGGATGCGCCGGGCGCGTTCACCCACTCCCTGACGCCCAAGCCGGCCTTCACGGTGGCCAGCATCGCCTACGGACAGGACTGGGCCCGGGCGAGCACCGGGGCGGAGTATCCGGGCACGAACGCGTCGGTCAAGAACGCCGACGTCAGCTTCACCGTCACCGCCCGCCGGTTCGCCATCGCCTACCAGGGCACCCGCACGATGGACGCGATGGTGTGGGTCGACGGGCGACCGGTCGCGGCGCAGCCGATCCCCAGCCAGAGCCCGACCACGGGGTACGCCGCGAACTGGATCACCATCGAGCTGCCCGAACGGAAGACCGTGACGGTCCGCTTCGCCGGCCCGCTGGTCTTCACCGGCGTCGACGCCCCTGCGGCCGACAACGTGGTGGTCAAGGCGGCCACGCCGCCCCTGACCGTCGGGGTGCTGTCGGACTCCTTCTTCGAGATCTGCAGCGAGGCGCTCTGCCACAGTCGGGCTGCCGCTCCGATGCTCAGCACCCGCACGGGTTTCCGGGTCTGGAACCTGGCTGAGTCCGGTACCGGCTACCTCTCACCGTCGTCTGCGCCGACCTACGGGGAGTACCGGCCGGGGGTCTTCGGATCGACGCGCCGACTGGAAGCGATCGCGGCCGCGCCCATCGACGTCCTGCTGGTGAACGGGTCGATCAACGACGCGTCCGCGCCGTCGTACTCGGCGACGGCGCACGCGGAGGCCGTCAACAAGTTCCTCACCGACGTCGCGCGGATCCGCCCGGACCTCCCGGTCGTGCTCGTCGGCGTCGAGCCGCTGGGGATCTGGCAGACGCCCTACTGGGACGCCCGGGCCCGCGCGATGACCGCGAACCTCGCCGCCACGGTCGGCCGCCACCAGAACGTCGTCGGGTTCATCGATCCCTACACCGACCGGTGGTTCACGGGCACGGGTTCGATCGTGAACCCGAAGGGTGACGGCAACCAGGACCGCTACATCGGTACGGACGGAGTGCACCCCGCTGCGGCCGGTGTCGCCTACTTCGTCGACCGGATCATCGCGGAGCTGGGACCGATGTCCTTTCCGCGTCCGGACTGAGATGCCCTACCGTGCACGGGTGAACTTCGAGAACCTCCACCACCGTGAAGAGATCTTCACCTACGCCGCGCCGGCGCTGAAGTTCGGCCGCGGCGCCGCCGCCGAGATCGGGTACGACGTCCGCGGCTGGGGCGCGAAACGGGTCCTGCTGGTGACGGATCCGGGGGTGGCCGCCGCCGGACACCCGGACACCGTGGCCGAGTCGTTGCGTGGCCACGGCCTCGAGGTCGTGATCTTCGACGGGTCCCGAGTGGAGCCGACCGACGTGTCGCTCGAGGAGGCCGTGGCGTTCGCGCGCTCCGAAGGGCCGTTCGACGCGGTCGTGGCTGTGGGCGGCGGCTCCGCGATCGACACCGCGAAGGCGGTCGCGCTGCTCGTCACCAACCCCGGCGAACTGATGGACTACGTCAACGCTCCCGTCGGCAAGGCCCGCGCGCCTGAGCAGCCGGTCCTCCCGCTGGTGGCCGTGCCCACGACGACCGGCACCGGCAGCGAGTCCACCACGATCTGCGTGATGGACGTGCTGGCGCTGAAGGTGAAGACCGGGATCAGCCACGCGGCGCTCCGCCCGAAGCTCGCGGTCGTCGACCCGACGTTCTCCGCCACCCAGCCGGCCGGCGTCGTCGCGGCCGCGGGGATGGACATCCTCTGCCACGCGCTGGAGAGCTACACCGCTCGCTGGTACGGCGACTTCGAGGCCAAGCGGCCCGAGCAGCGGGTGCCCTACTGCGGGTCCAACCCGATCGCGGACCTGTGGTCCGAGCGTGCGCTGGATCTGTTGGCCACGGCGTTCCGGGCCGCCGTACGACGGGATCTCGAGGGTGCGGACGCGGCCGGTGCCGCCGACCAGATGGCCCTGGCGGCGACTTTCGCGGGCCTGGGGTTCGGCAACGCCGGCGTCCACATCCCGCACGCCAACGCCTACCCGATCGCTGGCCGCGTGCGGGACTTCCGGCCGGTGGACTACCCGGACCACGAGCCGATGGTGCCGCACGGGATGGCCGTTTCGCTGACCGCGCCCGAGGCCTTCCGCTTCACGTTCGACGCGGCGCCCGAGCGTCACTTGCGGGCGGCGCGACTGCTCGACCCGGCCGCCGAGGGCAACGGTCCGGAGGTGCTCCCTGCCGTCCTCGCCCGCCTGATGCAGGACATCGGGATCCCCAACGGACTGGCCGAGGTGGGCTACGGCGAGGGCGACGTCGACAACCTGGTGGACGGTGCCCTGCAGCAGCAGCGCCTTCTGGCGACCGCCCCCAAGGACGTCACCGGCGAGGACCTGGCCGGCATCATCCGGTCCTCCCTGTCGCACTGGTGAGGCTCTGAGGGGCTCGCCCCTCTACGATCGGTGGGTGAACCCGCGCCACCGTCGACTCATCATTCCGGCCGCGTTGGTGATCCTGTTGCTGATCGTGGTGCTGGCGGCGTTGTGAGCAGCACGACCGAGTCCCTCGAGAGCGGACTGGCCCGCGTCGCGGACGACCTGCTGTCCGAGCGCCTGATCCGTGCGGTCGGTTCGGGACGCCGTCGTACGGCGGTGCCGCCGTGGCGTCGCGTCGAACTGCGCTGGGTGGACCTCAAGGCCGGCCGCAGCCTCCAGATCGTGCGGTACGACGCCACGCAGGCCCACACCGCGAACCACCTCGCCGGCGAGGCCGCCCGCTCCGCGGTGACCACCTTGCTGGCCGAGCCCTTCGGCAACTGGACCGTCGAGACCACCGAGCACGAGCTGAGCCTGCGCGTGACGAAGAAGGGCGACGCCGCCCTGCACGAGCGGGCCTCGGCCGCCGACGCGGTGGACCACAGCCACGACCGCACCAAGGAGCGGATGCTCCCGGCCGACGACCCGGTGTTCGCCGCCCTCGGGATGACGGACGGCCAGGGCCGGATCAAGCCCAGCCGGATGGCGAAGTACCGCCAGGTCGAGGACTTCCTGCGGATCCTGGACCGCTCGGTCGCCGATGCCCGCGCGAAGGGGCACCTGCGCAAGCCGACCGAGGAGAAGCCGCTCCACGTCGTCGACCTCGGCTGCGGCAACGGCTACCTCACCTTCGCCGCGCACCGCATGCTGTCCGGCCGCAGCGGCCTGCCGGTCCGGCTGACCGGCGTCGACGTGAAGGAACAGTCCCGCGACCACAACGCATCGGTCGCAGCGAAGCTCGGCATCGACGCCGAGTTCGTCGCCGGCACCATCGGGGACGTGGAGCTCATGACGCCGCCCGATGTCGTGCTCGCGCTGCACGCCTGCGACACGGCCACCGACGACGCCCTGGCCCGTGCGGTCGCGTGGGAGGCCCCGCTCGTGCTCGCCGCACCCTGCTGCCACCACGACATCGCGGCCCAGCTCCGTCGTACGCCCGCCCCGGCGCCGTACTCCGCCCTGGTCCGTGACGGCATCCTGCGCGAACGGTTCGCCGACACCCTCACCGACGCGCTGCGGTCGCTGCTGCTGCGCCAGCAGGGCTACCGCGTCGACGTGATGGAGTTCGTCGACAGCCAGCACACCCCGCGCAACACCCTGCTGCGAGCGATCCGCACGGGCGATGCGAAGAGCAAGGGCTCCGCCGTCGAGGAGTACGACGACCTGGTGGCCACCTGGGCGATCCAGCCGCGTCTCGGCGAACTGCTCGGGCACGGCCCCGCGCACGAGGGCTGACCTGCGTGGAGAAGCTCCTGCTGCTCCTGCTGCCGCTGCCCTTCGGCATCGGCTTCCTGACGCCGGGCGCGGCGAGCGAGCCCGTGCCCGGGACCGTCGTGTTCAGCTACACCGATCCCGACATCGTCGAGTCGAGCGGACTCGTCGCGCGTGACGACCTGGTCGTGACGGTCAACGACTCGGGCGACAGCAACCGGATCTTCACGGTCGACCCTGCCACGGGCGACACCGTCGGTGTCACCCGCTGGCAGGGCGATGCCCGCGACATCGAGGCGCTGGCCCCGGCCGGCAATGGCGAGGTCTACGTCGGCGACATCGGCGACAACGAGGCGAAGCGCGACGAGATCGAGATCGCGCGGGTGCCCTTCGGCCGCGGCAACCAGGAAGTCGACGCCGCGACGTACGACCTGGTCTATCCCGACGGCCCGCACGACGCGGAGTCGTTGCTGGTGCACCCGAAGACCGGTCAGGTGTTCGTCGTGGCCAAGGAGTTCATCGGCCGCCTCTATGCCGCTCCGGAGGACCTGAGGGAGAAGGGCCGCAACGAGCTGACGGCGGTCGACGAAGTGCTCGGTATCGCCACCGACGGCGCGTTCTTCCCCGACGGAGAGCACCTGGTGCTCCGCAACTACGGGCAGGCCGCGGTCTACACGTGGCCCGACCTCGACCGGGTCGCGATGGTCGACCTGCCTCCCCAGCAGCAGGGGGAGGGGATCGCCGTCACCGAGTCCGGTGAGGTGCTGATCGGCTCCGAGGGCGCGCACTCGGAGGTGCTCCGGGTGGAGGTGCCGACCGACGAGCCGACCGACGAGCCGACGGACGAGTCCTCGGCACCCACGCCGGCACCCGACTCGAGCGAGGCCGTTCCGGTCACGGCTGCCGAGGACCGTTCGCTGTGGCCGTGGGCTCTCGGTGGCATCGCCGGGGTGGCGATCATCGCCGTGTTGCTCCGATCGCTGCGGCCGCGCCCATGAGCGCGTACGAGTTCACCGCCGACCTGTGGCGCTGGTCCGCGAAGGACGAGGAGAAGAGCGGTGCCTGGTTCTTCGTCAGCTTGCCGTTCGAGGCGTCCGATGCGATCGAGGCAGAGGCGGTGCCGGGCAAGGGTTTCGGGAGCGTGAAGGTCGAGGTGACCATCGGCTCGAGCACGTGGCGGACGTCGGTGTTCCCGAGCGTCGAGGAGAAGACGTACGTGCTGCCGATCAAGAAGGCGGTACGGACGGCCGAGGGGCTCGACGAGGGCGGTGCGTGCAAGGTCAGGCTGCGGACGGTCTGAGGCAAGGTCAAGCCGCATCGCGATGATGCAACATGCTCGCCTCGGCTCTCCACCCCCTGGTGTGGGTTGAGAGAGGGTCTGACGCGAGGCTGGCTTGCGTAGCCCGCGTCGCAGCCGGTCGGCTCGGTTCGCGTGGCGGGTCCCGATCTATCGACTGGGGCGCCGATCCGCGCTCGGCGGCATGATCGGGCGCTCCGACGCCATGCCCGACCAGCGGCGTGGTCGGATGAAATCGCACGTTAGTGCAGACACCAGGCTCAGGGCTGGTCTGGTCTGGCCTCTACGAGCCAGAGGCCGACGTTTCCCACGGCGCCCCGACAGACTCGCGCTCAGCTTCGACGTCTGGAGGGAGCGCCCTGAGTTCGAGCAACGAAGGATCCCTTTCAAGCACGTGGCCCATGCCGACGACGAACAGCCACTTGTCGTCCGCGTAGTCGTCGTGGTCGCCGCCACAAAGGAAACACCAGTCGTCATCGGCACGAGAGACAAGCAGGACTGGCTTGGCGTCCTCGAAAACATCGACGCAAACGTACGACTTGGCATGGGCGACCCGCCGGAGGTACAGCCGATCCGCCAGCTTCATATGCGGATGCTACTGACCCCGCGCGAGGTGGTCATTCAGGGCAATGTTCGCCCGATGTTCGACACCACCGACCCGCGGCAGTACCGCGCGGTTCGGTGAGCTGGAGGCGCCCGGTGCATCTGGGCCGCAATGGTCAGCAGAACTCGGTCAGCACCAGTGCAACTAGCCCTGCTCCGCGATACCGCCGTGCTCCTACCTCTCCCGTTCGCCTGTTCACTCCACGAAGCAGTTCGTCGATGCGGGCTTGCTCGGCAGAGATGTCAGCGCTGTGGGATACCGATGAATGGACCACGATGTCTGCCTCGTCGGCAACGATCCGGGCCACAGCTTCGCTGAGCCAGACAGGTTCGAGATCGAGCTCGACTCCATCTGGCAGCAACAGCCTGCCGTCGCCCAGGATCCGAATGTTCGCCACAGCCACACGATAGAGAGTTCAAGGATCCATCGCTCGGGCGACCGAACTCTCCGCGGCAGATCCGGACGGCCGCAGATTGGGCAGCAGGCCAGATGCGTCGCCCAAGTCGCTGCACACGACGGCTCCATGTGGTCGTCAGAGGCACTGCTCCAGCGCTCGGCTATACGCCTCGTCTTCGACGAGAGTCGACGTCGGCGCTTTGCCGATCGTCCCGCCGACCTCTGCAAAGAAGACTGTCGACCCGTCAACGATGCTCGTCAGAACGCAGTTCTCGCCGGCTTCGATCCGAGCGTTGAAGGATCCGTCCTCGGCGTTGCAACCGTCGTAGTCGGCGGGAAGGGTTTCGCCGGCTACCCAGACATCTCCGCAGTCTGGTGCAACGCTGCTCTTCTCCGGATACGAGGCGATGTCGTCCGGGTTGTCATCCCCGCACCCTGCAAGGCCAGGCGTCGCGAGAACAAGTCCAACAGCAACGCGCGGCCATAGGGATCTCATGCGGGCAATGGTAATTGGGTTTCGGCATCGAGCTTCAGATCGACCGCTCGGCGGCATGACAGCGCGGTTCAGGCGCACGCGACCGCGGGACATTTGAGCCGGTGCTGCGCCGACTCAACTCAGCCGAGCGAGTCGAGCCTCGGTTGTCATGCCGTCACCCTCGACCTTGCTGTCGCTCCAGCGGGCGCCCTGTCCGATCCACTTTGCCCGGTACATGGCGATTCCTGCCTCGCTCGAATCCTGGTAGCCCCATTCGACGCCGCAGCAAGGGCAGTAGTCGAACGTCGGAATGGTGCCGTCTGGTCCCCACGGTTCGTCCTCGGCTTCAAATCCGCAGACGCGACAGAGACGAGGGTTCAGCGCCACGGTCCCGAGCGTAGAGCAACCCTTGAAGGTCTCGTCCTCGGCGCGATCGGTCTGCGGCACGACCGAGCGGATCGCGGCATGACAGTGCGGTTCTACGAGGCCCGATTCGCTCGTTTGCCAACCTGAATGTCATCCGGCGAGACCCCGCTAACGGAAACGCGAACCCAGGAGACGCGCTCAGGGCCGAGGTTCACGAGCGGAAACCCGACGCACTCGCAACGTGCCGAACCGCCACCCTTCGTGGGCACAGTGAGAATGTCACCAACTGCGAGACCGCCTGAGGTGTCGACCGCTGGACCGAACAACGAGACTCCCTCGTACCCCTCACCGAGATAAAACACGTCCTCGATGTCGAACGAGAAAGACGGCACGGAGGCCAGCGTAGACGCGCTCGCTCGTCGACACGATCGCTCGGCGGCAATGAGGGTGCGGCCAAGGCAGAATGCTCACATGACGGTGCTTACTCATCGCAGCGGAGCAATGACCACGTACAGCGACGCCAGCGACCTGCGCGTCTTGGTGGCTGAACTGGACGACCCGGAGGACGTGGAGCACCCGGACGTGGCGGTCGCGCATCCGTCCGGATGGACGCTGAGCGCCTTCACCAGAGGACTATTGGTTTGGGAGAACGTGGAAGGGGATGGCCCCGCGGTGCATCGCGCCGGGCTCAGCCGCGATGAGGTTCACCGGCTCTTCGAACTGCTCGTCAACGGTGACCTCGACGGCGTGAGGGCTGCGGGCTGGCAGCCGGGTTACGGCGATTGACGGGTCTGCCTGGCCAGTGACCCGATCGTCGCCGTGGCCGCTCTGTCAGCGGCAGAGTCAGGCGGTCTCTGAACGGTGGTCCCAATGATTGTGCGGTCCGGCGTTCACCCAGTGCCCGCAGAACCACACAATGACCGCGTCGCCTCACTGAATGGGCTCGCCGGACCCCGGACCGCACGCCCTTCGACATGTGCGCGCGTCAGGTGTGGGCCCACTGCCTTGCCCCGGGCATGCCGCGGACCCCGCTGGTGGGCGGGGTGCGAGGCTCGGGACCTATTCGTCGCGGTCCTGTGAGCGGGGTGGGTCGAGGGCTCGGGTGCCGTCGGGTCCGACGAGGAAGTGGTGACCGTGGGGGCTGATCCAGAGGTAGTGCCCGGGTAGGACGATGAGGTAGCGCCATCGGCTGTGGGTCTTGGCGCGGTGATGTCGCCGGCAGAGGGGAACCAAGTTGCAAGGACACGTCGCGCCACCTTCACCGTGGGGTGTCGCGTGGTCGTGGTCGCATCTGGTGGCCTGTTTCGGACAACTGGGGAACCGGCACTGGTGATCCCTGAGTTCGACCCTGCGGCGGATCCGGTCGGGGATCTCGTAGGAATCGACCGGGACACAGTCCTTGAGGTCGATGACCGGTCGCACGATCACAGTGGTGTCGCGGGCGCGGAGCCATTCCTTGATCTGCGCCGTGGAGATCGGCGTACGGCCTTCGTCCCAGCGTCCGACCGGGTTCGCGAACGGGTTGTCTTCGTCCAGGGCAGTGTCGGTGACGTGGACGTTGAGGACGACCTTGCGTCCGGGTGAGTGGACGATGACCTCGCCGGTGGTCTCGTCGGCGAAGAGCAGGTCCAGGGACAAGTCCTGGCGAGCCATGTCGCCGACACCTCGTGCGCGTCGTACATCGAGGGACGAGTCGTCGCCGAGCTTCCCGCGCTGGATCGCGCGCCGATTGACGGCTTGGTCGAAGTCGCAACCGTCGGCGGCATCCAGCATGGCGTCGACGCGGATGCGTCCGTGCTGGTCGATCTGGTCGGTGTGGACGTCGACGTACAACTCCTCGTTCGCTGCCTGGCGCTCGGCTTCGGCACGTTCGGGATCGAACCGCATCACTGCTTCGGTGACGAGGCGGTCGAGCTGTGCCCACCCGACCCCACCAACCGCGGCGAGCTGCCGGTCCACGAACGCCGCCGCCTCGGCATTCAACGGGCGGGTGAGGTCGGCGATGCGTTCGGCGCGCCACGGCGCCAGCCTGCCTTCGACCACTGAGGTGTAGATGCCGGGGAGTCGCCAGGCGCACTCGATGACCCGCCCGACATAGGCACGACCGCCGTCAGGTGAGCGACCGAGCACGGCGATGAGCTCCATCAGGTTGAACTCACTGACGAGCGGGGCACCTTCGCCGGCGATCGGGACTCCGGTGTCGATGACGCCGTCCACGATCGTCGCGGCCTGCTCCGCCGTGGTGACGATGTTGTGGTCGGCCCACGACACGATGCGGCACCACTCCCGCACCATCGACGAGGCCCGTACCTTGGCCTCCTCGGCGAGGCCGTCGAGCAGCTCACGATCAGAGCAGGCGTCGTACGGCCCGATCAGTTCGTTGCTCGCCTCGTGGTTCATACATGTATTGGATCATGAGGTGCCGACATGGCGAAGCGGTGCAAACCCGGCTGTGGACAAGGGAAAGCCCCCCGAGGGGCTGTGGAGAGTTGCTGGACCGGTGATGGTCTCGAGACGGTTGCTGCGCAACCTCCTCGACCAACGGACGCCCCGTCGGAGTGACGTGGCAGTCTCGGTGCATGGAGATCGAGGTCGTCGAGGGTGACATCGCCCAGCAGCAGGTCGATGCGGTCGTCAACGCCGCGAACCGAGCGATGCGCGGTGGCGGCGGGGTG
>JAKFEI010000109.1:0-13535 GCA_036675765.1 Nocardioides sp. | reverse complement strand
CGGGCGGCATCGCCGCCAGGGTTCAGGGCGAGGTCCTGCCAGCCGTTGCGGAAGTCGAGCATCGCGGCGTACACGCCGTTGGGGCCGGGCTCGCCGATGCCCTCCTCGACGCGGGCCAGGACGGCCTGGCTGGACTCGAGATAGGACAGGGCCGCGTGCTCGCGACGGACGCGGGTGTCGAGCAGCGGGTCCACCAGGCGGCGTACCTCGCCGACGGCGACACCCTCGCCGTGGCCGTCGTAGCGCGACCAGAGGGCCGGGGCGGCGCTGCTGATCGACTCGCCCACGACCCGACGTCGTACGAAGCCGTCGGTCGAGGCGTTCGAGATGTTGTTGCCGGCGACGTCGAGGGCCACCTGGTTGTAGCGCAGGGCCGACAGCGCGGTGCTGATGGAACCGAAGGAGCCGACCATGTCACAGGCTCCTGTCCAGCAACCTGCTGCGTCGTGCCTCCACCACCGCGGTGCCGTTCGGGCTGTAGCTCTCCGTACCCGTGCCGCCGATGGCGAGCAGGGTCTCGCGCGCCGACCGATAGCCGGCGGTGATCAGGCCCCTGGCCTCCTCGGAGGTCTCCGAGATCTCGCGCGCCAGGTTGATCATCGTGTCGCGGTGGTCGAGCAGGATGCCGCGCCACGGGTCGTCGCAGGCATCGGCGAGGGCGGCCAGGGCCGGGTTCGGGGACATGCCGACCGACGCGGCGGCCTGGTCGGCGGCGGTCGCCCGCAGCACCTCGGTGGTACGGAGGTCCTCGAGGACCTCCTCGATCTCGCGGGTGACGTTGACCAGCCAGCGGGTGCGACCGGTCGCCAGCACCATCCGCTCGATGTCGAGCTTGTAGGCCAGGGTCTCCAGCAGTTCACGTTCACGCCACAGGACCTGCGACAACCTGTCCATGCCGATCATGTCGACCATTTCCCGACCTTTCCGTCCGCCCCGAGATGCGGGTGCTGTTGATCCGTCCCATCGCCCGTCGGGCCCCGAACCTGAGCAGTTGGACCGGCCGGGTCCTTGCGTGGTGTCACAAGTGACCAGGCCGACCCGGGACCCCTGTCCTGTATTGCGCGGCCAATAGGCCACTCGGGACCGATATTGCTGCGCCACGCCGTGTTGACCCCGGAATGTCGTCTACGTGAACGAGTACGACGGCACCGTCGCCAGCGAGACGGACGAACTGATCACCAGCCACATGGCCCTGGTCGGCCACATCGTGCGCGAGACCATGGGCCGCGTGCCGTCGCACGTGAACCGCGACGACCTCACCTCCGCCGGCCTCACTGCCCTCGTCCTCGCCGGGCAGGCCTTCGACGCCGACCGCGGCGTCCCGTTCGACCGATACGCCGCCACCCGGATCCGCGGCGCGCTGCTCGACGAGCTCCGCTCGGTCGACTGGGCCTCGCGTTCCGTCCGTCGCCGCGCGCGCGACCTCACCGAGACCCGCAGCCGCCTGGCCGGCCTGCTCGGCCGTACGCCGACCGCCGCCGAGGTCGCGCAGTCCACCGGCATGACCGTCGACGAGGTCGCCGCCAACGACGACGACGTCGCCCGGGCGCAGGTGCTGTCCCTCCAGGGATCGACCACCACCCCGATCGAGGAGCTGCTGCCCACCCGCGCCCCGTCGCCGGAAGACCTGCTCGAGCACGCCGAGAAGCTGACCTACCTGCGCGAAGCGATCGCCGAGCTGCCCGAGCGCCTGCGCGTCGTGGTGGAGGACTACTTCTTCGCCGAGCGCCCCATGGCCGACATCGCCGCCGAGCTCGGCGTCACCGACTCCCGGATCTCGCAGATGCGCGCCGAAGCCCTCACCCTGCTCCGCGACGCCCTCAACCACGCGCTCGAGCCCACCCTCGTGAAGACGCCCGGCAAGAACGGTGGGGTCGCCCAGCGACGCCGCGAGTCCTACTTCGCCGCCGTCGCCTCCCGGCACGCCGAGACCGGACGCCGCGGGATCACCATCGCGCTCGACGCCGTGGGCTGAGAACCCGTGGACGGCCCGCGTGCCGTCGTACCAACTGAATTTGTCGAAGTTTCCGGACTTTGTCGACGAAATCCCTTGGTACGACGGCAGGTTGGCCGAACACCAACTCGAAGGGCGACCACGGACGGTCACCCGGAACATCTGACCTAATCCAGGAGGGAACCATCATGGGTCTTCGCATCAACCAGAACATCGAGGCGACCAACGCGTACCGCAACCTGTCGGTGACGCAGAGCCAGCTCTCGAAGTCGATGGAGAAGCTGTCGTCCGGCTTCCGTATCAACCGCGCCGCCGACGACGCCGCCGGCCTCGCCATCTCCGAGGGCCTGCGCTCGCAGGTCGGTGGCCTCAAGGTCGCCGTCCGCAACGCCCAGGACGGCGTCTCCGTCGCCCAGACGGCAGAAGGTGCGCTGACCGAGGTCCACTCCATGCTGCAGCGCATGAACGACCTCTCGGTGCAGTACAACAACGGCACCCAGAACACCGAGTCGCAGGCAGCCCTGCAGGCGGAGTTCGACGCCCTCCACACGGAGATCACCCGGATCAAGGACAACACCAAGTTCAACGGTGTCGACCTCTTCGGCGGTGCCGCGCTCACCTTCCAGGTCGGCTTCGACAACGCGGACACCATCGACATCTCCGCGACGGCGCTCGCGGACTTCGATGTCAGCGGTGCGGTCATCACGGACAGCAACACCGTCCAGACCGAGATCACGGCGATCTCGACGCAGCGTGCCGAGCTCGGTGCCATCCAGAACCGGTTCGAGCACACCATCAACAACGTGAACGTCGCGATCGAGAACCTCTCGGCTTCCGAGTCCCGGATCCGCGACACCGACATGGCGCAGGAAATGATGAGCCTCACCCGCTCGCAGATCCTGTCCCAGGCCGGCACGGCCATGCTCGCCCAGGCCAACTCGGCCCCCAACGGCGTGCTGCAGCTGCTCCGCGGCTGATCCGTCTGACCCGGGCTGACCCGGGCTGACCGGACTGACCCGTCGGGAGCCCGCTCCTGACACACAGCACCAACCGCGTGCCGGTGGGGCCACCGGCCCCACCGGCACGCGGGCTTTTCCACGAGTTCGGAGGAATGACCATGGCAGCGACCAGCAGCATCGGCGGCCTCGCCAGCGGCCTGGACACCGCGAGCATCATCAGCCAGCTGATGGCGCTCGAGGCGTTGCCGCAGACGAAGCTCAAGACGCAGGTCACCACGGAGCAGAGCAAGGTCACCGCACTGCAGAAGTTGAACACCGCGCTCCAGGCGCTGGGCACCTCCGCCGCGAGCATGCGCACCGGCGCCACCAGCCCATGGACCTCCCTGGCCGCCACGTCCACCAACACCGGTGTCCGCGTCGCTGCCACCACCTCCGCGACAGCGGGCGCCTTCACGGTGAGCGTCGGCCAGACGGCGCTGAGCCACCAGGTCGCCTTCACCGACGCCCACGCGAAGACCGAGGTCGTCACCGGCGCCACGACCAGCGTGCTGCTGAAGCGGGCGGGCGATGCCGACCTCCAGATCGACACCGCCGGCGGGACGCTCGAAGAGCTCGCGGCTGCGATCAACGAGGCCGACGCCGGCGTGCGCGCGACGCTCGTGCGAACCGGCACCGCTGGTGGCGTCGACCAGTACCGGCTGCTCGTCGAGTCCTCGACCACCGGCGCCGACCAGGCCTTCGACCTCACCGACTCGACCGGGGCCGCCCTGTTGGGTGGCGCGACCGTCCGCGGGGGTCGCGACGCCAGCATCGACATCGGCGGCATCACGGCGACCTCGAGCACCAACACCTTCACCGACGTCGTACCGGGTGTCACCATCACGCTCGGCTCGAGCGCCAGCGGCACTGCCGATGTCGAGGTCAGCCGTGACGCCGCTGGTGCCGCGGCCTCGCTGAAGTCATTCGTCGAGGGCATCAACGCCGTCCTGGGCCAGATCTCTGGTGTCACGTCCACGAGCACCACCGCGAAGGGCGTCCTCGCCGGGGACGGCATGCTGCGTCGCGTCGCGGGCGCCTTGCAGGAGGCGATGTACCCGGCAGACGGCACGTCGATGGCGAAGTACGGCATCCAGGTGGACCGCTACGGGAAGCTCACCTTCGACGCCGACAAGTTCGCCGCGTCGTACAAGGACGACCCGATCGCCGCCGCAGCAGCGTTCACCGGACCCACCGGGTTCACGGCCCGGATCGAAGCGGTCACCAAGGCCGCGAGCGACAAGTACGACGGCTCGGTGACTGGTTCGATCACCAGCCACGGCACGGCCATCACCCGCCTCAACGAGAACATCGCCCGCTGGGACGACCGCCTCGAACTGCGCCGCTCCTCGCTGGAACGGCAGTACACCGCGCTGGAAACCGCGCTCTCCCAGATGCAGGCCCAATCCAGCTGGCTCTCCAGCCAGCTGGCGTCACTGACCGCGTCAAGCGAGTGAGGAATCACCGATGAACGCCCTGACCGCCCATGCGGCCTACCAGTCCAACGCCGTCTCGACCGCGTCGCCCGCACGCCTGCTGGTGATGCTGCTGGAGCGGCTGGTCCTCGACGTCGAACGTGGCCACGGCGCCCAGCAGCAGGGCGACTGGGAGAGCGCGCACCAGCACCTCGTGCATGCCCAGGACATCGTGCTGGAACTGGAGTCGAGCCTGCAGGTCGACAAGATGAAGGGAGGCGCCGAACTGGCCGCGCTGTACGCCTACCTGCGCAACCAGTTGGTGCTGGCGAACATCCGCCGCGACGCCGAGAAGTCGACCGAGGCGCTCGACCTCTCCCGCCAGTTGTGCGAGACGTGGCGTGAAGCCGCGATGGCGGCGGCGATCCAGTGACCACGCCACCGAGCGGCCCGCGCCGCCCCGTCACCTGGCGCGAGGCGCTCGACCGCCTCGAGGCACACGCCGACCACGCGGAACGAATGCTCCAGGGTCGTCGCGCCCTCGACCAGGCTCCGTGGCAGCCGCCGACGGACCTGGGCCCGATCCCCGACGAGTTCCTGCCCCGCGCACGGGTGTTGCTGGAACGGCAGCAGCGACTGATGTCGGCCCTCCCGGCGATGCTCTCCGACACCCGTCAGCAGCAACGGCTGACTGACCGGGTCAGCGACGCGACCGCCACCCGGTCCGTTCCTGTCTATCTCGACATCACGGCGTAGGAACGGTTCCCGCGGCGCGGGAACGGCGCACGGTCGCCACGATCCGGTCACCCAGCTGTTCCAGCGGGAGTACGTCGTCGGCGAGGCCGGCGCCCGCAACGGCACCCGGCATCCCCCACACGACCGAGCTCTCCTCGTCCTGGACGAGGATCCGGGCGCCGGCGGCTGCCAGCTGCCGGGCACCGGCGAGACCGTCGTGTCCCATGCCGGTGAGGACTGTGGCGAGGGCGCCGCCGCCGTAGACGTCGAGCGCCGAGCGGAACAGCACGTCGACCGCGGGACGACAGAAGTTCTCCTGGTCACCCTGGTCCAGCGCGGCCCGCACCGGGCCGATCCGGCCGACGCGACCGAGCCGGAGATGGAAGTCGCCGGGCGCGATCAGGACCTCGCCGGCACGCACCTCGTCACCGTCGGCGGCTTCGCGCACGGTGAGCTCGGAGAGCTTGTCGAGGCGCTGGGCGAGCATCGACGTGAACACGGGCGGCATGTGCTGGACCACCAGCACCGGCACGCCGAGATCGGCGGGAAGGCGCGGCAGCAGGCGGGCGAGCGCGTCGGGTCCGCCGGTCGAGCAACCGATGAGCAGCGCACTGACCGGCTGGGTGGCGTGCGGCTGGCGTTCCCGGCGAACGATGGGGCGCGAGGTTCCGGGAGTGAGCTTCCGCATCCCGGCCAGGGCGCGGATCCGTGGCACGAGCTGGTCGCGGATCGCAGCGATGCCGTCCGCGATCTGGCCGGTGTTGGACGGCTTGGTGACATAGTCCGAGGCGCCACGCGACAACGCGTCCAGCGTCGCGGTCGCCCCGCGCTCGGTCAGCGTCGAGAACATGATCACCGGCAACCTGGTGTGCTTCTCACGGATCTGCGTCAGCGCGCCGAGGCCGTCCAGGTTCGGCATCTCGATGTCGAGGGTGACCACGTCGGGCTTGAGCTCGTCGACCATGCGCACGGCTTCCACGCCGTCCCTGGCCACGCCGGCGACGTCGATGTCCGGGGCCTGGCTGAGTGCAGTGGTGACCAGTCGTCGTACCAGCGCCGAGTCGTCCACCACGAGCACCCTGATCTGAGTCACGGACCACTCATCGGCCCCACCTCGGTTCGCATGAGGCCTCAGGAAGCGGCGATCGCCGCCGATGGACGGGGCATGACCACGCCCGCCGCCTTCGCGTCTGTCTCCGCGCTCGTCCGGCGGGAGACGTCGATGGTGTACGACGAGGGGAAGGAATACCTCGTCGAGGCACGCCTTGCTCCTCTGGCCGCGGCCAAGGGCCTCGACCTGGAGGCGTACGTCGCCAGACTCGCCTTCGACGCCGACGAACGGCGCAAGGTGATCGACGCCCTCACCATCAACGAGACCAGCTGGTTCCGGGATCACACGCCCTACCAGGCCTTCACCGACGCGATGCTCCCCGACCTGCTGGAGCGCCGCTCCAGGACCGGCGGTCCCCGGCGGCTGCGGATCTGGAGCGCAGCCTGCTCGAGCGGCCAGGAGGCCTACTCGATCGCAATGCTGCTCGACCAGCACCTGCCGGACGGGTGGGAGTACGAGATCGTCGCGACCGACATCGCGACCACCATGCTCGAGCGGGTGAAGGCCGGCCGCTACAGCCAGGTCGAGGTGAACCGCGGCCTGCCAGCCACCAGCCTGGTGCGGTACTTCACCCGGGTCGGTCGCGAGTGGGAGATCGCGCCCCGGTTGCGGGAACGAGTCACCGTGCGCCACCTCAACCTCGCGGCGCCGTACATCGGCCTCGGGACCTTCGACATGATCTGGCTGCGCAACGTCCTCATCTACTTCGATGCCCCGACGAAGCAGGACATCCTGCGCCGGATGGTGCCGATGCTCGCCCCCGACGGGTACCTGTTGCTCGGCTCGACGGAGACCACCCTCGATCTGCCGGACACCCTCGCCGCTGCCTGGCGTCGCGAACCGATCGGCCGGGTGCAGGTGCATCGACGCGCCGGCGCACCCGTCTCACCTGCTGTCCCGCCCACTCCCCTGACCCTGACAGGAGCCTGATCGTGCGCGCCATGATCATCGACGACTCCCGCGCCATGCGGAGCATCCTGCGCCGCATCGTGGCCGGGCTCGACTTCGAGACCTCCGAGGCCGAGCACGGCCAGGACGCCCTCGACCAGCTGCGGTCCGGTCCGGTGCCCGACCTGTGCCTGGTCGACTGGAACATGCCCGTGATGGACGGCTACACGTTCATCACCGAGGTCCGCGCCAATCCGGCGTGGCGCGACATCACGCTCATGATGGTGACCACCGAGAGCGAGCAGCGCCAGATCGTGCGGGCGCTGGCCGCCGGTGCGCACGAGTACGTCATCAAGCCCTTCACGCCCGACGCGATCGTCGAGAAGCTGGAGCTGCTCGGCCTGCTCCGCGAGGGCGTCACCGCGAACGACGGAGCACTGGCATGAACATCCTGACCTTCTTCGACCCGGCTTCCGCCGACGTCGACGCGCCGGACATCGAGGACGTGCGCTCGGTGACCGAGGACATGTGGATGGCGCTCCTCGGTGAGGACGAGGCGCTCGTCCCCCGCGCAGTTCCGCCCGGCTCCCCCTTCGACGCCGCAGGAGTCTGGTCCGCAACCGTCTCGGTCAGTGGAGGCTGGCAGGGCGTGGTGACCCTGGAGCTCGACGAGCAGGTGGCCCGTCAGGTGACGGCCCGCATGCTGGCCATTCCCACGCCCGAAGAGGTGCTCGACGTCGACGTCGCCGACGGCGTCGGGGAGCTGGTCAACATGGTCGGTGGGAGCATCAAGAGCCTGATGCCCGGGCCCAGCGCACTCTCCCTCCCGTCCGTCGCGGCAGGACGGGCCGCCTTCGCCAGCGACGTCCAGGAGGTCTGTCGAGTCGATGTCGCGTGGCGCGGCGCCCCGGTCCGCGTCTGCGTCCACGTCCCCCAGGGGGCATCCCGATGAAGATCCTGATCGCCGACGACAGCCGCGTGATGCGCCAGATCGTGATCCGCACCCTGCGCCAGGCCGGACACGGTGGCCACGAGATCGTCGAGGCCGAGAACGGCCGCCAGGCACTGGAGATGGTGCAGACCGAGTCCCCCGACCTGGTGCTGTCGGACTGGAACATGCCCGAGATGAACGGCATCGACTGCCTGTCCGCCCTGCGCGCATCGGGGTCGACCGTCGCCTTCGGCTTCGTCACCTCCGAGGGGTCCGAGGAGATGCGCCAGCGTGCCGCCTCCGCGGGTGCTGCCTTCCTCATCGCCAAGCCGTTCACCCCGGAGGCGTTCGACGACGCCCTCCGCACCGTGATCTGAGGTCACCGTGGTCGTCCACCTGCCCCAGCCCAAACAGCTCAAGGACCTGCTCGCCGAACTGCTCGGCCGTGACGTCACCCTGAGCCCCGCGACGCCGTTCGCGCCCGCCCCGGACACCGCCGCCTCCGTCGCCGTGTACGTCGACGACCAGCTCCGGATCAGCGCGCTGATCCTGTGCGACCTGGCCTTTTCCGCCCACGCCGGCGCGGCGATCGGGTTGATCCCGGTCGGCGGCGCGCAGGCCGCGATCGACGACGGCAAGATCACGGACACGATCACCGAGAACCTCTACGAGGTGCTCAACATCGCGGCGTCGATGTTCAACGTCGCGGGCGCCGATCACCTGCGCCTGCACGCCCTGCACCCGGCCGGCCCTCCGCTCGACCCGCAGCTGCGGATCAGCGCGCTGACCCTGGGTCGCCGCGAGGACCTCACGATCGACATCGCCGGTTACGGGTCGGGAGCCGTGTCCGTCGTACTCCTCTGAACAGGCTGATCTGGTTCGGGCTGCGGGCTGATCGAACGGCCGGGATATTCGGGATCAAGTCCCATCGATCGCGACTCAGGTCATCCGGAGGGCTACCGATGAACCCCGTGAGCACGGACTGCTCACTCCCGCCGAAGGACCGGCACCGACCGCTGCACCACTGCTGACCTGTTCCATCCGTCAGGAGAGGTGCCTCTCGAGGAGAACCTCGTGTCCTTCGCAGCCACCGATGCCGTCGGCTTCGTGTTGCACTCGGCGATCAATGGCCTGTCCACGCGCCAGCAGGTGATCGCCGACAACATCGCGAACGTCGACACCCCCGGGTTCCGGGCCCGCGCCGCCGACTTCGAGTCGGCGCTGTCGCGTGCCATCGAGCGGGGCAAGGCCACTGCATCACAGGGGGTCGGTGTCACGGTGTCCGCCACCGAGACGCCGGTCGGCGCCAACGGCAACAACGTCGACCTCCGCAAGGAGTCGATCGCGGCCATCCAGACGCAGTACGAGTACGAGGTCATGGGCCGCGCGATCAGCGACCGCCACACCCGCCTCTCGCTGATGTCGGGCGGTAACGGCTGATGGGCGCCTTCGACACCCTGCGCATCGCGAACACCTCGCTCGGTGCCCACCAGGTCTGGCTCGACGCGCTCGCCGGCAACATCGCGAACGCCAACACCGTCAAGGGCACCGATGACGACGCCTTCCAGGCGAAGTACGTCGTCATGGACCCGCGTGCGGACGGCGGCGTGGACGTCGAGGGCTTCGCCCAGTCCAGTGCCGAGGGCCGGCTGGTCCACAACCCGACGCACCCGCTCGCCGACGAGGAGGGCTACGTCCGGATGCCCGACATGGACATGGCTTCGCAGATGAGCCAGCTGGTCATGGCGCAGCGCGGCTACCAGGCCTCGGTGCAGGTCACGAAGTCCGCGCAGGACACCTACACCGCAGCCCTGCAGATCGGCCGGTGACGACGATGAGCATCTCGCCGATCAGCTTCCCGCAGATCCCGAACCTGCCCGGCGTCGACGGCATGGCGTCCATCGCGAACGCCGCACCGGCCTCAGGCACTGCTGGCGTCGCCGGCCCGACGGGCCCCAGCGGCACCGGCGGCACCGAGTTCGGCTCACTGGTCCTCGACGGACTGGACCGGCTCGAGGGCCTGACCGACAAGGCCGACAACCTCGCCGTCCAGGCCGCGACCGGGAAGCTCGAGAACATCCACGACTACACGATCGCCGCCAGCGAGGCGTCGGTCGCCAGCCAGATGACGGTTGCGCTCCGCAACAAGGCCGTCGAGGCGTTCAACGAGATCATGCGGATGCAGGTCTGAGGACATCGACATGCAGCAGAGACTGAACCGCTACCTGTCGCGCGGATCCGACGCCTTCGCGTCCTTCACGGCCGGGCAGAAGGCCGTTGCCGTCGTCGGCACGGCCGCACTCCTGATCGCCGCCTTCATGGTGTTCCGCTGGGTGTCGGCCCCGAGCTACTCGCCGCTCTACTCGAACCTGTCCGGCGAGGACGCCAGCGCGGTCATCGAGGAGCTCGACGCGTCCGGCATCCCGTACGAGATCTCCGGCGGGGGCGGCACCATCTCGGTGCCCCGCGCGGACGTCTACAGCACCCGGATCACGTTGTCCGGCAAGGGCCTTCCGACCAGCACCGACGCGGGCTACAGCCTGCTCGACGGCCAGAGCCTGTCGACCTCCGAGTCGCAGGAGCAGACCAACTTCAAGCGCGCCATGGAGGGTGAGCTCAGCAAGACGATCGAGGCGATCGACGGCGTCGACACCGCGGTGGTCCACCTGGCGCTGCCCGAGAAGCAGGTCTTCAGCGACGAGCAGGACCCGGCCACCGCGTCGGTCCTGATCGACACCGCCGCCGGCGTCACACTCGACGACGAGCAGGTCCAGGCCGTCGTCCACCTCGTCGCCTCCAGCATCGACGGCCTCGACCCGAAGAAGGTCACCGTCGCGGACTCGACCGGCAAGGTCCTCACCAGCGAAGGCACCGAGGCCGGCTCCGGCGCTGCCTCGTCGCGGACCAAGCAGGTGCAGGCCTTCCAGAAGTCCCTGCAGGGTGAGATCCAGGCCGTGCTCGACCGGGTCGTCGGTGTCGGCAACTCCAAGACCGCCGTCACCGCCGACCTCGACTTCGACAAGTCGGTCACCGATTCCCTGAAGTACGACGTCACCGACGGCGCCCCCGCGCTGTCGGAGTCGAAGAGCAGCGAGACCTACTCCGGCGCCGCAGGTGGTACGGACGGAGCTGGCGGTGTCGTCGGCCCCGACGGCCAGATGGATCCCGCCGCGGACGGCGCCGACGGGGACTCGTCGTACAAGAACGGCAGCGAGACGCGGGACAACGCGATCGACAAGACCGTGGAGCACCGCGAGACGGCACCCGGCTCGGTCAACAGCCTGCACGTCGCCGTGGTCCTCGACGCCACCGCCGCCGCGGCCATCCAGCCCGAGGTCATCAAGGACCTGATCAGCAGCGCGATCGGCATCAAGGCGACCCGCGGCGACACGATCGAGGTCTCCGCACTGCCGTTCGACCGCAGCGCCGACGAAGCCGCCGCGGCGGAGATCGCCGCCGCGCAGAAGGCCGATGCCGCCGAGGCGAAGAACGCACTCCTGCGCAATGTCGGGATCGGCGGTGGCATCGCGCTGATGGTGCTGCTGGCCTGGTTCCAGGCACGGCGCCGGGCCCGCGCACGTGAAGACGCGACGTCGTACGTCGTCGAGCAGCTCAAGCTCGACGCCGCCAGCCGGATGCCGCAGATCGACAGCCCGGCCGTCGCCGTCCTCGAGGCCGCCGAGGCGACCGAGGAGGACAGCCTGCGCGAGGACCTGATCGCGCTCGTGGAGAAGCAGCCCGAGGACGTGGCGTCGCTGCTCCGTGGCTGGCTCGTGGAGCCGCGGTCATGACCGCCATGCTCGCCAGCGGCAGTGCCGTGACCGGGCTGGGTGTTCGCAAGGCGGCCATCCTGCTCATCCAGATGGGCAAGGACCGCGCCGCCCAGGTGATGTCGCACCTCAGCGACGCCGAGGTCGAAGGCATCTCCGCCGAGATCGCTCGCCTGGACTCGGTGTCGGCGTCGGAGACCGGCCTCGTGCTGTCGGAGTTCCACGACCTCGCGACCGCGCACGCCCACATCACCCAGGGCGGGTTCAACTTCGCCAAGCAGCTGCTGGAGCAGTCGCTCGGTCCGGAGCGGGCCAAGGAGATCATGGAGCGGCTGCACGCGGCCTCTGTCCAGATGCCGTTCCAGTTCCTGCACCGGGCGGATCCCGCTCAACTGCGGGGATTCATCGCCGATGAGCACCCCCAGGTCATCGCGCTGGTGCTCGCCTACATGGCCGCCGACAAGGCGTCCCTGTTGCTCAGCGGACTGCCTGCCCACCAGCAAGCCGTGGTGGCCCACCGGATCGCCGTGATGGACCGCACCTCGCCCGAGATCGTCCGCACCGTCGAGACCATCCTGGAGCGCAAGCTCTCCTCGATGCTGCAGCCGGCCGAGGTCTCGCGGGTCGGTGGCGTGGACCCCCTCGTCAACATCATCAACCGCTCCGACCGGCCGACCGAGCGCCAGATCGTGGAAGGCCTCGAGGGCCTGGACGCGGCGCTGGCGGACGAGGTCAAGAGCCGGATGTTCATGTTCGAGGACATCGTCGGACTCGACGACCGCTCGGTGCAGCAGGTACTGCGCCAGGTCGACACCGCCGAGCTCGCCCTCGCCCTCAAGGGCGTCAGCGAGTCGGTCCGGGCCAAGATCACCAGCAACCTGTCCGAGCGCGCCGCCGAGAACCTCCTCGACGAGGTCGAGATGCTCGGCGCCGTACGCCTGGCCCAGGTCGAGGAAGCCCAGCAGGGCGTCATCCGGACCATCCGCCAGCTCGAGGAACAGGGCCAGATCATGGTCCGGCGCGGGAATGACGATGAGTTCGTCGTCTGAGGTCGGGGTGGTGTCAGTCCCCGCACTGCCCGAGCTCCGCGTCGGCCGCTGGACCCGCTTGGGTGGGCACAGCGTCCTCGGCGACTCCATCACGGAGACCCTGCTCGACGGGATCGCTGCCGAGGCGCGTGATGCCGCGCAGGCGCAGGGGTACGCCGTCGGGTGGGCCGCCGGACGACGAGCTGCGGCCGAGCAGGCGGCTGCGGCCGAACTGGTCCGGGCCGCCCGTGCGGCCGAGGACCAGGCGCGTCGAGCCGACGAACACCTTGCCGCCATCGAGGCACTGGCCCGGGCCGCCGAGCAGGTCAGGGGGCTGCTCGGCGACCTGGCCAGTGCCGTCGAGTCGCAGGCCGCCGGCCTGGCCCTCGCACTGACCGCCGAGATCGTCGGCATCCGGGTCGACACCATGACCCCCGCCGACGTGGTCGCCCGCGTGCTGCAGGTGCTGCCCGCCGCGCCCGTCGGCCGCGTCCGCCTGCACCCCTCCCTGGTCTCGGCCGAGGCCGTGCGGGACCTGGTCGCTCGCGGCCTCGAGGTCGTCCCCGACCCCTCCCTCGGACCCGCCGACGCCCTCGTCGAGTCCACCGACGGTGCCGTCGTCGACCTCCGCATCGACGAGGCCCTGGGCCGCGTCCGCGAGGTGCTGTCATGACGCGCGACTTGGGGTTTGTCACCCCCGAGTTGGGG
>JAKFEI010000222.1:0-1927 GCA_036675765.1 Nocardioides sp. | reverse complement strand
GGGCGACGGGACTCGTCGATCGCCGCGTTGAGCAGGATCTTGCGGACGTAGGCGTCCTCCTTCCCGCCGCGTACGACGCGGGGCCAGGCGACGTACAGCTTGATCAGGGCGTTCTGCACGAGGTCGTCGGCCTGGTGCCAGTCGCCGCACATGCCGTAGGCGATCCGGCGCAGCTGGTCGCGGCGGGAAGCGGCGAACTCGACGTAGGCGAGCTCCCGGTCGGTGCGGTTCATCGCAGGCCCTCGCTGCCGCCGGACTCGTTCTCCGCGTACTGGTTGAGCGCGAAGGTCCGGAACTGTTCGAGCGAACCGACCTCGGCGTCCCGGCGATGGGGGATGGCCTCGACCGGGCCACCGGCGATCGCGCGCACGGCGAGGTAGTAGGTCGTCCCGTCCAGCACGACCTCGACCAGCGCCGTGGGGTCGTTGGGGGGCGCGAAGTTCGTACCGAGGTCCGGGTCCGCCTCCTGCCGGACGATCGTCAGCCCGTCGAGCACCGGGACCACGTGTGACCCGTTGTCGAAGCGCACCCACGCGTCGTCGCCGAGGTTGGGGCCGTCGACCGTCTGGGCGACCCACTCCCGCAGGGTCAGGCCCTGGGCGGGCGTGGGGAACGAGCTCGCCTCGTCGTCACCGATGTAGGCGTAGTACTCGTCGCCCTTGAGCCGCAGGTGGTAGGTGTCGACGACCTTGCCCGAGTCCGACGTGTAGTCGGCCTGCTCGAGGATCGTGGCGTCCGGGTTGATGATCGTCTGGTTGTCCGGGCCCGAGAGCAAGGGCTCGGTGTCGTTCGGCCCCGGGTCGATCGTCACGGTCTCGGGGGACGTCGGCGTGGCCTTCGGTTCGACCGCCACCTGGCCGCTGTCGGGCCTGCCGTCGTTGCCCGGTGCGACCAGCCACGCGGTGCCGCCGACGACCAGGGCCGCGGCCAGGACCACCCCACCTGCGGCGATCCGGCGTCGTCGTACCGCCTTGCGGCCGGAGGCCACCGTGCTCGCGATGTCGAAGCCGGGCTCCGGCGCGTGGGCGAGCTCTCTCGCCAGCCGGTCGATCATGTCCTGCACGGGTTCCTCCGGGTGTCTGCTCAAGGGTCGCTCATCGGGGGATACGCAAGGCACGGCCGATCGGTTGCCACGGTAGGTTGACCGATAGTCAGTGACCATCCACACGTCCGTACCGGATCGCGCGCAGGAGCCAGCCAGCATGCCCATCGCAACTCCCGAGAAGTACGCCGAGATGCTCGACGCTGCCAAGGCAGGCGCGTTCGCGTTCCCGGCCATCAACGTGTCGTCGTCCCAGACGCTCAACGCGGCCCTCAAGGGCTTCGCGGACGCGGGCGCGGACGGCATCATCCAGGTCTCGACGGGTGGCGCCGAATACCTCTCCGGCCCCTCGGTCAAGAACATGGTCAGTGGCTCGGTCGCCTTCGCCGCCTACGCCGCCGAGGTCGCGAAGAACTACCCCGTGAACATCGCGCTGCACACCGACCACTGCCCCAAGGACAAGCTGGACGGCTTCGTGCGTCCGCTCCTGGCGCTGTCGGCCGAGCGTGTCGCCCGCGGCGAGGCGCCGCTGTTCCAGTCGCACATGTGGGACGGCTCTGCCGTGCCGATGGACGAGAACCTGGTCATCGCCGAGGAGCTGCTGGCCCTCTCGGTCGCGGCGAAGATCATCCTCGAGATCGAGGTGGGCGTCGTCGGCGGTGAGGAGGACGGCGTCGTCGGTGCCATCGACGAGAAGCTCTACACGACTCCTGCCGATGCGCTGCAGACCGTCGCTGCGCTGGGGATCGGCGAGAAGGGCCGGTACATGACGGCCCTCACCTTCGGCAACGTGCACGGCGTCTACAAGCCCGGTGGCGTGCAGCTGCGCCCGGAGATCCTGCGCGACGCGCAGGCCGCGGTCGTCGCCGAGCTCGGCCTGCCCGC
>JAKFEI010000198.1:0-13563 GCA_036675765.1 Nocardioides sp. | reverse complement strand
GGGTGACAAACCCCAACTCGCGCTAGGAGTGGGGGACGGTGTCCTTCAGGAACCCGCGGGCGCCGAGGAAGAGCTCCAGGGACTCGCGGTGCTCGGAGCAGGCGAGCCAGATCTTGCGGCGTTCGGGGGTGTGGAGCTTCGGGTTGTTCCAGAGGAGCTGCCACACGGCGGGCTCGCGGCAACCGCGGGCCGAGCAGAAGTCAGGCTCCATGGGTGCCGGGTCCGAGCTGGCGCTGCGCGTCGCCGCCACCGGTGAGGGGCAGTTCGGTGGAGCGGCTGTCGCCGGCGTTGGCGAGCACCACCGCGACGTAGGGCAGGAACACGGCGCCGACGATCAGGATCGGCCAGAGCCAGCCGATGCCGGCCGCGCCGGCGAGGACGGCCCCGATGAAGCAGAACGTGCGGATCGTCATCGCGATGGCGTACTTGCGCTGCCGACGGGCCATGTCTGCCTGGGGGCTGTCACCGGCGGTGGTGATCCGGATGGCATCCATACCCCGCAGCCTACGGCCCCGTGAGTAGTCTTCACCCATGTCCAACCGCACCTACCGCGTCAGCGAGATCGTCGGCACGTCGCCCGACGGGATCGACCAGGCCGTCCGCAACGGCGTCGACCGCGCCGGCAAGACCCTTCGGCACCTCGACTGGTTCGAGGTCACCCAGGTCCGCGGACAGATCAAGGACGGCCAGGTCGAGCACTTCCAGGTCACGATGAAGGTCGGCTTCCGCCTCGAGGACGACGAGTAGCGGTCCGTCGCCTGCCGGCTCGGCCAGTCATATTTGTCGGGGTCCCACAAGGGATCCTGACGATCTTGGTGCCCGCTGGGCGCGAGCCGGACAGCCCGCCACCCGTAGCGTCTGAGGAGTGAACTCACCACGCTCCGTCCTGGTCACCGGAGGCAATCGCGGCATCGGCCGCGCCATTGCCGAAGCCTTCCTCGCTGAGGGCGACAACGTCGCGGTCACGACCCGCAGCGGCGGCGCACCCGAGGGCGCGCTCGAGCTGAAGGCGGACGTCACCGACCCCGCCGCGCTCGAGGCCGCTTTCAAGGCTGCCGAGGAGGCCCACGGCCCGATCGAGATCCTGGTCGCCAACGCCGGCATCACCGCCGACACGCTGGTCCTGCGGATGTCGGACGAGGACTGGGACTCGGTCATCGCGACCAATCTCACCGGCTCGTTCCGGCTGGCCCGCCGCGCTGCCAAGGGCATGATGCGCCAGCGCAAGGGCCGGATCATCTTCATCTCCAGCGTCGTCGGCCTGCTGGGATCGCCCGGCCAGGTCAACTACGCCGCGTCCAAGTCGGGCCTCGTCGGCATGGCGCGCTCGCTGGCCCGCGAGCTGGGCCCGCGCAACATCACCGCGAACGTCGTTGCTCCGGGGTACGTCGACACCGACATGACCGCCGTACTGAGCGACGAGCAGAAGGAAGGCATTCGCAGCCAGGTCCCGCTCGGTCGGTACGCCGACCCGGCGGAGGTCGCGGGTGCGGTGCTGTGGTTGGCCAGCCCGTCGGCGGCATACGTCACCGGTGCTGTGATCCCTGTAGACGGCGGACTTGGAATGGGGCACTGACATGAGCGACACGAACATCAACCCGAACGGCATTCTCGCCGGCAAGAACATCCTGGTCGCGGGGGTCACCCTCGACACCTCGATCGGCTTCGCGGTGGCGAAGTTCGCGCAGGAGCAGGGCGCCACGGTGCTCATCTCCAACTTCGGCCAGGCGCTGCGGATCACCCGGCGGATCGCCAAGCGGCTCCCCGAGCTGCCGCCGGTCCTCGAGCTGGACGTGACGGACGAGGAACACCTCGCGGGCCTGCCGGACCAGGTGCGTGAGCACCTCGGCGCCGACGCCGTGCTCCACGGCGTCGTGCACTCCATCGCCTACGGCAACCCGGAGACGCTGTTGGGCGGCAAGTTCCTCACCGGTCCGTCGAAGGACGTCGCCCAGGCCGTCGAGGTGTCGGCGTTCTCGCTGAAGTCCCTCGCCGTGGCCTGCCACCCGCTGATGAGCGAAGGCGGTTCGGTGGTCGGACTGACCTTCGACGCCTCGGTCGCCTGGCCGGTCTACGACTGGATGGGTGTGGCCAAGGCGGCCCTCGAGTCGACGTCGCGCTACCTCGCCCGCGACCTCGGTGCCGACGGCATCCGGGTCAACCTGGTCTCCGCCGGCCCGCTGCGCACGCTCGCAGCCAAGGCCATCCCCGGGTTCGAAGAGCTCGAGTCCATGTGGAGCACCCGCGCCCCGCTCGGCTGGGACAACGTCGACCAGGAGCCGACGGCCAAGGCCGTCTGCGCGCTGCTCTCAGACCTGTTCCCGGCCACCACGGGCGAGATCATCCACGTCGACGGTGGCTTCCACGCGATGGGTGCGTGACGGACCGCTGTCGGTCCCGAACGCGCGCTGGGCGGCCAGCGTCATCAGCGCCCACGCCAGGAACACGATCGCGATCTCCTCGGCGACGTACCAGGGCCACGGCCCGAGCAGGTCGAGCACGGACGTGCGCGGCTTGCGGAGCAGGTAGCCGTAGTTGGTGTCCGCGAGGACGTTGAAGGTGTACGTCGACACGGCCCACACCAGCGTCGTGGCGACTGCTGCGCCGAAGTCGCGCCAGCGGGGCGCCTTCTTCAGCCCGATCACCAGGTAGATGGCTGCCCACACGACGAGCAGGTGCAGCGCCCAGAACGCGAAGTAGCGCGGATGGGGCAGGTCCTCGTTCAGCGACGGCGTGACGACGCCCTGGATGGTCAGGGTCAGGCCCCAGAAGAACGTGAGCGCCACCGCGAAGCGGTGGTGCGTCCACAGCGCCCACGTCGCGGCGATCCATGCGAGGTCGCACAGGTGCAGGGGCAGCGTGACATCGATGTCGAAGTTGTAGACCAGGTCGATGATCTGGAACGGGACGGTCGCGGCCGGGATGAGCAGCGCGCAGGTGCGGCTGAACCCGGTCGGGCCGTCGACGACTGCGTTCCGCCGTCCCAGGAGTACGGCGGCCACCACCCCCACGACGAACAGGGCCAGCGGGATCAGGTGGGTCGGTCCGTACTGGGTCACGGTTCCAGCATGGGGCCTACGATGCTGGTGTGAACAGCATCCGGCGGCTGGTGGTCGTGCGCCACTCGAAGGCAGAACAGTTCGCGCCGAGTGACCTGGAGCGGGTCCTGAGTCCCCGCGGCCGTGCCGACGGCAAGGTCCTGGGGGAGTGGCTGGCCGGTCAGGGCGTGGTCCCGGGAACCGCCTACGTCTCCTACGCGGCGCGCACCCGGGAGACCTGGCAGGTCGTCGCCGAAGGCGCTGGCTGGGAGATCGAACCGCACATCGACGGCTCGCTCTACGGCACCGACGAGTTCGGTGTCCTCGAGCTGGTCCACAGCACGCCCGAGGACGTCGGGACGGTGGTCGTGGTCGGGCACAACCCGACCATGGAGATGCTCGCGCAACAGCTCGACGACGGCGAGGGCACCGCCACCGGATCGGTGGAGATGGGGACCTTCCCGACCAGCACCGCCGCCGTGTTCGAAGTCGACGGACAGTGGTCCGACATGGCACCGATGCGGGCGCGCCTGCAGGCCTTCCACGTGGGCCGCGCAGCGGAGTAGTCCTCGGTTCCGGTGACTGGCGGCGAGCCAGGAGCCGCGGGAGAATCGGGGCCTCGGGGTTCTACGGGGCGCCGTCACGACGAAGGGGCGCCCGCGACCAGGGGGCCCGAATGGCGACGACTGACATCTCTGTCGAGTACGACGCCTGCGTGATCGGCGCGGGCGTCGCCGGCCTCAACGCGGTCCACTCCGCGACCTGCTACCTCGGACCGAGCGACCGGATCGCGCTCGTCGACGTACGCGATGGTCCCGGCGGCATGTGGCGCGACACGTACGACTTCGTCCGGCTCCACCAGCCCCATCCGATGTTCACGGTGGGGGACATCCCCTGGCGCAGGAAGTTCCCGCCGGAACACCTCGCCAGCAGGCCCGAGGTGCAGGAGCAGTTCGAGCACTGCCTGTCCGAGCTCGGGAAGCGGGTCACCCTCGACACCCGGTTCGGACACCGCTACCTCTCGCACGACGAGCAGGCTGACCACGTGACCGTCACCTTCGAGCGCATCGAGGACGGCACCCGGTTCGAGCTGCGCGCGAAGCGTCTGGTCAAGGCGATCAGCTACGACGTCCAGCCCGCCCAGCCGCTCGCGCTCTCGAGCGACCGGGTGCGGTCGCTGACTGCCCACGACCTGTCGGGAGATCCCGGGAAGGACGACGCGCCCGTGGTGATCGTCGGCGGCGGCAAGACCGCGATGGACACGGCGAACCACCTGATCCAGCGCTTCCCCGGGCGGGACATCCGGATGGTGATCGGGGACGGCGTGATCTTCGCCAACCGCGACCTGCTCTACCCGGTCGGACGTCGACGCTGGACGCGCGGAACTCTCCCCTCGGCGTCCTTCCTGATGATCGCGCGAGCGTACGACGGCACCAACCCGGCCAACGCCATCGACCGTCTGCGCGAGTGGGGCGCCCTGGCGATCAACGATCGTCCCCGCCAGTTCCAGTTCGGGATGATCTCGCCGGCCGAGGTCGAGGCGATCAAGCAGGGTGTGTCCAGCGTGACCGAGGACCACCTGGTCGACGTCGTGGATCACGGCGACGGCGCGGCCCTCCGGTTCCGCGACGGGCCTCAGGTCCCCGTCCCGGCCGGCACCTGGATCGTGAACTGCACGGGCTACATCTTCCGCAACGGGCCAGGGCCCGTCGAACCCTACGTGTCCATCGGCGGGCGGGTGCTCTCGATCAACGGCAGCTCCATCGTGATCTTCCTCGGCAGCTTTGCCGGCTACTTCCTGACCCACCTGATGTTCCGGGACCTCCTCGACAAGGTCCCGCTCTACCAGATCCCGCTCGACGAGCTCTCCCGCGAGGCCAAGGAGAACCTCGGCGCCGCCGGTTCGGCACAGGCGGTGCTCAACCAGTTGCTCCTGCTGAAGGCGCTCCCCACGCGGGTGTTCCAGGACTGCCGGCTGGACTACAACCAGTGGTACCCGCTGCCGCGCCAGCTCCCCATCGTGGCCAGGCAGGTGATCAACAGCCGCCGCTACCAGGCCCACTGTCGGGAGGCCCTGGACGAGCTCGGTCGGCGGACCGGCCTCGACATCGGCCCGCTCGCCCACGTCGTGGCGCGCAGCAGTGCCTAGCAGCGCTTCGGAGCTGGTTCAGCCCAGCGGGGGAGCCGGCGTGATGATGCCGTCGGCGGCGTCGGCCGCGACGATCTCCTCGCGGCTGATGCCCAGGAGGTACATGATCGTGTCGAGGTAGGGCACGTTCAGCGACGTGTCCGCGGCCTCCCGGACGACCGGACGCGCGTTGTAGGCGATGCCCAGTCCGGCCGCGTCGAGCATGTCGAGATCGTTCGCGCCGTCGCCGATGGCGATCGTGGCCTCGACCGGTACGCCGAGGTCGGCGGCGAACTCCCGCAGGGCGCGGGCCTTGCCGGCGCGGTCGACGACATCACCGACGACCTCGCCGGTGAGCTTGCCATCGATGATCTCCAGCGTGTTGGCCCGGGCGCGGTGGATCCCGAGATCGTCGGCCAGGCGATCGGTGATCTGGCTGAACCCACCGGAGACGATGGCGAAGCGGTACCCGAGGCGGCGCAGCGTGCGCACCATCGTGCGGGCACCGGGGTTGACCACGATGGCGTCGTACACCTGGTCGAGGGCGGTGGCGTCGAGGCCGGCGAGCAGCTTGACCCGCGCCCGCAACGACTGCTCGAAGTCGAGCTCCCCCCGCATCGCCAGCTCGGTGATCGTGGCGACTTCGGCGCCGTGCCCGGCATGGTCAGCGAGCATCTCGATGACCTCGCCCTGGATCAAGGTCGAGTCGACGTCCATGACGATCAGGCGCATGCCGTGGCGCAACAGGTTGGCGGGCTGGACGGCGACGTCGATCCCGTGGGCGGCGGCCTCGATCGCGAGCAGGGTGCGCAGGCGGTCCGGGGGAGCACCGGACACGTGCACCTCGATGGCGGTGACGGGGTAGCGGGCCATGCGCTCGATGCGGTCGATGTTGCCGCCACAGTCAGCGATCCGGCCCGCGATGGCGGCCATGGCCGACGCCTTCAGCGGCCCGCCGATCACGGTGACGTGCGCGCGGTGGTGGGCGCGCGAACGGTTGTCGCCCGAGCCCTTCTCGAACTCGACGCTCATGCCGAGCCCCTCGACGGTCGCCGTGACCGCCTTCCGGAGCTTCTTGCCGTCCCGCGGTGCACTGACCAGGACACCCAGGACGAGCCGCCCGCGCATCAGGATCTGTTCGAGGTCGACCACCGCGACGGCGGACTGCGACAGGGTCTCGAGGACCGCCGACGTGACGCCGGGCCGGTCGGTGCCGGTGACGGTGATCAGCAGCGTGTCGTCGGCTGCAGGGTGGGCACTCTCGTGTGGGCTCATCGCGGCTGAAGGTTATCGCTCCCCGGTCCTCAGGACGGTGGAGGCCAGCCATCCGGTGAGCAGGCGGCCGTCAGGGCACGCCGTACGGCGCGGTCCAGCGGCTCCAGCGCAGCGCGGCGAGCGGCTGCCTCGCTCGCGCTGACGGCGCCACCATCGTCCTCGAGGGCGAGTTCGACCACCGCACCCAGGTGCAGCGCCCGACCGGCGAGCTCGACGGCCCGCGTCGGCGTGCCGACAGGAGCCATCAGGGGTACGCCGGCGCGCAGGTCGTGCAGCTCATCGGCCACCTCGGGACGCCACCGGGCCACGTCGAGCTCGGCGAGGGCACCCGCTGCAGTCAGCAGGGTTGCGCGCAGGTCGCGGTCTGCCTCACCCAGATCGGGCGGGGGTCGTCGTTCGGCCGGGTGCAGCGCCCACTCGATGGCGCGCCCCACGCGATACGGCACCAGACCGGCGTCGGCGCCGAGCAGCAGCACTGCCTCGGCCTGCTCGATGGCTGCGCCGGTGAAGGCGGCAGGCCCCCGCAGGCCCACCGGGTCGCCCGGCGCAGGGAACGCCGCGGCGACCTGGTGCGCACCCCGGTTGCGGGCGGAGGCGAGCTCGAGGAGCAGGGGAGCCGGCGCGTCGCCACCCACCACGACGTGCGCGACATCGCGGTCGGCGTCGTCCGGATCTGTCCCGCCGAGCACACCGTCGAGGCACTCGTCCGGGCCGATCCGTCCCTGCAGCCAGGCCGTACCCCACCACGCGACGCGCGCGGACGCCGGCAGGTAGGTCACCGGGACAGCCTAGGGCTGGCTAGGGTTGCCCCCATGTCCGCTGTGCTCGAGCTTGCCGAGGTGAGCGTGCGCCGTGGCCAGGCCACGCTCCTGGACCGGGTCAGCTGGGTCGTGCGTGACGGTGAACGCTGGGTCATCCTCGGTGCCAACGGCGCCGGCAAGACCACGCTGATGCAGGTCGCTGCCGCCCAGATGTACCCGACCTCCGGCGCGCTCGGGATCCTCGGTGAGTTGGTCGGCACCATTGACGTCTTCGAGCTCCGCCCGCGCATCGGCGTCTCCAGCGCAGCCATCGCCGAGCGGATCCCGCGCGGCGAGACCGTTCGCGACATCGTGATCTCGGCGTCGTACGCCGTCCTGGGCCGGTGGCGTGAGGAGTACGACGACATCGACCACTCCCGCGCCGACGCACTGCTGCGCGAGGTCGGCGTGATGCACCTGGCCGACCGCACGTTCGGGACCCTCAGCGAGGGCGAGCGCAAGCGCGTCCAGATCGCTCGCGCCCTGATGACCGACCCCGAGCTGTTGCTCCTCGACGAGCCCGCGGCGGGTCTCGACCTCGGCGGCCGGGAGGACCTGGTGTCGACGCTGTCGGTCCTGGCCTACGACCCGTCGTCCCCGGCGACCGTCCTCGTCTCCCATCACGTCGAGGAGATCCCGCCCGGTTTCACCCATGTCCTGATGCTGCGCAACGGTGGCGTCGTCGCCGAGGGACCCCTCGCCACCACACTCACACCCGAGGCATTGTCGGCGACCTTCGGGATGCCGCTCGACCTCGAGGAGCACGACGGCCGCTACGCCGCCCGTCGCAAGCAACGGCACCGTGGCTAGAGTCTGCGTATGGACTGGCTTCGGGACCACTTGTGGGAGACGTGGCTGATCGTCGCGATCCTGCTGGGCGTCGCGGAGACGCTCACGCTTGACCTCTTCCTGCTCATGCTGGCGGGTGGCGCGTTGGCCGGGATGGGCACGGCGCTCGCGACCGACAACGTGATCCTCTCCGTGCTGGTCTCGGCAGGCGCAGCACTGCTGCTCCTGGTCGGCGTACGCCCGCCCCTCGTGAAGCGGTTGCACGGCGGCCCCGAGCTGGTGCTCGGCCACGCCAACCTGATCGGCACCCGCGGAGTCATCACCGAGTCCGTGCAGGCGCACCACCCCGGCCGGGTGAAGCTCGGTGGCGAGAACTGGCTCGCGGTCTCCACCGGTGCCGAGACCGGCATCGAGGTCGGACGCACCGTCGAGGTCGTGCAGATCACCGGTGCCACCGCACACGTCCGCCCCGTCTCAGACCCCGAGCTCGGCTGAAGGAGATTCCATGGAAATCCTGATCGTCCTGATCGCGCTGCTCCTCTTCGTGATCATCGTGATCGCCAAGTCGATCCGCGTCGTGCCCCAGGCCTACGCCGGTGTGGTCGAGCGGTTCGGCAAGTACAAGGAGACGCTGCCCGCCGGCCTCAACTTCGTGGTGCCCTTCGTCGACAAGGTCCGCTACATGATCGACCTGCGCGAGCAGGTCGTGAGCTTCCCGCCGCAGGGCGCGATCACCGAGGACAACCTGACCGTCGACATCGACACCGTGATCTTCTTCCAGATCACCGACCCGATCGCCGCGACGTACGAGATCTCCAACCACATCCAAGCCATCGAGCAGCTCACCATGACCACCCTGCGCAACGTCGTCGGTGGCATGGACCTCGAGCAGACGCTGACCAGCCGCGAGTCGATCAACAGCGGCCTCTCGGCCGTCCTCGACGAGACGACCGGCCGGTGGGGCATCAAGGTCAAGCGCGTCGAGATCAAGGGCATCGACCCGCCGCCGTCCATCAAGGACGCCATGGAGAAGCAGATGCGCGCCGACCGCGACAAGCGGGCGTTCATCCTGACGGCCGAGGGCCAGCGCCAGTCCGCGATCCTCACGGCCGAGGGCAACAAGCAGTCCGCCATCCTCAACGCCGAGGGTGAGCGCGAAGCCGCGATCCTGCGTGCCCAGGCCGACCGCGAGTCCGCGATCCTGCGCGCCGAGGGTGAAGGCGCCGCCATCACCACCGTGTTCCAGGCGATCCACAACGGTGAGCCGGACCAGGGCCTGCTGGCCTACCAGTACCTCCAGATGCTGCCGAAGATCGCGGATGGCCAGAGCAACAAGCTGTGGATCATCCCGAGCGAGGTCGGCAAGGCCCTCGAGGGCCTCGGCTCGGTGCTGAACCCGGCAGACGCTGACGCGCTGCCGCCGACCGCTCCGTAAGTGAGTGCGCTGGAGATCGCCGCGATCCTGATCGCCGGCGTGGGTGCCGGGACGATCAACGCCGTCGTCGGCTCCGGCACGCTGATCACCTTCCCGACCCTGCTCGCGATCGGCATTCCGCCGGTCACGGCGAACATGTCCAACAGCCTGGGCCTCGTGCCGGGGTCGGTGGCAGGGGCCGTCGGCTACCGCCGCGAGCTCGAGGGCCAGCGCGGGCGGGTGCTCCGGCTGCTGGTGTGGTCGACGTCCGGGGGAGTGCTCGGCGCGATCCTGCTCCTGGTGCTGCCGCCCGGCGCGTTCGAGGCCGTCGTACCCGTCCTGATCCTGCTGGGCGTCACCCTGGTCGTCCTGCAGCCGCGCCTGTCAGCCATGGTCGCGGCGCGGGCCGAACGCCGCGGCACCACGAGCGAAGCGCCGGCTGAACCCCTCAGCGGCGCCTGGTGGGTGCCGGTCGCGGTCTTCGGAACCGGCGTGTACGGCGGCTACTTCGGCGCCGCGCAGGGGGTGATCCTGATGGGCATCCTGGGCATCGGAGTCACCGATGCGCTGCAGCGCCTCAACGGCGTCAAGAACGTCCTCGTGGCCGTGGTCAACGGGATCGCCGGCCTGATCTTCGTCGCGGTCGCCGAGCTCGGCCTGTTCGGCATCGAGGCCGACGTCGACTGGCTCGTCGTCGCCGTGATCGCCGTGGGCGCCGTGATCGGTGGCTTCCTCGGCGCCGCGGTCGGGCGCAAGCTGCCGCCGGTCGCGCTGCGGGGCATCATCGTCGTGGTCGGCCTCGTGGCCGTCACGGTCATCGTCGTGCAGTGACCAACCCGACGACGCCGGCACCCACGGCGCCGACAGCCGCACCGATCAGCATGCCGCCGCTGAGCTTCGAGACCGTCCGCGAGGAGAGTTCCACGGCGCCGCTGACGGCATCCGACCCGTCGACCGCAATGCCGACCAGGGTCAGGTTGCGGCGCAGGGCGCCCTTCGACGCAAGGGTCACCGCGCCCAGCGCGATCTCACGGGCACCGAACATTCGTCCGAAGTAGCCCAGCTGCGGGTTGTTGGCGGGGTCCAGGCCGAAGGCCTTGGCCGTCGGGGCGGGAGCAACAAGGGCGCCGACGCCGATGGCGATGCGGCCGAGGGAGAGTCCAGTCACGGGATCCATGCAAGTGACCTTAGAGCAGCATGGGAGAGTTGGGGCATGACGACTCCGACGTGGGGCCAGCAGCCCGACGAGCAGCCCCCGCCGCCGCCGACGCAGCCCTACGCCCAGTACCAGTACGGCCAGCCCGCGGGCCAGCCGGTCGTTCCGCCGTACGGCCAGCCCGGCGGCACGCCGCAGCCGTACGTCTACACGCCGCCGGCCCCGACCAACGGCATGGCGATCGCCTCGTTGATCGTCAGCGTCCTGTCGCTGACGGCCTGCCTGGGCGCGACCGGCTTCATCGGCGCGATCCTCGGCCACATGGCGAAGGGTCAGATCCGTCGCAACAACGAGCAGGGCGGCGGCATCGCCACCGCCGGTGTGATCGTCGGCTGGGCCGGTTTCGCGCTGTTCGTCATCGGCATCGCCATCATTGTCGCGATCGCGATCTTCGCGGGCGAGTCGTACGACGACTGCTACAACGACTACGGCGGCTACACCTGCTGACAGCAGGATCCTGCCGTCAGCTGACGTAGGTTCGGAGCCAGCGCTCGATCTCGGCGTACGCCGTGGCTCGCGGGGCACTGCGCGACAGGATGACGTCGTGCAGCGCTCCGGGCACGGCGACGTAGGTGACGTGGTTCCCGATCGCGGTCGACCAGCGCCGGATCTGCCGCACGTCGAGCACGATGTCGGTGCTGAAGACGTCGCCCGCCATCTCCGACGCCGGGCCGCTGCGGTCCGAGGACAGCACGAGGACCGGGGCCGCGACGGACAGCCCGGCCTGCACCCGTCCGTGCCCCTGCCGGATCGCGCGCAGCCAGCCGAACCGGAGCGGGAACGACTCGACCGGCTTCCAGGTGAGGTTGAAGTCCCACTCGCCCTCGTGGTCACGATGCAGGCTGCGCACGTAGAAGCCGTTGACGTCACGCGGCAGCTCGCGCAGGGGCTGGCGCTGGCCGACCCGATCCAGGACGGCGTTCGCAACGGGGGTGCGCAGGAGGGCCTTGCCCTGCAGGTCCAGCCACGGAGAATTGAGCAGCAGTCCCGCGAGCTCCCCGGGCTGTCGCGCATCGGCCCACAGCGCGACGATCAGCCCTCCCGTTGAGTGGCCGGACAGGACGACACGGGTGTGGCCGTCACGCACCGTGATCCGTTCCCACGCCGCGTCGAGCTCCTCGAAGTACTCGTCGAGGCTCGCGACGAAGGTGACCGACTGGTGGGGACGGATCGACCGGCCGTACTTGCGCAGGTCCAGGCCGTACATGTCGTGACCGTGCTCGAGCCACCATTCGGCGTACTCGGTGTGGAAGAAGTAGTCCGAGAACCCGTGCACGTGCAGGGTCGCCAGCTCGGTCGGGGAGTCGAGCCGCCGACTGACGAGCGTGGCGACGACCTCACCCTCGAAGTCATCGGCGAGCGGGATCGTCTCGGCCTGCCACGGCTCTCCGAGGACGTCGACTTCCGGTGCGGTGCCCAACGCATCCTCCTCGGTCAATGTCACGAGTGGGTGGACCCGGTCCGGCCAAGGGGGGTTGGTCGGACCGGGCCCGCGGACAGGCTACCCCTGCGTAGGCTGGGGTGATGGAGCCACCGGTGTCGGGCGTGCCGTCCGCCGCCGACGGCGAGCAGGTGTTGCTCGCTGAACTGCGGGCCCGGCTGCAGGCCCGGGGAAAGGTTCCTTCGCTGCCCGAAGGGTGGAACAACCAGTCAGCCATGCTCGCCGCCGAGGGGTTCGAGTACGGCGGCGACTTCATCGTGGCCGACCTCGACCTGCAGACCCGGGTGCTCCAGATGGTCCTCGTCGACGTGTGCGGACACGGAGTCACTGCGGTCCCGGTCGCCCTCCAGTTCGCCGGGGCGCTGCAGAGCCTGATCAGCGTCGTCCGCCCGGACGAACTGCTCGGAGCCGCCAACGCCTACCTGCTGCGGCAGCCCTCGGACGAGAGCTTCGCGACCGCCGTCCACGTCGAGGTGGAACTGGACTCCGGTCGCTACCGGATCCGGAGTGCCGGGCACCCGCCGGCGCTGCGCTGGGTGTCGCAGGCGGAGCGCTGGGAGGTCGACAACGCTCGCGGGACCGCGCTGGGTGTGTCCGAGACGCCGGAGGTCCACGTGAGCGTGGGCCAACTGGCCCAGGGGGAGGCGTTGCTCTTCTACACCGACGGTGTCGTCGAATCGCGTTCGGCCGACATCGGCGCGGGGATCGACTGGCTGCAGGCCACCGCTCGGGAAGCCGTCGTCACCGCCTGGGACGGTGCCGCCCGCCGGATCATCGACCTCGTGGAACGCGGCGAGGACGATCGAGCGGTGCTGATCCTCCAGCGCTCCTGACCTGCGCTTCCTGCAGCACGTGGGGAGCCGGGAATGGCGTGCGGAATACACCTGTGACACCCTCGGTTGGAGATAGGTGACACGGCAACTGACCGTGGTCACGAAGAAAGGACAGGCGCCATGGGCATCCAGATCGGGATCTTCACCGTCGGGGACGTCACCGAGGACCCGACCACCGGTCGTACCCCGAGTGAGTACCAGCGGATCAAGGACACCGTTGCGATCGCGAAGAAGGCCGAGGAGATCGGCCTGGACGTCTTCGCCACCGGCGAGCACCACAATCCGCCGTTCATCGCGTCGAACCCGACCGCGACACTCGCCTACATCGGTGCCCAGACCTCGAACCTGCTGCTCTCGACCGCCACCACGCTGATCACGACGACGGACCCCGTGCTGATCGCTGAGGACTACGCCAAGATCCAGCATCTCACCGACGGTCGGGTCGATCTCATGCTCGGCCGCGGGAACACCGGCCCGGTCTACCCCTGGTTCGGCAAGGACATCCGCCAGGGCATCAACCTCGCTGTCGAGAACTACGCGCTCCTTCGGCGCCTGTGGCGCGAGGACGTCGTCGACTGGGAAGGTCGGTTCCGGACCCCGCTCCAGGGCTACACGTCGACTCCGCGGCC
>JAKFEI010000404.1:0-1930 GCA_036675765.1 Nocardioides sp. | reverse complement strand
GGTCGTCGGACGTGAGGATGTCGGCGCGACGCTGCTCCAGCTCGGCGATCCGCCGGTCACTGCCCGTCACGTCGACGTCGTCGAAGCGCACCATCGCGATGGCGTCGTACGCCTTGCGCTGGAACTCCAGCAGGCTCGCGCGTCGGTCCAGGTCGGCGATCCGGACGTCGAGGTCCTCGAGCTTCCGCTCGCTCGCGGCCAGCTGGGCGTCGATCTCGGCGATGGCGTCGCCGTTGGAGAAGCCGATGATGCTGCGCTGGTCGTTGCGCCCGTGCGTACCGCGCAGGCCGTTGCGGGTCTGCCCCGATGCGGTCACCCGGAAGCCGCCGGCGTCGAGGCCGTCCGCGTTCTCGACGCACAGCGCGTTGCGGGCGGGTTCCTCGACGTGCTGCTGCACCCAGCCGGCGAACGGCGAGTCCTTGAACAGCAGCTTGCCGGCGATCCGCTCCGGGTCGGACGGTCCGGTCTCCGGGAGGTCGAGCTCGACGCCCTGGAAGGTCAGGCGGCCCCTGAGCCGCACCCCGTCGATCGCGGACGAGAAGTCCTTGAGCCGGTCGATCGGGACCAGCATCATCCGGGCCGTACCGCCGAGGACGGTCTCGATGGCCGTGCGCCACCGCGCCTCTTCGGGAGCGACGTCGATGAGCTCGGCGACGAACGGGAGCTCCTCGACGCTGAGCCCACTGGCCGCAGCGACCTCGGCGCGCAGCTCGTGGAGGTGAGCAGGCACCCGGCCGGCGCGGGACTCCAGCGAGTCCCGTTCGCGGCGCAGGCTGCCCTGGTCGTTCTTCAACGGCACCAGTTCGTCGCGCACCTTGTCGCGCTCGCCGCGGAGAGCGGCCTGCTGCTCGTCGCCGTGGGCGAGCCGCTTGCGCGCCTGCACCTGGAGCTCGGCGAACGCCGAGGCGGAGTCGAGGGCGACTTCGAGGTCGGGGGCGTCGGCGTCGGTGAGCCCGACCAGCGGGTAGACGCGTTCCTCCAGCTCGGCCAGCCGGTTGCCGCGCTCCTCGCGGATCACGCGTTCGTGGTCGATCTGCGCGGCGAGCGCCTGGAGGTCTCCCCCGCCCGCCGCCCGGTGCGCCTCCTTGGCGGCCTCCAGGTCGCTGGCCAGCGTGGCCTCCAGGGCCCGCGCGGTGGTCAGGCTCCCGGTCGTCGCGCTCCGCTCCGCGCGGTTGGTGCCGACCTCGGCCTCGAGTAGCCGCCGGTGGGTGCGCAGCAGCCAGAGCCGCAGGGGCGTGTCACCGGCGAGCGTGACGCCGTACGAATCGAGCTCGGCGCGGCGTCGCGTCGCCACGATCCGGCGCTCGTGCAGGTCGGTGATCGGCTCGAGCAGTTCGAGCTTCTGCTCCTCGGTGCGCATGGCGACGTACGCCGCGTCGAGGTCGTCGAAGTGCTCGATGGCCCGGTCGGCAGCGGCATAGGTCGCCGGCCGCTCGAGCACCATGTCCTTGTAGAGCTCGTCGACGCTGCGCACCTGGTTGCCGGCCTGGATCCGCGCGAGCAGCCGCAGCGCCTTGGCGCCGTCACCGTTCGCACCGATGCCGAGCCGCGCGTGCAGGACGGCGGAGTACTCCGCATAGGTCCGGTGCACGCGGATGCCGGGGAAGAGCTTCTTGAGGGTGTTCGCGTGGAAGCGCTCGGGTACGGCGACCTCGAGCGCGTCGAGCGCGAGCGCCCCCTCGTGGGTGGTGAGCTGCATCTGCACCTCACCGGAGCGGGTGGCGCGACGCGGGACGTAGTAGGTCCGCAGCGCCGTGAACCGACCGCCCTGGTCGTTGACGAACGTCATCGCGACGGCACCCCACGTGTCGGTGCCCTTGCCGCGCAGCAGCTGCTCCTCGGGCCGCCCGGTCTTCGGGTTGTCGATCACGTCGACGGCACCGCGCAGGTACGACAGCAGGTTCCGCTGCCCGACACTCCGCGCCCGCCC
>JAKFEI010000400.1:0-1938 GCA_036675765.1 Nocardioides sp. | reverse complement strand
GGTGCCCATCGAGGCGCCGCCCAGCGGGTGCCAGGTGCTGGGTACGACGAGGTGCGTGTCCAGCACCGGACCGGTGAGCCCGGCGGTCGCCCGGATCCGCTGCCCGATCCGTTGGTGCACTGCGGTGTCGCCGCTCGCAGGCCAGTCGAGGACGGCGCGGCCCGTCAGGTTGTCGTAGCGGACCTGGCCTCGCCCCTCACTGACACCGAAGCCGACGAGCATCGTGGCGACGTTGGTCGCCAGTGGCACCGGCGGGATCGATGCCTGGATGATCGTGTTGGCCAGCGCCGGGTTGGCCCATTCCTTCGAGCCGTACACGACCGGGCCACCCTGGGCTGCGCCGAAGTTGTCGATCAGGTCGGTCCAGACATAGATGCGGTCACCGTTGGTGCCCCAGTCGGTGCCGAGTTCGTCGGGCAGGTCGGTGACGGTCCCCCGGGCCTGGGCCTCGACGAGGAGTCGGGTCGTGTTCATGGTGCCGGCGGCCATGATCAGCGCACCGGTGGTCATCTCGATCCGCTCGAGGACCTTGCCGGACTCGTCGGTCCGGTTGACGCTGAGCACCCACGACCCGTCGGCCGACCGGGCGACACCGGTGACCTCGTGCAAGGTCCGGACCGTGACGTTGCCGGTCGCGATGGCGCTGTCGATGTAGGTGACGTCGACGCTGTGCTTGCCACCGTTGTTCACGCCCATGGCGCCCGTGCCGTTGGTGTACGCCGGCTTCATCTCGCCGCGAAGCTCAGCCAGCGCGTAGTCCCAGTCGATCGGCATCGGGATCTTCTCGACGGCGTACCCGGCCCTCTCCGCCTGTCGCTTGAACACGCGCGGTGCCTTGTAGTTGGGGGTGTTGACCAGTTCGTCGGGCGCGGTCTCCACCTGCAGCATCTGCGCGACCCGGGGGTAGTAGGTCCGGTCCATGAGCTCGAAGTCGAGACCACCGGGCATGACCTGCTCGAAGACCTCGGCTGCCGGCTGCAGCGTCATGCCCTGGTAGACGAGCGAGCCACCGCCGACGCCGGCGGCGCACATGGCGAGCATGTTCTTGCCGAGGACCGGCTCGACGAGCCCGACGTACGGACTCACGTCGAGGAGGCCGCCCGTCGCCGGCCCCAGGGCGCCGCCGAGCAGTCGCAGCGTGGCCTGAACCGCTTCCGGGGTGGTGCCGTGCCACAGCAGCTTCTTGTCGGGAGCCAGCACGTTGGGGAATGTCGTGGAGTTCGGTCCCGTGCGCCACCAGCGGCCGCGCTCGAGCACGGTCACGGGAACGCCCGCCTGCGCGAGCCGCAGTGCACTCACCCCACCACCGAAACCGGAGCCGACGACGATGACGCGGTGTCGCTCCTGGACGACGGGCACCGACCCCTCGGCTGCACGAGCAGGAGCCACCGCCCCCGCCGTGGCGGCCACGGCGGCGGCCGCGGCACCGGTGAGGAAGGTACGACGAGAGGGGTGCATGGAGTCTCCGAGGGAGGTGTGGAGGCAGGAAACGGAAGTGACATCAAGTGACCGTACTGGCACTCAGTGCCAGCGCAGACTAGGGCATGTCCACCGACGACCGCCACCACCCGCCGGTACGGTGACCTCCATGTCCGAGCCCTCCGACTCCACCCTGCGCACCTTCGCGCGCGGCGCGATCCGGGGGCACGTGCTCGCGCAGGCCTGGTCGTTGTTCGCGGAGCACGGGTTCGACCAGGTGACCGTCGAACAGATCGCCACCGCCGCGGGCATGTCGCGGCGCACGTTCTTCCGCTACTTCCCGAGCAAGGATGCGCTGCTCGGCGAGTTCCTGGCCGACGTCGGTCAGCAGCTCGCCGACCAGATCGAAGCCCAGCCGGCCGACCAGCCGGCGTGGACCGCGCTGAGCACGGTGCTGGTCGACCTGGCTCGCGTCGCGGACGACTCACCGAGCCTGGCTGCCCAGGTCCTGGACATGCT
>JAKFEI010000254.1:0-1943 GCA_036675765.1 Nocardioides sp. | reverse complement strand
TTCCTGCCCGCCGGCCACGAGGGCCCGTACGCCGAGAAGTACGGCACCCACGGCGGCGCCGGCCTCAGCAACGTCGACTACGCCCCGATCGCCGAGCTGACCGGCCGGTCGTTCCTCGGGCCGCTGATCTTCAATTGCAACGCACCGGACACCGGCAACATGGAGGTGCTCCTCAAGTACGGCAACCAGGTGCAGAAGGACGAGTGGCTCGATCCGCTGCTCGACGGCCGGATCCGCAGCGCCTTCGCGATGACCGAGCCCGGCGTCGCGTCCTCGGACGCGACCAACATGGAGCTCACCGCCGTCGTCGACGGCGACGAGATCGTGATCAACGGTCGCAAGTGGTTCATCACCGGTGTCGGCAACCCTGACTGCAAGGTCCTCATCGTCATGGGCCTCACCGACCCCGACGCCGACCGCCACCACCGGCACTCGATGGTGCTCGTGCCGCGCGACGCCCCCGGTGTCAGCGTCGCCCGGATGCTCCCCACGATGGGCATCTACGACGAGCCGATCGGCCACGGCGAGGTCGTGTTCGAGAACGTCCGCGTCCCCGTCGCCAACTTCATCGCCGGTCCCGGTGAGGCGTTCGCGATCGCCCAGGGCCGTCTCGGCCCCGGCCGCGTCCACCACTGCATGCGCCTCATCGGCCTTGCGGAGAAGGCCCTCGAGCTGGCCTGCCAGCGCGGCACCGACCGGATCGCGTTCGGCAAGCCGCTGGTCAACCTCGGCGGCAACCGCGAGCGGATCGCCGAGGCCCGGATCGCCATCGACTCCACCCGCCTCCTCGTTCTCAATGCCGCCTGGAAGCTGGACGTCGGCGGCCCGATGAACGCGATCAGCGAGGTCAGCCAGATCAAGGTCGCCGCCCCGCGGATGGCCCAGCAGATCATCGACTTCGCCATGCAGATCCACGGCGGCGGTGGCATGTCCAACGACTTCCCGCTGGCCGGTGCCTGGACCAACGCCCGCGCCCTGCGGCTCGCCGACGGGCCCGACGAGGTCCACCTCGGCATGGTGGCCCGCCTCGAGCTGGGCAAGTACGGCGTCACCCGGTGACCGCAGCGCGCGTACTCGGGAGCGCGTTGCTGCTGACCGGTCTGGGGCTGAGCGGCTGCGCGGGCGAGGACCCGGTCCAGCTCGACGAGCTCGACTCTGCGCTCGGTGGACTGGCCGTTGCGAACCACGACGTGCACTGCTTCACGCACGAGTTCAGCAAGCGCTGTGACGTCGACGTGGAGATCGAGAGCGACGCGACGAGCGAGGAGATCTCCGCGGTCGCCGGCGCGCTGGAGGACTTCGCCGGCGAGTCGAAGGTGACGATCCAGGTGACCCTGGGTGACATCGACACCGGCGTCGACACCGTCATCGGGGGCCGCATCGGTCCCCGCACCCACGCCATCAGCGTCGGTGCGTCGATGGCGCTGGCGCGTGATCTCGAGGTCGAGAGGTTCGACGGACAGTTCGGCAAGGACACGAGGATCACGGTGGTCCCGGGGGAGAAGGGTCGCCCGGAGGTGGTCGCCGTACAACTGGCCGACGCCGGCAACGCCAGCGTGAACGCCGTTGTCGCGGACTGGCGCTACCTCGCCGAGCCCGGGGACGACCTGACCGACGAGGCAGCCCTGCTCTCGACGGCCCTCTCGCACGAGGTCGACGGTGCCACGCTCAGCGACGGCAAGGTGTCGATCCGGCTCGACGGCGATGCCGATCTCGCCGCGGCCGAGAAGGACCTGCGCGCCGACCCGGCGTACGCCCGGGTCGCCTCCGTCGAGATCGGGTACGACGTCAAGGCCGGACTGCCGCGCGACGACCGGGCCGATGCCCTCGAGGTCGTCGAGGAAGCCCTCGCCGACGACCCCGGCCTGCTCAGCGTCACGAACGACGGACGCTTCGAGTTCGAGGCGGCCAACCCGACCGACGGCCAGCGGCTGGACCGGTTG
>JAKFEI010000095.1:0-1946 GCA_036675765.1 Nocardioides sp. | reverse complement strand
CCCAGGCAGCCCCTGCCGATGTGGTCGGACCACTGTTTACGGATCACGGTCGCCACACAGGATTGAACCTGCCGTAGCCCGTCCGCCTCAGGGGCGAGGCGAGACCGCGAGGCTACCCCGGCAGGTGAGCATCGAGCACCTCGACCAACGGGCTGCAAGCCCACTGCAAGGCTGTCCCGGCACGCTCGGTCCTGTCAGAATGAGCCGAGCCGAGGAGTCGAACATGTCCCAGCCATCAGCGGTCGACCGCTTCCTGGAGGCCGTTCGGTCCGGCCGGATCGACGAGTGCGACGCCTGGTCACCGGATGCCACCCTGGATGCCACGGTGCCGAACTGGCGCTTCCACCGGACGGGCGCGGAGCAGATCCGGGAGACCTACCGCGGGTGGTTCGCGGACCCGGGGGCGTTCGAGCAGTTGCGCCGTGAGCCCACGAGCAGGGGCGAGGTCGTGGACTACACGTTGTCGTGGACCGAGGGCGGGATCCCGCATGCCGCCCACCACGCCCACCTGCTCGATGTCGTCGACGACAAGATCGTGGCCGACGTGGTGCTCTGCGGCGGCCGCTGGCCGGCGTCGTTGCTGGCCGAGATGGAGGCCGCAGATGTCTGACGTCTGCCCGGTCCTCGACTCCGTCGACGCCCTGCTCGTCGGTGCCACCGACTGCACTCCGCTCGATGCGCCCGGCAAGTCCGGCGCCGTGCTGGACCGGGTCACGATCGACGGGGCGTCGTACGTCGTGAAGTACCTCGACCACGACGGCGACTGGTCGTTGCGGGCGGCGGGAGTGCCCGGCAGTTCGACGGTTGCCCTGTGGCGACGCGGCATCCTCGCCGCCTTGCCCGACGAGATCGTGCAGCCGATCGTCGCGGTCGCTCACGATCGCGAGCGGCCGACGCTGGCGGCCATACTGATGCACGACGTCGGTGACACCCTTGTGCCGGCCGTCGACGACCCGATCACGATCGAGCAGAACGACCGGTTCCTCGACCACATGGCTGCCGTCCACGCGGCGTTCTGGGAGACCGAGCTCGACATCGACGTGGTCTCGCCGACGGATCGCTACCTGGAGCTGTCGCCGAGGATGGCGGCTGCGGAAGCGGCGCTCGGTTCCGATCACCTCGTCCCCAGGCTGGTGGCCCAGGGCTGGCCGTTGCTCGAGACCGTCGCACCCAAGGCAGCGGCCATCGTCGTACCGCTGGTGCATGATCCGGGGCCGCTGGTGAACGCCCTCGCCGCGACGCCCAGCACGCTCGTCCACGGCAACTGGAAGCTCGACAACCTCGGCACCGACCGTGAGGGCCGCACCGTGCTGCTCGACTGGGAGCTGCCGGGCCGGGGCGCCGCAACGGCCGACCTGGCGTGGTACCTCGCCATCAACTGCCGACGCCTGCCGGTCACCAAGGAGGAGGCCATCGACACCTATCGGGCCGCCCTCGAACGCCGCGGCATCGACACTGCGCCGTGGTGGGACACCCAGATCGCGCTGAGCCTCCTCGGTGCCCTGGTGCAGTTCGGCTGGGAGAAGGCGTTCAGCGGGTACGACGACGAGCTGGTCTGGTGGGAGCAGCGGGCCGTCGAAGGAGCAGCGTTCCTCGCGTGACCGCGATCGGCTCGGCCTACGACCTCTCCGCTGCCGCCTGGCGGAGCGGTCCGGCTGCGCTGTACGCGCGGCTCGCCGGCGCGATGCTCGACGACGCGCAGCTCCCGTTGGCGGGGGCGAGGGTGCTCGATGCGGGCGCCGGGACCGGGGTCGCGGGCGAGCAGGCAGCCGCGCGCGGTGCGGCCCGGGTGGTTGCGGTCGACCTGGCACCGCAGATGCTCCCGCGCCCACCGGCGCTCGCGGTCGGTGGCGACCTGCTGCGGTTGCCGTTCCGCGACGGGTCGTTCGACGTTGCCGTCGCGGCGTTCAGCCTCGGCCACGCGCCGGATCCCGTGCAGGCACTCG
>JAKFEI010000252.1:0-1947 GCA_036675765.1 Nocardioides sp. | reverse complement strand
CCCGAGTCCGAGTCCGAGTCGGAGGCTGACACCGATGGCGCGTGACATCGCAGTCGACGAGGACGGCCTGATCCGCCTCCAGAAGTTGCTCGCCACCTCGGGTGTCGCGTCGCGCCGCAAGTGCGAGGAACTGATGCTCGACGGCGAGGTCGAGGTCGACGGTGAGGTCATCACCCGGCTCGGCACCAAGGTCGACCCGCGCACCGCGGTGATCAAGGTGTCGGGCAAGCGGCTGCCGCCGGTGTCCGACCAGATGTACCTCGTCCTGAACAAGCCGCGCGGTGTCGTCTCCACCATGTCGGACCCCCAGGGCCGCACGACGTTGACCGACGTGCTCAGCGAGATCCTGGCGGCGGACCCCGCATTGCGGCTGTTCCATGTCGGACGCCTCGACACGGACACCTCCGGGCTGCTGATGCTCACCAACGACGGCGACTTCGCCCACCGGATGGCGCATCCGTCGTTCGAGGTCGAGAAGACCTACGTCGCGGAGGTGACCGGGCGGATCTCGAAGAACACGGTCGCCGACCTGCTGGCCGGCGTGACGCTCGACGACGGTCCCGTGGAGGTACGACGGGCCCGGATCCTCGGCGCGACCGCGGACCGCTCGATCATCGAACTGGTCATCCACGAGGGGCGCAACCGGATCGTGCGTCGCCTGCTCGACCAGGTCGGGCACCCCGTGCGGCAACTGAGCCGGACGAAGTTCGGGCCGATCGAGCTCGGCACCCTCGCGACCGGCACGACCCGGGAACTCAGCGATGACGAGCTCGGAGAGCTCCTCGACCTGGTCGGTCTGTGATGGGTGAACACAACTCCGTCCTGACCGGGCCGGTCGAGATCATCGGCACGGGCCTGATCGGCACCTCGATCGCGCTGGCCTGCCGGCGTGCGGGACTCGAGGTGTTGTTGACCGATGCCGCGCCCGACCATGTCCGGACCGCGTCCGGGCTCGGTGCCGGCCGGCCGCGCGAGGCGGGTGACGTCCCGCAGCTGGTCGTGGTCGCCGTACCCCCGGACGCGCTGGGCGCTGCGATCCGGCTGACGCTCGACGCCGCCGGACCCGACACGATCGTCACCGATGTCGGCAGCGTCAAGGGTGCGCCGCTCGACGCCGTGGCGAGCCACCCGGCGGTCAGCCGCTACGTCGGCAGCCACCCGATGGCCGGTACGGAACACTCCGGGCCGTTGTCGGCGAGCGCGGCGATGTTCGACGGCCGGCCGTGGGCGATCACGCCCGGCCCGGACGCGACACCGTCTGCCGTCCACGTCGTCGAGGCGCTGGTGCGGGTGTGCGGCGCCGTACCGGTGCACCTGCCGCCGCTGGAGCACGACCGGGCCGTGGCCCGCACCTCGCACGTCCCCCACCTGATGGCCGCCCTCGTCGCCGGCACCCTGGCGGGCGCGACACCGGCCCATCTGGCCCTGTCCGGCACCGGTGTGCGCGATGTCACGCGCGTCGCCGGTGGGGACCCGCGGCTCTACAGCCAGATCATCGGCGGCAACGCGGAAGCGGTGGCCGCGCTGCTCGGCGAGGTCCGCGAGCGACTCGACCTGGTGCTGGAGGCCGTGGCCGGCAAGGACCGGGTCGGGCTCGAGTCGTTGCTCGCCTACGGCCAGGCCGGCACCCGCGCGATTCCCGGTAAGCACGGCGCCGCGCCGCAGCCGATGGAACCGGTCCGGGTCGCGGTGCCCGACCACCCGGGCGAGCTCGCCCGGCTCTTCGCCGATGCTGGCGCGAGCGGGGTCAACATCGAGGACGTCCGGATCGACCACGACCCCGGACGCCCTGTGGGACTGGTCGAGCTCGACGTCATCGAGACCCGTGCCGAGGAGCTGCGGGTCGCTCTGGAGTCGAAGGGCTGGACCACTCACCGGTAGTCTGCGGGCCGTGAACGTCCCCATTGATGCAGACCTTTCCGCCAACCAGACCGTGGTGGTCGCGGT
>JAKFEI010000054.1:0-13714 GCA_036675765.1 Nocardioides sp. | reverse complement strand
CCAGCGAAGCGATCAGCGGTCGTCGTACGGTCACGAACACGTGTTCTTGTCCTCGTCGGCCTTCGACGGCGAGTTCGTCGTCGGCGGGCACAGGGCGGCGAGGACCGACAGGTCCGCGCCGGGCTGGAACAGCTTGTTCCACGAGTCCGGGACGACGACCGCGGGGACGTCCTTGTAGCCGAGTTGCTCCACCTCGAGGCCCCCGGCCACCGAGTTGGTCCGCCCGCGGTCGTCGATGAGGAAGATGGTCCCGCCGCGGGAGGTCGTCCATTCGGCCGAGCGGATCAGGGCGCCGCGACCGGACATCACGTTGACCTCGCGCTCGCCCCTGGCCACGCCCTCCAGCATCGCCGAACCCGACGGCACGGTCGCGAGCAGTGCGCGGGGCGGTTCGCCCTCCTCGGTGACGAGCTGGGCGCAGATCTGGTCATTGGCACCGGCCGAACCACCCAGCATCGCTTCGGGCCAGGCAGCGGCGCCGTACGGATCGGCACTCTCGTCGATGTCGAAGTCGGCACCGGCCGAGCGCTTGAGCTCGATCGGCTTCCGGCCGGCACCCGGGAGGGTCGTGTTGCGCAGCACGGCCGCGGCGAAGTCGGACAGGATGACGAAGCCGGTCCTCGTCGCCGCGAGAGTCCGGCCGGAGTCGAAGTAGTAGTCACCGACGCGGGCGCCCTTGGTGTAGCCCGGGAGATCGACCGGGTTGCCCAGACCGGCGATGCCGAGGCCCGTCGCGTCCAGGGGCCCGCCGACCGGGAACAGGGAGAGCCACTCGTCGGGCACGGTGATCACGTCGGTGGGCGAGACGCCGACCGCGATGTAGAGGCCGTCGTTGTCCGCCGGCAGCGCATAGCTGTAGGCGCGGCGCAACGGACCCGCACCGGCCTCTGCGATGAGGTAGGGCCTGCCACTGCCGGCGCCCTTCACCACGAATCCGTCGCCCGGCGTCAACGAGACGCCCGGCCGGTCCGTCACCTCGGTCTTGATGCCGCGATCACTGGCCGTGCACGAGGTCCAGCCACTGTTGATCAACTGACCAGCGGCAGGCACGGTGGCGGGTGCATCGAGGATCCCGATCGGCGAACCCTTGTCCTGCTTGTCGAGCTCGTCCTCCGGCACGCTCTTGGTCTTCACGTCGGCGCCCAGGATGAGCTGGGCGGAGGTCACGTTGATGATCTGCCGCAGCCGCGGCTGCCCGGGCACCGCGTCCTCGTCGAGGATGACGTAGAGCGCACCGTGGTCGTCGGTCACCAGTCCGGGAGTGTCCCAGTTGGCCGGCGGTCGGTCGGTGAGCGCACCCGCCACGGCCGCGCCCGCAATGAGGAGCACGGCGAGTGCGACGCCGCCGACGATCATCCGGCCGGGTCGTGCCGGCTCGACCTCACGCCCGCCGGGTGCACCCGACACGAACGCGGTGACGAGCCGTCGACGGCTGAAGGAGTACGCCTCGACAAGGTCCTTCTTGGTGGCCATCAGATCGCCTGGCGAACCTGAGTGAAGAGCCCGACGGCCACGACCAGCAGCGGCAGCAGGGTCAGCAGGGCGACGGACTCGAGGACGTCGCCGAGCCGGCCACGTCGTACGGACGGAACCGAGGGCGACAGGGTCGCGGTCAGCAGGACCGCACCCAGCACCGCGAGCAGGACCGACAGCGTGGGTCGCCAGTCGTCATGCATCGAGAGCACCGCGAGAGCGGTCACGGCAAGACCGGCGATGCCGGTCCCGAGCCCGAGCAGCACCTCGCTGCCGGTCCGGTACTGCCGCGTCCGCAGCATCACGATGAGGCAGGCGTCGACGGCGAGCAGCGTGCCGCTCACGCCGAGGCTGACCGCCAGTGGGGCGACCAGGATGAGCAGCAGGCCGACGGTGCCGGAGATGGCGAGCAGGATCTCGTGGGCGATCCGGGCGTCCGCCGCGACCCGGGAGTGCTCGATGTCCTCGGGGTCGGCGGTGATGTCGGAGGGCGCGAAGAGCTGGTCCACCCGGGTGGAGGTCGCGCCGAGGGCGAGCCACGGGAAGACGCTGCCAGCCAGCACCACGAGGGCCAGCACGGTCGTGAGCAGGGGTGCGGGCTCGAAGCCGTCACCGTCGGCCGAGCGGAGGTACAGGCCCACGACGAGCGCGAGCACCCCGATGACGATCGGCGGGAACACCAGGGTCCGCCCGGCGCCCAGGCCGATGACGCAGATCAGTCCGGCCACCAGCGCACCGGCCCCGGCGAAGGCCAGCGGCTCGGCGAACAGGTCGGCGTCCATCGGCGCGAACATCACGCCCGCGGCGGCCGCATACGCGGCGCCGAGCCAGGAGACACCGACGGCGGCCTCCGGTTCGTGCTGGGCGCGGGACAGGACGATCCCGCCGGCACACAGGGCGAGGGCGACCAGGGCGGTCGCGGCACCCGCGAGGTCCGAGCCGCGCTGGATGAGCAGCGCCACCAGGCCGAGGCCGAGGAAGAGACCCGCCGCAGCCAGCGCCGTACGACGACCGGAGGCGGGCCGCCAGGGCTGGAGATCGTGCTCGACGACATCGGTCATCGCCTCGACCACGTCGTCGTAGACCCGCGGGGGCGGGTCGTCGACACCGGCGGAGACGGTGAGCAGGCCGCCGTCCTCGACGCCCTGCAGGACCAGTCCGGTGTCGGGGGCGAGACGACGACCGTCGGCCGTGCCGACGCGGTAGCCACCGTGGACCGTCGCCGGATCGAGCAGTCCGACGCTGCGGGCCAGTTCGGGGAGCAGCTCCGCAACCGGAATCGCTCCGGGGAGCACGAGATCCACACGCCGCGTGCCCGAAGTGACCGTCACCCGGACCAGCCCGGAGGCCACTGCCCCCGAAACCCGACCTGCCTGTGTCATCTGCTCAACCCTTCCCGAAAGCCCGAGGCCGACATCCTGACATCAACGAAAGGGACCGACGCGTGCGCGTCGGTCCCTGGCGCTGATGTGCGCTGGTCGCTCAGAATTCGAAGCGGCCCGCGCCGCGCTTGTCAGCAGCCATGTACTCGGCGTTCGACTGGTAGACCGTCTTGTGGCTCTCGTCGAGCAGGTCCTTCATCTCCTGCATCGCGAAGTCCCAGGCAGCCTTGGAGACCCGGTAGGCCTCCTGCTGCTGGCCGGACCACGTGGCGACATCGTTGGCGATGTCCTTCTCGAGGTTGTTGAGGGACTCGTCCATGCGCTGAACGGTCTGGTACATGTTCTGGGCGGCGGTGTCGAGTTCGCCGTGGTTGACGCGAAGGCCGTCGAGGCTCATTTCATATCTCCTTGGATTCTCGTCCGGCTCAGAGGTTGCCGAGTTTGTTGATGAGGTTGTTCATGCCACTGCCGGCCTGCTGGTCGACGGCGACGTTGTCCTTCTCGGTCTCGGTCAGCGACGCGTGGAACTTGTCCAGTGCGGTCGTGACGACCTTGTGCTTCTCGGTCCATGCCTGGTGAAGGACCATGAACGCGCGACCGCCGTCGCCCTCCCACTTGCCCTTCAACGCGCTGATCTGGCCGTCGAGGGTGCTGGAGTGCTTGCCGAACTCATCCTTGGCCTGGATGACTCGATCGGCGATCCGCTTGAGTGCGCCTTCTGCCTGTCCGAACTCGACAGTCATGTCTGTTCTCCCTTGGTCTCTGGTTGCGGCCGGATCGTGTGACTGGCCACTGGTTGCGGTTTACCTCTTTGAACTGGCTCCCGAGTGCTTTCAAAGAGCCGACGCGATGGGTGGTACCCCTGCCATGGACAGGGCTAAACATCAACCTGTGACTTCCCACAGATGACGGAAGAATCCGACGGCCACCACGAGGGCGCCGAAAGCGAACGAACCGCACACGGCTTCGGCGACCTCGGCACGTCGTGACCACCAGGCCGAACGCCAGCCCCGACCGACCAGAACCCCCACCAGGACAAGGATTGCGGCCAGGGCGATGGCCGCCATGGCCAGGAACCCGGGCAGGCTGGAACCGTCCGACGGCTCGCCCGGACCCATCACTCCGAGCACGACCAGCGCGACGAGACTGACCGAAATGACACCGGAAAGTCGCAACAACCTGCGGGCCAGGACGTGGCGATAACTGCGGGCCGCGAGCAGCAGGGTGCCACCGCCGAAGCCGACCAGGCACCGCGCACCGATCCGGTCCAGCGGCAGGTCGGCCGTCCAGAGCACCATCGGGGCCGACACCAGGACGACGACGAGGATCGCGACGGCGGCGGCACTGACCGTCCGTGCGCCGCGGGCAGCGACCACACTCACGGCCTGCTCGGGGACCACGATCCGGCCGCGGCGCCCCGTCGGCCGCTCGCGGGCCGACCACGCCGTGACGGCGAGGCGCTCGAGGTCGAGCAGGTACTGGTCGGGTACGTCGATCGCCACCTCGGGCACGAAACGGGCGCCGAGCACGGCGAGCAGGAACAGCACGGCCCACACGACCTGCGGGGCCACATTGGTCAGCGCTCCCACACCGGCCAGCGCGAACCACGCAGCGCCCACCACCATCTGGATCCGCAACCCGACCTCGGCACTGCTGTCCGGATCCGCGAGCGCCCGACCGACCGCGGCCGTCACGGCACCGGCCAGCGCGGCGGCGCCGAAGACGGTCGGGAGACGTTCGTCGAGGGGATCCCACGCGGCAGCGAAGGCGGCAGCGGCGGCGAAGGCCGGCGCGGCCAGGACCCGCTGCGTCGCCAGCGCACCGAACGGGAGGCAGCCGACGAACGCGGCGAGCAGGAGTACGACGATCGCCGGCCACCGGTCGTCGGGGTCGAGCCGGGTGGCGGACCACGCGGCGGCGACCGCCACCGCAACGGCGACCGTGAGCCAGGTGCTCGACGCCGGACCCGGGGCCACCCCGCGCGACCGGGACTCACCCGATCCGGCACGTCGCGGCGGCGCCGGGCGGGACGACGGATCGACCGCGACCAGCACCGACCCCGAGACCAGCCCTGCGGCACCGACCTCGGTCGCCATCTGGAGCGGTTCCCCGGTGCGGCTGACGAGCGGCAACGGCACCGGCAGTCCGGTCTCGGCGGCGTACGCCACGGCCACGTCGGCGAGCGTCGCGTCCGTCGGCACCGTGAGGTCGAGGACACCGAGGGGTCCATGGACCGTCACGGCAGTCACTGTTCCGGCCGCAGGTGGCCGGGACGGCGTACCCGACATCGCGCCTCCCGAGAAATCCATCGTCGTCACCGCGGTTCACGGCCCCGTCCGCAGGGTAGTCGTACGTGTCGTGCTTCCACAGACCTCTCTCTACCCACTGACGCCGCCACCTATCATCAGGGCCGTCGCATGATCGGGCGTCGACGACAGGGGAGCACCGAATGACCGTGACATCGGGGACACCGGGTACGGCCCAGGGCCGCAGGGTGCGCACGGCTGCGCCCGGAAGTCTGACGCAGCGAGCGGGACGCAGCGAGCGCCCCGAACTGCCCAGCGGACAGCTGCAGATCCAGCCGCCGCCGCAGATCCAGCCGAGCGAAGGTGCCGCCGGGGTCGCGATGAACGCGATCCCGATGCTGGGCAGCCTCGGGTCGATCGTCCTCGTCGCCGGGCTCGGCACGGGCACCGGACAGAACCCTGCGCTGCGCTACATCGCGGGCGGCATGTTCCTGTTCGCGACCCTCGGCTTCATCATCGTGCAGATCGACCGCCAGCGTAAGCAGCGCCAGCAGCAGGTGACGGGGTCGCGCACCGAGTACCTCCGCTACCTCGCCACCGTGCGCGGCGTCGCCCGCGACGCGGCGGACCAGCAGCGCCGGGCGCTGACCTGGATCCACCCCGACCCGTCCGCCCTGCCGGCCCTCGCCGAGGACAGGTCCCGGGTGTGGGAGCGGTCGTCGGCCGATCCCGCCTTCCTGCAGGTGCGGTACGGCATCTGCGCGCAACCCCTGGCGCTCGAGCTCGTGCCCCCGGAGGGCGCGCCGATCGACGACGTCGACCCCGCGTCGGCGTCCGCACTGCACCGACTGCTCGTGGTCCACCGGCTGCAGCCCGACCTGCCCGCGTCGATCGACCTGCGCGCGTTCGACCGGATCGAGATCTGCGGCCCTGAAGAGGAAGCCCGCTCGCTCGCGCGGACGCTGCTCTGCTCGGCGACCACCTTCCAGTCACCGGAGAACCTGCAGGTCGCCGTCCTCGCGACCGAGGCGACGCTGGCCAACTGGGACTGGGTCAAGTGGCTCCCCCACGCCCACAGCCAGCACCAGACCGACGCCGTCGGTCCGGCGCGGATGGTCACCACGTCGCTGACCGACCTGACCGCGATGCTCCCGCCGGACCTCACCGAGCGACCCCGGTTCGGTGCGGACGAGCGGCCCGCGACGCCCCACATCCTGCTGATCACCGACGGCGCCGAGCTGCCGCCCGGCAACCACGTCATCCCCGCCGACGGCCTGCACGGCGTCACCGTCCTCGACCTGCCGGCCCGGTGGGGCGAGCTCGACAGCGCGACCGCGTTGCGCCTGGAGATCGAGGAGACGCCGGCCCGCCCGCGCACCGCTGGTGGCCGGCTCGCGCCTGATGCGGGTACGACGACGGTGCCCCTGGTCGCCGTACGTCTCCGGACCGAGCCGGTGCGCGCCAAGGGCGACCAGTGCAGCCTGGCGACCGCCGAGGCGCTGGCGCGACGCCTGACGCCGCTCTTCACGCCGAGCGCCGGCTCCTCGGTCGGCGACGACGCCGTCGACATCTCGGCACCGACCGACTTCATGGACCTGCTCGGCCTGGGCGACGTCCGCAGCTTCGACCCGGACGCCGCTTGGCGCTCGCGTCCGGCGCGCGACCGGCTGCGGGTCCCGATCGGCGTCGGCGACGGCGCCGCCCCCGTGCACCTGGACATCAAGGAATCCGCCCAGCAGGGCATGGGCCCGCACGGCCTGGTGATCGGTGCGACCGGTTCGGGCAAGTCGGAGTTCCTGCGCACGCTGGTGCTCGGCCTGGCGATGACCCACTCCCCCGAGCAACTCAACATGGTGCTGGTCGACTTCAAGGGTGGCGCCACGTTCGCGGGCATGTCCGAGATGCCGCACGTCTCGGCCGTCATCACGAACCTCTCGCAGGAACTGACCCTCGTCGACCGCATGCAGGACGCGCTGTCCGGCGAGATGGTCCGGCGCCAGGAGCTGCTGCGCGAGGCCGGCAACTTCGCCTCGATCCGCGACTACGAGAAGGCCCGGCTGTCCGGCGACCCCTCCGGCGCCGGCCTGCCACCGCTGCCCTCACTGTTCGTCGTGGTCGACGAGTTCTCCGAGATGCTGTCGGCCAAGCCGGAGTTCATCGACCTCTTCGTCGCCATCGGTCGCCTCGGCCGATCGCTCGGCCTGCACCTGCTGCTCGCCTCGCAGCGACTCGAGGAAGGCCGGCTGCGCGGGCTGGAGTCGCACCTGTCCTACCGGATCGGCCTGCGCACCTTCAGCGCCCAGGAGTCGCGCGCCGTCCTCGGCGTGCCGGATGCCTACGAGCTCCCGGCGGTGCCCGGCCTCGGTTACCTGAAGCCCGATCCGACCGCGCTGACGCGCTTCAAGTCGGCGTACGTCTCCGGCCCGCCGGAAGCAGGACGCCGCCGGATCACCCGCGACAGCGGTGGCAAGGTGCGCGGCATCCTGCCGTTCACGATCTCCGAGGTGCAGGCCTTCGACCTGCCCGAGACCGACGCCGAGCCGGACGTCGTACCGACCGCTGCCCCGACCGACAGCAGCATCACGCTCCTCGACGTCGCCGTGCAGCGGATGGAGGGACGCGGACCGGCGGCCCACCAGGTCTGGCTCCCGCCGCTCGACGAGCCGGACACCCTCGACCAGCTGATGGCCGACCTGGCTCCGCACCCGGAGCTCGGCCTGGTGTCGATGCGCTGGCGCAACGTCGGCAACCTGACCATCCCGCTCGGCACGGTCGACCGCCCGCGCGAGCAGCGTCGCGACACGCTGACCGTCAGCCTCAGCGGAGCGGCCGGGCACGTGGCCGTCGTCGGCGGACCGCGCAGCGGCAAGAGCACGCTGCTGCGGACGATCGTGACCAGCCTCGCGCTCACCACCACGCCGCTCGAGTCGCAGTTCTACATCCTGGACTTCGGCGGCGGGACGTTCTCCCCCCTCGCCGCGCTGCCGCACGTCTCCGGCGTCGGCAGCCGGTCGGAACCCGAGGTCGTGCGCCGGATCCTCGCCGAGGTCAAGGGCATCGTGGACCGCCGCGAGAAGTACTTCCGCAGCCAGGGCATCGACTCGATCGAGACCTACCGCAGCCGCCGGGGAACGGGTCGTGCCGACGACGGGTACGGCGACGTCTTCCTGGTCATCGACGGGTGGGGCACGCTGCGCTCGGAGTTCGACGACCTCGAGCTGGAGATCCAGCAACTGGCGGGGCGCGGCCTCACCTTCGGCCTGCACGTCGTGACGTCCTCGACCCGCTGGCCCGACTTCCGCGCCGCCATGCGCGACGTCCTCGGCACCCGCCTCGAACTGCGCCTCGGTGATCCCATCGACTCCGAGATCGACCGCAAGGTGGCAGCCCTCGTGCCGCTCAGCCGACCCGGTCGCGGCCTGGTGCCCGGCAAGCTGCACTTCCTGTCCGCGCTGCCGCGGATCGACGGCGACCCGTCGGCCAGCACCCTGGGCGACGGCGTCGACGCACTGATCTCCGCGGTCGCGAAGAACTGGCGCGGACCGACGGGACCCAAGCTCCGGCTGCTGCCCGACCGGATCAGCCTCGACGAGGTCCGGGCTCTCTCCGCGACGCCGCCCCCGCGGCAGCTGTTGCTCGCGATCAACGAGAAGGAACTGGCCCCGGTCGGACTCGACGTCGACGCCGAGCCGCACCTGCTGCTCTTCGGTGACGGCAAGTCGGGCAAGTCCAACCTGCTGCGCACGTACTGCCAGGAGATCATGCGGACGCGCACGCCTGCCGAGGCGCAGATCGTCGTCGTGGACTACCGGCGCTCGCTGCTCGGCGAAGTTCCCGAGGACTACCTGCTGAACTACCTGACCTCGGCCACCCAGGCGCAACCGGCGCTGAACGACCTGGCGACGTACCTCCAGAACAGGATCCCCGGACCGGACGTCACGCCCGAGCAGCTGCGCAACCGGTCGTGGTGGTCCGGCGCCGAGGTGTTCGTGGTGGTCGACGACTACGACCTGGTCGCGACCCAGCAGAGCTCACCGGTCGCCCTGCTCCAGCCGCTGCTGGCGCAGGCCCGCGACGTCGGCCTGCACGTGGCCATCGCCCGCCGCTCCGGTGGCGCGTCCCGTGCGCTCTACGAACCGGTGATCCAGTCCCTGCGCGACCTCGCGATGCCCGGCATCCTGCTCGCGGGCAACCGCGACGAGGGCGTGCTCCTCGGCAACGTGCGACCCGGTCCCGCGCAACCCGGCCGTGGTCGCCTGATCACCCGCGACCGCGGCACCGAGACCGTCCAGCTCGCCTGGACCGACCCCAGCGTGTAGTCAGTCGGCAGCAGGTGACGCGACGAGCGCGGCCAGGCCGGTCGTGATCGGTACGGCGAGCACGAGGCCGACCGAGGTGACCAGGGTCCGGATGACCTCCTCGGCGAGCTGTTCGGTCGAGAGCAGGTCGATCAGCGGGCGGTCGTAGACCCGCAGCAGCATCAGCAGGATGAGTGCCGTGCCGACGTACGCGAACACGATCGTGTAGATCGTCGACGCGATGTGGTCGCGGCCGATCCGCATGGCGCTGGCGAAGACCTCGGCCCGGGAGGCGTGGGGCGAGACGGAGCGCAGCTCCCACACGGCCGAGGCCTGCGTGATCGTGACGTCGTTGAGGACACCGAGTCCGGCGATCACCAGGGCACAGCCCAGCAGGGCCTGGAAGTCGAGGGCGCCGAAGGTGGCGAGGATGGCACCGCTCTCGTCGCTGATGCCGGTCAGGTGGGCGTCGCCGATCGCGATCACGCCGATCCCGGCGGTCAGCACGATGCCGACGAGCGTGCCGGCGAGCGCCGTGCTCGTGCGCAACGAGAAGCCGTGGGTCGTGTAGAGGACGACGAACATGATCGCTGCGGCACTGGTCATGGCGACGCCGACGCCGGGAGAGCCGTCGAGCAGGGCGGGCAGCATCCACCACCACACGACGAGGCCGCCGAAGGCGAGCCCGAGGATCGCGAACACCCCGCGCCAGCGGGCGATCGTGACGACCACGACGACGAAGAACAGGCCGAGCCAGATCAGGGTGCCGTTGCGTTCGGTGGCGAAGTAGGAGTACGACGCCTCCTCGCCGTTCTCGGCCTCCGGGGTCGGGGTGCGCAGCAACTCGACGTGGTCGCCCTTGGAAATGCCGGAGTCGAGCACCTCCGGTGGCACTTGTACGGCGACCGGCTCCTCCTCGCCGTCGACCATGACCTGGAGTTCGCTGCACCCCGTCCCGTCCGGCAGGCCCTGGCCCGGGCACGGCTCGCTGATCGACACGATCTCGCCGCTGGGGAACGTCACGCCGGGGGCCGCGAACTGGCCGGCGGCACCTCCCGCTTCGGCGCTGCGCTCGGCGGCGTCACCCGGCGGCCACCACGCGACGAGGGCGATGAGCGTGGCGAGCAGGGCGATCCCGAGTCCGGCCAGCAGCACGTTTCGCGCCGTCGTACCGACGCGGACGTGGGCGGCGTCGGTGTCGCTGGTCGCGCGATGGCTGTGTCCGGCACCCACGGGCGCTCCTCCTGCTCGAGACGTCATGCGAACTGGTCGCCGGAGCGACCAGTTCGCATGACGTTAGCCGGAACAGTTCACCAGCTCGACTTCGTGACACCGGGCAGCTCGCCGCGGTGCGCCATCTCACGGAACCGAATCCGGGAGAGGCCGGCCTTGCGCAGGTATCCGCGCGGACGACCGTCCACCTGGTCACGATTCCGCAGGCGCACCGGGGAGGCGTCACGCGGGAGCCGGGCCAGGGCTCGCACCGCCTCCTCCAGCTCGGGCGATCCCGGCGCCGCCCGCCGCACCTGCTCCTTGAGCCCGGCCCGGCGGGCGGCGTACTTCTCGACGACGGCGCGACGCCGACGGTCGGCGACGATCTTGCTCTGCTTGGCCATCAGCGCTCCTCACGGAAGTCGACGTGGCGTCGTACGACGGGGTCGTACTTGCGGATCGTCATCCGGTCGGGGTCGTTGCGGCGGTTCTTGCGGGTCACGTAGGTGTAGCCCGTGCCCGCGGTGGAACGCAGCTTCACGATCGGTCGCACGTCGGATCCCTTCTTCGCCATCTCAGAGCTCCCCTCGGGCACGCAGGTCTGCGACGACCGTCTCGATCCCGCGCTGGTCGATCGTCTTGATGCCGCGGGCACTGACCCGCAACGTCAGGTGACGTCCGAGCGAGGGCACCCAGTAGCGCTTGCGCTGGATGTTGACGTCGAAGCGCCGGCGCGTACGGCGGTGCGAGTGGGAGACGTTGTTGCCGAACGCCGGTCGGGCGCCGGTCACCTGGCACACCTGGGACATCGCTGTTCCTCCTTCGTGGGGTGTGGCATGATTGAGAACGATTCTCATTCTAACCATGGAGGCAAGACATGAAGCAGGGCATCCACCCGGACTACGGACCGGTGGCCTTCCGCGACCGCGCGACCGGTGACGTCGTCCTGACCCGGTCCACGCTGGCCGGCCGGACCGACGGCGACGTCATCGAGCTGGACGGACGCAGCTACCCGCTCGTCGATGTCGACGTGAGCGTCCACAGCCACCCGTTCTGGACCGGTCAGGGCCGGGTGCTCGACACCGAGGGCAGGGTCGAGGCCTTCGAGCGCCGCTACGGACGGGCCGACCTGGCCAGCCGCGGAGCGCAGCAGTCATGAGGGTGCCCGTCGTCCTGATCGCCGGAGTCGACCCCGACGCCATGGCATCGACCATGGTGGGACTGCAGTTCGACCTGCCCGGGGCGGTCGCCGTACGCCACGCCATCGACGTCGAACGCGGTCTGCTGACCCGCACCGTCAGCGACCTGTCCGGCGTCGTCGAGACCCACGAGACGCTGCTCGAGCACGCCTGCGTCAGCTGCGCGATCCGCGAGGACATCGTGCCGACGCTCGAGCGCCTGGCGCGCGACGGTCGCTGGCAGAGCATCGTGGCCCATCTCCCCGTCGGCGCCGAGGCGGCACACCTGTGCTCGGTCCTGACCTGGGACACGCGACTGGCCCGGTTCCTGCGGATCTCCGCGGTCGTGACGGCCGTGGGATCGCAGGACCCGGTCAGGGACCTGCTGGGCGACGACCTGCTCGCCGATCGCGGTCACCACTGCTCGCACGACGACCGTCGAGGCGTGGGCGAGGTGCTCGCCGCGATGGTGGAGTACGCCGACGTGGTCACCTTCGACGACGCCGGGAACCCCCTGGACCCGGTGGCACGGGGACTGGTCACCGCACTCGCACGACCCGACGCCGCCGTCATCGACGGTGGTCACGGACTCGACGGCGCCACCCTCACCGGGCGGCTCCACCAGCACACGCGCACCGACGCGTGGACCTCGCCCACCCGCACCGACGCGCTGCCCGACCTCCGGTCCGAGGGCATCTGGCGCCTTGACCTCCAGTCACTGCAGGCCTTCCACCCGGAGCGACTCCTGGAGTCACTCGAGCTGCTCGGCGCGGGGGCGCACCGCTCGCGCGGTTGCTTCTGGTTGCCGACCCGACCCGGCAGGGCACTCACGTGGGACGGCGCCGGCGGCCAGGTCAGCATCGGTGACCACGCCGGCTGGGCACTGCGCCACCCCTTCACCCGGCTCGTGATCACCGGCGTGGGCGCCGCCCCCGCGTCGTTGCGCGCATCCTTCGACGACCTGCTGGTGCGGCCGGGCGAGAGCGGCACGTGGTCCGTGAGCGAGGACGGGTTCGAGCCGTGGCTCGGCCCGATCCGTGAGGTGGCGTGATGGCAGTCCCGAAGCGTCGTACGTCGCGAAGCAACACCCGGCACCGCCGTTCGCAATGGAAGGCAACCGCACCCGACCTCGTGCCGGTCACGATCGAGGGCGTCCTGCACCGTGTCCCACGACGCCTCGTGGGCGCCGTCATGGACGGTCTCGTCGACCCGCGCACCGGCCGCCCGACCAGAAGGGGGACCCGATGAAGGTCCGCAACTCGCTCCGCTCGCTCAAGGCCAAGCCCGGCGCCCAGGTGGTACGCCGCCGCGGCCGGACCTACGTGATCAACAAGCAGAACCCGCGGTTCAAGGGCCGGCAGGGCTGAGGCTCACCGGACCGGACCTCACCGGGCCGGACCTCACCGGGCCGGACCTCACCGGGCCGGACCTCACCGGGCCGGACCTCACCAGGCTGGACACAGGCGGTGGAGCCAGGCGTCGAACTCGCCCGGCGCACCACTCAGCGACGACGAACCACCGTCGTCCTGCGCTGCGCCCGGCACAGCACGGCGGTCGAGCCTTTCGCCGAGCGTGGCGTAGATGCCCGAGATCTCGACGAAGTAGCCGGTCCGGGCCGGCACCTGCATCGAGTCGGGCACACCCGTGGCCAGCAAGTTCTCGGCCGCGGCGCGCAGCAGGGTTGCACCACGCTCGTCGGGCTGCGCGAGGTACTGACCCTGGGACGCGGCCAGCATCCGATAGCTCTCACAGAACGCCTCCTCGGTGGGCGGCGTGGCCGGTGTGACGCTCGGCAGCAGGCCGGCCCCGGACGGCGAGGGCCCTGCGGCCGGGACGTCCGGACCGCCGGCCCCCGGCCGCAGGAACAGCAGCACGCCGAGAACGGCGAGCAGGACGAGTCCGAACCCGACCCGCACCGACGGCGT
>JAKFEI010000457.1:0-1962 GCA_036675765.1 Nocardioides sp. | reverse complement strand
CTGCGCGAGATCCTGCCCGAAGGCCTGCCGTTCGCGCTGGCCAACACCGAGCTGAGCAAGAAGAACATCAGCCGCCTGATCAACTCCTCCTACCGCATGCTCGGCCTGAAGGACACCGTCGTGTTCGCCGACAAGCTGATGTACACCGGCTTCGCGTTCGCCACGCGCGCCGGCGTTTCCATCGGCATCGACGACATGATCATCCCGGGCGAGAAGAAGGGCATCCTCGACGAGGCCGAGGCCGAAGTGCTGGAAATCCAGCAGCAGTACCAGTCGGGCCTGGTCACCGCGGGCGAGCGCTACAACAAGGTGGTCGACATCTGGTCGCGCACCAACGAGCGCGTGGCAAAGGCGATGATGGACGCGATCGGCACCGACACCGTGACCAACGCCAAGGGCGAGCGCGTGCCGCAGAAGTCGATGAACTCGATCTACATCATGGCCGACTCCGGCGCGCGTGGTTCGCAGGCGCAGATCCGCCAGCTGGCGGGCATGCGCGGCCTGATGGCCAAGCCGGACGGCTCGATCATCGAGACGCCGATCACCGCGAACTTCCGCGAAGGCCTCAACGTCCTCCAGTACTTCATCTCGACCCACGGCGCCCGCAAGGGCCTGGCGGACACCGCGTTGAAGACCGCGAACTCCGGTTACCTCACCCGCCGCCTGGTCGACGTCGCCCAGGACGTGGTGATCACCGAGACCGACTGCGGCACCCGCGACGGCCTGACCATGACCCCGATCGTCGAAGGCGGCGACGTGGTCGAGCCGCTGCGCGACCGCGTGCTGGGGCGCGTGGTCGTGGAGGACGTGTTCCTGCCGGGCAACGACGAGGATCCGTTCGTCACCCGCAACACGCTGCTCGACGAGGCCTGGGTGCAGAAGCTCGAGGACGCCAGCGTGCAGGCGATCAAGGTCCGTTCGACCATCACCTGCGAATCCTCGTTCGGCGTCTGCGCGCATTGCTACGGGCGCGACCTCGGCCGCGGCCACCTGGTCAACCTCGGCGAAGCGGTCGGTGTCGTCGCCGCGCAGTCGATCGGCGAGCCGGGCACCCAGCTGACCATGCGGACGTTCCACATCGGTGGTGCGGCTTCGCGTGCGGCCGCGATCGACAATGTCACGGTCAAGACCACCGGCACGATCAAGTTCAACAACCTCAAGCACGTCGCCCACGCCAGCGGCAACCTGGTGGCGGTGTCGCGCTCGGGCGAACTGTCGGTCCTCGACAACCACGGCCGCGAGCGCGAGCGCTACAAGCTGCCCTACGGCGCCACCATTTCGGTCAAGGACGGCGGCGCGATCAAGGCCGGCCAGACCGTGGCCAATTGGGATCCGCACAACCACCCGATCGTCTCGGAAGTGGCCGGCTTCATGCGCTTCGTGGACTTCGTCGACGGCATCACCGTCATCGAGAAGACCGACGACCTGACCGGCCTGGCCTCGCGCGAGATCACCGACCCGAAGCGTCGCGGCACCCAGGCCAAGGACCTGCGTCCGATCGTGCGCATCGTCGACAAGGCCGGCAAGGACCTGCAGATCCCGGGCACCGACCTGCCGGCGCAGTACCTGCTGCCGCCGCGCTCGATCGTCAACCTGCAGGATGGCGCCCCGGTGGGCGTCGGCGACGTGGTCGCCAAGATCCCGCAGGAAGCGTCGAAGACCCGCGACATCACCGGCGGCCTGCCTCGCGTGGCCGACCTGTTCGAGGCGCGCAAGCCGAAGGACCCGGCGATCCTCGCCGAGATTTCCGGCATCGTCAGCTTCGGCAAGGACACCAAGGGCAAGCAGCGCCTGATCATCAAGCCGGTCGACGGCGAGGAACACGAGGAGCTGATCCCGAAGTACCGCCAGATCATCGTGTTCGAAGGCGAGCACGTGGAGAAGGGCGAGACCGTGGTGGACGGCGAGCCGACCCCGCAGGACATCCTGCGCCTGCTCGGCGTCGAGCCGCTGGCCGTGTAC
>JAKFEI010000018.1:0-1965 GCA_036675765.1 Nocardioides sp. | reverse complement strand
AGCTTGGGGTGCGCGAGGACGCAGGTGATCGTCCGGTCGGCGAACACCCAGGTGTCCGCACTGGGGTAGTAGCTGTAGCCGTCGTACATCGACTTCCGGTACGGCACGCCGACGTACTTCCTGAAGAGGGGGAGGCAGCGGTCGGTCTTCTTGATGATGGCCTTCTCGCCCGGGAAGGGGCCGTCGCCCTTGAGCTCGAAGGCCCCATAGACCTCGAAGTCGTGGGGTTGGGAGCAGTCGAGCACCTCGAGCTCGCCGAGGGCCTTGCCCGGTTCGTCCGGCTTGAGGCCACGTAGGACGGGGTCGTTGAAGCAGTCGCCGACCTTCACGTCGTCGGCCATGACCGGCTCGTCCGGCCCGTCATCGGATCCGGTCGCGGTCTTGTCGTTCGCCTCGTTCACCGCAAGGGCGACCACCGAGACCTGGGCGGCGGTGAAGACCAGCCCCAGGGCCAGGGCCAGGGCGGCCACCCAACGCGGGCGGAATCGACGCCGGAGCAGCGCAATGACGGAGACGACTGCACCGAACAACGGGAACAACGGCATGAAGAACGCCAGGGACAGGCCGAGCCCGGTCCACCCCAGCGGGGTGTCGCCGTCGGCGGGCCGATCGCTGTTCATGCGCCCGTCGATGATCCGGCCGCGGGGAGTGCCCCGTCGAACTGCTCTTCGTCGACTCGCTCGACGTAGCAGAAGAACGCGTCATCCTCGTCGGGTTCGTCCTCGTCGAAGGCGTCGGTCTCGATGCCGAACCTGAATTCACCGGTGTCGACGGCGTCGAGGTACCGCTGGTCCGGTGCGAGGCTCGCGCAGTAGCTACCGACGGACTGGCCTTCGAAACGGTCGGCCTGCTCGGAGCTGAACCGCCCGACCGACGAGATCTCGGCGTAGTGCGGTTCGGAGCAAGTGGCCTTCTCGGGGTCGTTGAACAGGTCCCACCCGATGCACTGTCCGACGCGCGCCTCGTCCGGAAAAACGGTCTTGGAGCCCATGATCGCCGCGAACACGAAGAAGGCCAGGCCGCCGGCCATGATCAGCGACCCGACCACCAGCCCGGTGATGGCGGCCCAGCGGCCGGAGCGCTTGCCCCCGCTGGTGCGGACCAGGCCGGCGATGCCGAGGCCGATGCCGACCGGTGCGGCGCAGCAGGTCAGCGAGCAGACCAGGGCCGCGATCGACACACCGTCCGTGGCGCTCGGCGCCGGATTGCCTGCGTAGGGGTTGCCGGTGCCGTACGCGTCGTACTCACCCTGTGGGCCACCGACAGGTGGTTCGTACGGCGGTGGGTTGAATCCGCTCATCGTGCGATTCCCTTCAACGACTCCGTGAGTTCTTCACCGTCGGGGTCAGCGACCATACAGAAGATGGTCCGGTCGCCGTGGTCCCACGACTCCTCGGTCGGCGAGTAGTAGCCGGACTCGTAGCGGGAGTCGTCGTACGGGATGTCCAGGTAGGCCGCGAAGCGGCTGAGGCACTCCTCGGCGCGTGCCTCGATGACGGCATTGCCGGGATAGTCGGGGTCCGGGGCAGGGACAAGGACGACGGAGATGAGCTCGAGCTCGTGCCCCTGGTCGCAGGGAACCACCCGGACGAAGCCGATCAGTTCGTCCTCGCCGAACCCGTCCGGCTCGTTGAAGCAGTCGCCCACCTGCAGGTCGAAGAGAGCAGTCTCCGTCCCGGTCTGCACCGGGCTCGCGTCGCGGGGGAGCGGAGCGTCCAGCTTCTCGCCGTTGGTCGGCTCCGCGACGCAGATCAGGTGATCCCCGGCCTCCGGCTCGTCGACGTCCCACGAGTCCACCCACGTGGAGAGCTCGTAGCTGCCCCGTCGGACGTCGTCGGTGTAGCCGGAGGTCTCGGTCAGCCTGGCGCAGAGCTCGGAGACGTCCATGTCGACGTACTGGTCCACGAGGGCATCGTCGAACTGCTGGGCGTGGATCACCTCGGCGTCGTGCGGTTCGTCGCACTC
>JAKFEI010000135.1:0-1968 GCA_036675765.1 Nocardioides sp. | reverse complement strand
TCAGCGTTGCGCAACAGCGACATCGACCCGATGGCGATCCGCCTCGCGCTGCTGCGCCACCACTACCGCACCGACTGGGAGTGGACCGACGACCTGCTCTGGACGGCCGTCGACGACATCGCCAACCTGCGTCGTGCGCTCGCGCTGGGCGACGGCGCTCCGGCGGCGCCCGTCGTCCAGGAGATCCTGGACGCGCTGGCCGACGACCTCGACGCGCCGCGGGCCACGGCCGCGGTCGACGCATGGGTCAAGGCGACCCTGGGCACCGACGGACTGGCGGACAACAGCGACACCGAGGCGTCGATGACCCTGCTGCCCGTCCTCGACGCAGCGCTGGGGCTGTCGTTCTGACCCCTTCAGGTCAGTCGTCGTCCCGGCGCTTGAGGTACCGCTCGAACTCCCGCGCGATCGCCTCACCCGAGGCTTCGGGAAGGTCGACGGTGTCGCGCGACTCCTCGAGCTCGCGGACGTAGTCGGCGATGTCCTCGTCCTCCTCGGCGAGCTCGTCGACGCCGCGTTCCCAGGCCCGGGCCTCCTCGGGCAGGTCGCCCAGCGGGATCGGTGTCTCGAACAGGTCTTCCAGACGCACCAGCAGCGCCAGCGTCGCCTTCGGGCAGGGCGGCTGCGCGACGTAGTGGGGGACGGCCGCCCAGAACGACACCGCCGGGAGATCGATCCGGGCGCAGGCGTCCTGCAGCACGCCGACGATGCCCGTCGGCCCCTCGTAGGTGGACTGCTCCAGGGAGAGCTGGTCCATCAGGTCGGGCTCGGTCGACGACCCGGACACCGGGATCGGCCGCGTGTGCGGGCTGTCGGAGAGGAGCGCACCCAGGGTGATCAGCAGCTCGCCACCGAGGTCGTCGATCGTCGAGAGAAGCTCGGCCGTGAACTGGCGCCAGCGCATGTTCGGCTCGATGCCACGGATCAGGATGACGTCGCGGTCCAGGTCCGGCGGTGAGGCGACGGCGACGTGCGTGCTCGGCCAGTTGAGCTTGCGGAAGCCGTTCTCGTCGATGCCGACGACCGGCCGATTGACCTGGAAGTCGTAGTACTCGTCCGGGTCGATCACGGCCACCACCCGCGCGTCCCACACCTTCATCAGGTGGTCGACCACGGCTGTTGCGGACTCTGCGGCGTCGTTCCAACCCTCGAACGCAGCGATGACCACCGGACGCACGAGCTCGGGAACCGTCTCGATCTCCATCACAATGCCGAGCCTAGTGCCCGGTTCCCGGTAGCATCTGCAGAAGTCGAGAGGCGTTGCAACGGATGCAGATCACGAGGTCTGGTCCGCCACGCTCGGCCAGAGCAAGGACGCCTTCCGTTACGGAAGGAATGTACGTGAACGCCTGGGAGCCGAACATCCGCCCCGATTGCACCGATGAGCTCACGCGCGCGCTCGGCGAGCGGATCTTGGTCATCGACGGCGCCATGGGCACGGCCATCCAGCGCGACCGGCCCGACGAGGCCGGCTACCGCGGTGAGCGGTTCAAGGACTGGCCCAGCGACGTCCAGGGCAACAACGACCTGCTGACGATCACGCAGCCGCAGATCATCGCCGGCATCCACCGTGAGTACCTCGAGGCCGGCGCGGACATTCTCGAGACGAACACGTTCAACGCCAACGCGGTCTCGCTCGCCGACTACGACATGGCCGACCTCTCCTACGAGCTCAACTACGCCGGTGCCGCGCTGGCACGGGTGGAGTGCGACAAGCTGAGCACGCCCGAGAAGCCGCGCTACGTCGCCGGCGCCCTAGGCCCCACGACGCGTACGGCGTCGATCTCCCCGGACGTCAACGACCCCGGTGCCCGCAACGTCTCCTACGACCAGCTGGTCGCGGCCTACCTGGAGGCTGCCAACGGCCTCGTCGACGGTGGCTCGGACCTGATCTTCATCGAGACGATCTTCGATTCGCTCAACGCCAAGGCCGCGATCTTCGCCGTCGAGACGCTGTTCGAGGAGCGC
>JAKFEI010000037.1:0-1971 GCA_036675765.1 Nocardioides sp. | reverse complement strand
GGTGAGGGAGCCGTCGCGGTGGTCCGCCTCGCCCTCGACGACGGTGAGCCGGCAGGTGCCGCAGAAGCCCTGGCGGCAGGAGTAGGGGATCGCGGGGTACGCCTCGGCGAGCACGTCGAGCGGCGACCGGTCCGCCGGCACCTCGAACACCTCGCCGGTGTTCTCGAGCTCGAGCGTGAACGCTCGGCCGTCGACGACCGGCGGTGCCGAGAAGCGCTCGGAGTGGAACTCGATGTCGGCCCGGTCCAGGAGGCCCGACCGCAGCGTGTCGATCATCGGGATCGGCCCGCAGCAGTAGACGGCTGTCCCGGTGTCGACGCCGGCGAGCAGGTCGGCAGCGGTCGGGAGGCCGTCGGTGTCGTCGGTGCGGACGACCACCCGGTCGCTGTACGCCGCCAGTTCGTCGAGGAACGGCAGGGTGTCGCGCCGGCGGCCGACGTAGACCATCGTCCAGTCGACATCGAGTGCGTCAGCGAGCCGGAGCATCGGCAGGATCGGGGTGATGCCGATGCCGCCGGCGACGAAGTGCAGCCGTTCGGCGGGGGAGCCGTGCCCGGGCACGGCCAGCGGGAAGGCATTGCGCGGTCGGCTCACCCGGAGCGTGGCGCCCAGGGGCAGGTCGTGCATCTCGACGGACCCGCCGAAGCCGCCACCGTCCACCGGGATCCGCCGTACGGCGATCCGGTACGACGTCCGGTCGGCGGGGTCGCCGCAGAGCGAGTACTGCCGCTTGCGGCCACTCGGCAGGTGAACGTCGAGGTGCGCACCCGGTCGCCACGACGGCAGGCGTTCGCCATCGGGTGAGGCCAGCTGGAAGCTGACGACGTCCTGGTCGGTCGCGACGACGGTGCGCTCGGTGACGACCAGGTCAAGGCCCGCATCAGGGAGCCGCCGGGTCGTGGGGACCTCGGAGGGCCCCACTCGCGTCCATGCCCGGAGGATGAGGTCAGCGGCATGGAGGAGGGGGTCGGAGGCGGTGCTCTCCATCAGCTCGCGGCCCGGGTCGCCGGGCTCTTCGCCAGGTAGGCGACGGCCTGTGCGGTGTTGCCGATCCACTCGGGGGTGAACCGCGGGTGCAGGCCGAGGGCGGCGCTCCACCCGATGCTGCGCAGCGTCGGCAGGGTGCCGCGCCGCCCACTGCGCACGAGCTCGACCCACACGCGGGCATAGCTGTGGTCCGGCATGTCGGGGTCCTGCTTCACCAGGTCGTGCGCGACGCGGCCGAGCACCAGCAGGAAGCCGGCGTACGCGATGCCGAGGGCGCCGGCGCGCTGGAGGTAGCCGACACCGAAGTAGTCCGCGACCTCGTGCGCGACCATCCGGTGCTCGACCTCCTCGGCGCCGTGCCAGCGGAACAGGTCGAGGACGGCGGGGTCGGCGTCGTACTCCTCGAGAGGGGCGGAGAGCACCCAGTCACCGAGCAGCGCGGTGAGGTTCTCGATACCGCCGATGAGGGCGAGCCTGGCCACCAGGTGCTTGTGCCGGGCGGCGGCCGTGGGCAGGTTCCGCGGCCCGAGCATCTGCTGGAAGATCCGCTCGGCGACGGCGACCATCGGCGCGGTGTCGATGCCCTGCGCGCGGAAGAGGTCGCCGAGGACGTCGTCGTGTGCCTGGGCATGCATGGCCTCCTGGCCGATGAAGCCGCGGACGGCTTCACGCAGGTCCGCGTCCTCGATCAGCGGGAGTGCCTCGTTGAACGTCTCGCAGAACCAGCGCTCGCCCTCGGGCAGCACAAAGTTGATCGCGCTGATGATGTGGGAAGCGAAGGCGTCGCCACGGATCCACTGCAACGGGGTACGGCTGACGTCGAAGGCGACGTTGCGCGCGTGCAGGGCGACCACGCCGGGGTCAGTGAGTGTCCTGGGCATCGTTGCCTCCACGGTTGAGGACGTAGCTCGTGACCAGGTCGGCGACGAGCTGGGGATCGCTGACGGGCAGCCAGTGCCCGCGGTCGAGGTCGACCCGCGTGAG